>JAUZQQ010000054.1 GCA_030950905.1 Mariprofundaceae bacterium
CATGCCCTTGATTTTGGGTGCAAGGTATGGATCAATAATATCCACCTCAGCGATACGATGCGGTGATTGCAGGCTCAAAATCGCATTGAGAAAGCTGATTAAAATATCATTGCTTTCCGCTGAACCAAAAATCCGCTTAAAAGCGAAGTCAGTTTTGGGGTTTAAAAAACGCATGGCAGCCTCCGTGCGAGCGAAGCTAACCCAATTTCCAATTTTTCGCAGTACATTGACCCCAATAGTGTTGAGGCGAACAGGTGAGGCATTTGGGAGTCCCGGTATTACGGCGAGAATTCGGCAGCATAAAAGAACGGATTGTATAATACACCGCGCCATATCTGCATATGTCAGAGTAGCCATATTTATGAATACTTTCAGTAATATCAATAGGTTATATAACCAACAGAATCCGTTATAAACAGAAATTCTTCAAGTTATTAAACTTGAGTCGGACTGTGCCTTATTTCAAATAAAGGGCTTCCATATATTACGCTGACAGTTTACTAGAAAGTTAAATATATTTGGTAAACTGTCAGCGTAATTGATCCCCTTGAAACATTAAATAACCCCCCTGATCAAGCAGCAATTGATTGTTGTGCAACAATGGAAAGTCTTTTTTAGATTCCATTCGCATAAAAAGAACCTTGGGTGATGCAGCATTTGCCCATGTTTGTTGGCCTTCTTTCCCTAAAATAATATGGTAATTTCGTCCTGCATAAAAAGAAACCGAAGGTGTGTTGAGGTTGTAGCTAAATACTCGAACATTGGCAGGCATAGCACGAATCAGGGTTGCAGCATGCATGGTTGGTGCTTGGATCAACCGTCCTGCAAACGATGCGAGTGGCCACATCAATGCACTTTGCAATACCAGACCAAGGGCAATAAAAACGCCAATATGTTGTTTTTTATTGGTGTAGATAAGCCAGCATAATATGCCAAGCAGCACTGCACCCGCAATAGAAATAGCTACCGACGGGGTGATATTCTGCTCAAGAATAGCCAAGGCTCTAGGGTGGTGAATATAATCAGCAAGCCGTGTGTACAACCATGGAAATACGAGCAATAAAACTGCCAATGGCATCAACAATACGGCTGTTCCATAGCCAATATAAGGTGGTAAACTGGGTGTTTTTCGTCGCCATGCTACAGCCAAGGCCAGTGCCAAAGCAGGATAAACACAAGATATATAATGTGGCAACTTGGTTTGTGCAAAACTAAACAATACAATAACAGAAATCAGCCAAACAATAGCAAAACGAATGGTGTGTAAATCTATTGCTGTACTGCGCAGGTTCAATTGGCGAAACAACCACGGTAACCACAACAACCACGGCAATGAAGACACCATAAACACCACAAAATAATAATGCCAACTGCCACCATGACCTTGCATAGGGTGCAAGGCTCGGCCAATATTTTGCACCCAAATAAATTCGTATAAAAATGCAGTGCCATGCAGCCAAAATACCATGGCATACCAAGGTGAGGCACAAACAACAAAAAGTGGCAATGCAGCAAACCAAGGTATACGTTTTAATGTATGCCACAATGCTCCTACCAAAAGACGATCAATCACCATAATCATGATCGGAACAGCAACGCCAACAGGGCCTTTGATGGCAACAGCAAAACCCATCATGGCCGCGCAGATTAATGCGTTGCGCATCGAGGCATTGCTTAGCCAGCGCAGGTAATACAACAATGCAGCAACAATAAAAAAATTAAGCACAGCATCTAAAATAGCAGCATGTGCCAATAAGCCCACTTCAAACATGGATAAAAAAATCAAAGCAGCGATCAAACCCATCCGTGAATCGCCACGGTGTTCACCAAAACGAAACAACAAATATGCTGTGAATAAAGTGAACACAGCAGAGGGCAGGCGTGCTGCAAAAGCGTTTTCACCAAAAACAGCAAATGCTCCATCCATTAAATAGTACGTGAATGGTGGCTTTTCAAAAAAGTCCATGCCGTTGGCCGTTGGTACAATCCATTGCCCCAAATGCATCATATCTATGGCAGTTTGTGCATAGATGGTTTCATCATAATCAAACAATGGAACCATTCCCAAAGCAGGCAACGTCAAGCACAACCACAACAAAGCAAGCACAACAGCCCAGTTACGATCAGAAAAATCAGGCATATACATGACTCGCACACTAGCATTCGGACATTGAATATATAGCGGAATTTTATTTGGCTATTCAGTCGCGGTATTACGCACCTTATTTTCCTGGAGAACCATGAAATCTTCTAAGCCCCAGTACTGTTTGGCATCGCGGAAGTTAAATTCAATTTGAAAGCGTAGACTGTTGGCCATTGATACTCGGACTCGGACAAGCCTACTCGTCAGCCTGCGCAGCCTGAAGCTTATGAATGCATTGCATTAAGTTTTCTAAAGACTGTGCAAAATTATCATGCAAGGTTTGTGGCACATCCTGCGCTGGTGTTGCCATCAAAAACGCATGAAAATCATGGCTTGCTTCATACAAAGGCATGGCGCAAATATTGCCCGATGTTCCTTTAATATCGTGCAATAGACTGCTTGCCGTATCAACATCACCATTTTTTAGGGCAACATCAATATCCATGACAATACCGCTAAAACGCTCTTTAAACATGGTTAATAATTTAAGCAGCAATGGCATGCTGTTAAGTATTGCCAAGGCTGCAGTAATATCCAATGCATGACTTATAGGGTCAACTGAAGCGACCTCATTCGCTGCAGTAGCGACAACAGGTAATATTGGCTTACTTGACTGTGTTACTGGTTTTAGCCATCGGATTAATGCTGCATACAAGGTATTGGCACTGATTGGTTTGCTGGTATGATCATTCATGCCAGCATCAAGGCAACGCGCTACCTCTTCTTTCATGGCGTGTGCCGTCATGGCAATAATGGGGATATTAGGGTTGTTTAGGCGGATTATCCGCGTCGCTTCGAGACCTTCCATCACGGGCATTTGCAAATCCATTAAAATAGCTGCATAGGTGTTTTTATCAACCATATCAACAGCTTCTTGGCCATTATTGGCAATGGAAACAACAAAACCTACATCCGACAAAATCTCATATGCAACCTGTTGATTGATTGGATTATCTTCAACCAAAAGAATCTCACTCCCTTTTAATTGTTCAAGCTGATCCTGGAGTTTATTTTTTATAATATGGCTTTGGTGTACATATTGCTCACCTTGTTCAAATACATGCATAATACTGTTAAACAATAATGATTGGTTCACAGGTTTGGAGAGAAATCCCTTCATGTTCAACGCTTCTGCTTGTTGCATAATATCGTCTTTGCAGTGCGCAGTAATCATGATCACGGTTGGTGTTTGTTGAATTTTTATTGAGGACTGAATGAGACGGGTGGTTTCTAAACCATTCATTGATGGCATTTGATAATCCATCAACACCAAATCAAACGGTTTCTTTTCAGCACAAGCCGCTTCTAAAAGAGCGATTGCTTGATAACCAGACTCAACACATTGGACATGTAATTTAAAAGATTGCAAATAGGCCTGAAGAATTTCCAACGATGTTGGATTATCGTCTACGACCAAAATGCGTCGTTGCCAAAGTGTATTGGGCAACAAATGACGTTTTATTTCATCGCTTTTGGATGCTTTTTCCAACAATACCGTAAAGACAAAACGGCTGCCAACTTGCGGCTCTGATTCCACCCATATCCGACCATGCATGAGCTCAACCAGACTTTTGCAAATAGCAAGTCCCAGTCCCGTACCGCCGTATTTGCGTGTCGTTGAACTATCTGCTTGGCTAAACGACTGAAACAAGCTGGCTATTTGTTGTGGATTTAAGCCAATGCCTGTGTCTCTAATGGTAAAACGTAGACGAATTTGATGCGGCTCTACTGTGGCATCAAGTGCATGTTCAATACGAACCACCACTTCACCACGCTCAGTGAATTTGACCGCATTGCTGATTAAATTTAATAAAATTTGATGGATTCGCAATGAGTCGCCAATCAAGGTTGAAGGAATATCAGGGTCTTTGTAAAAATGAAGTTCCAGCCCTTTGTCTTCTGCCAAGGCTGAAGCCACATCAGACAGTTGGGTTAAAACATCATCAAGCTGCATTTCAATGGGATCAATATCCAGCTTGCCCGCTTCAATTTTAGAAAAATCAAGAATATCGTTGATAATGCCGAGTAAAGAACGTGCGGAAACTTGCACCTTATTAAGGTAATCCCGTTGTTTGTCAGTCAGGTTGGTTTTTAGTGCGAGGTAATTTAAGCCAAGTATCGCATTCATTGGCGTGCGAATTTCATGACTCATATTGGCCAAAAAGTCACTTTTGGCTTGGGTTGCATCCTCAGCTTTTTGCTTTGCTTCAAAGAGTTCTTTGGTGCGCTCTTCGATACGCCGTTCCAAACTTGCATTTAGTTTTTCTAATTCATCAAATTCACGGCGTTGCCGTTGGTCTGCCCGTTCAATGATTTTATCTTGGCGTTTGATTTGTTTAATAATTTTAGTGGCCAGTTCAGGTGCGTGTGCTGCCAAACTGGTCTTGATTTCATTAATAAAGTTTTCTGTTAGTGTGCCCATGATCAATGAAAATATTGGGTGTGGATTTTTTTAGTTTCCCCAGATTCTTTTAAAGATCTCAATGCTTGAGAAAATTTATAAGCAACACTTTGTGGATCCAGTTCGGTAGGGAAGTTGGTTGGGCTTATGGCAAGCTTGGCATCATAACCAGGGTTTTTACGTTCTTTAAAATGCTTGGAGTAACGAGAAAACCCCAAGTACATTGGTACCTCTCCGCCACAACAATTTTTATGAACCTTCATGCCTGCCGCTTTAAGTGAAGAAAGCCCCGAACGCTTGGGGTAATAATCAACCAACTCCTTATCGGCAACATAAAAAACACTCCGTTTGCCAGCAATAAGTTTATGCACAACATCAAGATTCAGGTATTTTCTTTGTTGAAAATGAATATTTAGAGATTGCGCCAGTTCATGTTTGGAGCTGTTTAATTCCAATACCCACGTGAGGTCACGCCCTTTTAAATCTTCATAACGCATAATTTCGCTTTGTTGCAAGGAAGTAATACCATACTCCCCCGTTGAAAAACCATTTTCAATGTAAAAAAGATAAGTTGAACGCTTTTTTGAAAATGATGCGCCCGGATAAAAGTCTAATGTCCCCTCAGCCAACATTTTATGCAGCCGTTTTTTTGATAAGCGGGTAACATGAAGTGTGCAGCCAATACGGGTTGCAGCTTGGCTAAAAAGCGCCAAATAAGCCCCCGAGTTATCAGGGGACTTGGCAATCAAAGGCAGTTTATCACCTTCTTTGTAGGTCATGTTTATAATACATTCCGCATAACTTAAAGAAGCGAGCATCAATGATGACATGGCTATTATTAAAGTTGTAATTATTGAACGTTTTTTCATATTTTAATTCCCTTTTACCGTACCCTTCCTAAACTTCCAGTCCAACCACAGCAACATCATCATTGCGTTCATACTCGCCCTGATGGGATTCTAAAGCAGAGATCAATAAAGCTTGATGTTTATGCATCGGCTCATGCTGAATAGACTCAATGGCTTGCTGAAACTTTTTACGCCCCAAACAAAAACCTTTTTCACCGCCACTTTGATCCAAATAACCGTCGGTTGAAAGATACAAGCGCATGCCTTTTTTAGCTTTGAACGTATATTCATTAAATTCAAAATCGGGATCCGAACGCTTATAACCGACGGAGTGACGGGAACCTTTAATGGTTTTAAATACGCCATCTTCAATGTAACATAAGGATGTCTCTGCGCCTGCAAATTTAATAACACCCTCTTTTTTGTTAAAGTATACAATGCCACCATCAAAACCCGCATTGGAAACAGCGTTTTTATCGTTTTGTTTCAGTAGATGTTTCATGGTTTGATTAAAAATAAGCAGGACTTTGGCGGGGCTTACGGACTCTTTACGGTGAATAATATCTTCAATAATTTGCTGTTCAATCGCTTTCACCAACATGGTAACAAAAGCACCAGCAACACCATGGCCTGTACAATCAATAACCATCAACAAGCATTCATCAGGATTTCCTAACGTATTGAATAAATAAATATCACCACCAACCACATCTTTGGGCAACCACAGGGCGAAAAAATCAGAAAAATACTGTCGAAACAATGCTTCTTCAGGTATCAACGCACCTTGAATCAATGATGCATATTCAATGGATGATTTAATACTTTGATGGGCATTTTCAAGTGCGATCGTTCGCGCTTTGACTTTTTCTTCTAGACCTTCATTGGCATCACTAAGTTCGCAAATCAATGTTTTAATAGATTCTCGCATGCTTTCACAGGCATCACCCAAACGACCGATTTCATCGTCACTTCGTTTGGCAATCGGCTCATTTAGATTACCATCAGAAATTAATGTTACAGCATCTTCAAGTTCTTTAAGCGGTGTGAAAATAGATGAACGCATGGTCACAAACATGCGCGAGGTGATCACAACAATCAGCAACAAGGTTAATACAAAAATATAGCCCATATCTTTGTAGATCTCAGTCTTTAAACGTTTATTGGAAATTGCAATGTTCACAGTTGCAATGGTTTTATCATCATACAGGATCATGGTTGAAACGGCAGTAAATGATCGACTGTTTTCAAAATATGCAAAGTCTTTTGCGCTATATTTTTCTTGTACACGGTGCTCAAGCCGTTGCCCTTCCTCCATGACTGCAATATAGACAACATCAGTATCCAAAAAAACAGCATCTAAAATATCATTGGTGCTTTTGTCATCCATATTCCACACTGGTATAGGTAGACTTGTTTGCACCAAATTTGCAATATAAGTGCTCTTTTTTTTCATCATGGTATCCATGCGATCCAAGCGATCGAAGCCCATCACGAGCAAAAAAACCAACATGGTTATCGCCGATGCATAAATAATAGCCCGTTTGACACGCTGGCGAATACTTGTTGTATTCATGCTTTTTATTTTGTGATCAGTTGAATATTGAGGTATTCAAAGTCTTCAACAAAATCTTCGCCTGCCTCTTTGGCCGATTCGTTTTCCACATCATAGAGCCAATTGATTTCAATCTGATGGCGATCTTTGTTCTCATCCAATAAATCAAAAAAATCAAAAAACAGTTTGGAACTGCTGGAATTAAAGTAGATTAATTCAATCGTTACTACTGTTTTTACGGCTGGCTCCCCAGCAAAATAGTCTTGAACCCATTGCAAGACAGGTTTATAGAACTCAAAGGTATTTTCGGGGTATGATTTCCCTGACAAGGACAAACTACCAGCGGTTTTAAAGTGAACTTCTGGTGTGTAAGCAGAAGGCAAAATATGTAAATTTGAAATCATGATAGCACTTTACATCCACGAACATAGGATTTAAAAACATAATAAAATTGATCTTCGCCAGCTTCGGTAAATTCAAAATCAATACGATCACATCGTTTCGCCACTTCATAAAAACCAATGCCAGCACCAATGCCGTGGGCGTGCTGACCACTTCTGCGTAACTCACGGTACCGCTTTTTGATCGCATTGCGATCCATGGATATGACTTCATTAAGCTTGCGTGTGATAATATCTTTATCTTTTGCATTAACCAAATTTCGACTGTGAATGTAGTAGGTTCCTTGTTGGTCTTTCCCAACCACAATAATACCCTCGCTACCATTTGTTTGCTGATGTGTCTTAGAATATTTCACCATATTTTGAGATATTTCAATAAACACCGTAAATATATCAGTAGAAACGCCCATGCTTAATTCAGAGAATGTTGGATCCTTCTCAAGACCATTGGCAAAGCTCGCAATAATATCTTGGGTTAGCACACTGCCATAAGCCAAAAAGATAATGCCCTTATCCTCAACCATAGATTGAACTTCATGAAGATCCATCTGTATTAATGCTTCGCCAAAACAGAGCGTGAGCCAGATTTTATTTTTGCTATGGCTTGATCAAACTTATCTACAAGCATGGGGTCAATGCCTTTACGAAAGGTTAAAAAATAATCTTTCGTCGCCAAAGGGATTAACGATGCTTCAAATTCATTGGTATAACCTTCTTTTTTCATCATCGCTTCGGCAACTTTTTGTGATGCAGGAAAAGCTGTTATTTCACCCTTGTGTAATTTTTTAAAATTTTGTTCAAGCTTATTCACGATTTCAATCTTGTAACAATCAGCGCATGTTTTAGGTGTATTCCAGAATGCCTTGGTATAAGAATACCCACGCATGGCACCAATTTTACCACGAAGATGGTCAACATTACCATCAAAATTAAAACCGCTGCCTTTTTTTGAATAAAACAAGTACTTAACTTGGTAAATAGGGTGCTTGGGGTAAATCAAAAACTTCGCCCGTTCAGTTTTATAAGATGCTGAATAAAGCGCGTCGCCCTTACCTTTTTTTAGCATTGCTACAGCACGTTTCCACGGCACGACTTGAAAAGTTACAGACACATCCATACTTTGAAAAACGTTGCGTACCACATCGGTAATCACGCCCTTAACTTTACCGTTTTCTTTATAAGAAAACGGAGCCCACGGCTCTGTAATAATTTTCAATGTTGCGTTTTCAGCCAATGCCGAGCCAGTCATGGCACCAATAAGCAAGACAAATAATAATATTTTATGAATCATTGTATCGTTCCTTTTTTGCAAGCAATTGATCCTGCCTAATGTATTTACCAGTCGACCGTGAATAATGCAGGTTAAAAATCAACCTGGGCACGCATTTGAAAAACATCAGGGCCAAAGCCTGTTTGTGCGGTAGCCAAAGGGGAGCGGTCCACGGAAGTATGGATCCAATTGAACATCCAACGAACGTGGGAAAGCGGGTACCAGTTCAGCGCAACGGTGATGTTTTGCGCTTTACCACCAGCTACCCCTGTATCTTCTAAATTTAATTGGCTAAAGCGTGTGGCAAGCTCCCATGCTCCCCAGCCTTCACCTTTTGCATTGAAGTTTTTTAATGGATGGGTACGGCCAAAGGTTCCTTCATCGACGGCATATGATCGGGATTCCCCAGTTATAAACCAACTTGCCGATATATAATAACCGCTAAATGTAGATGTAGGCGTTAATGCATTTTGATATTTCACACTGCTATGAATATACTCCCCTTGCAACGATAATGAATCCATTACCCCTGCCAATTCAAGACCGTATTGAAAAATATTTTTTACATTGGTTAAATTGCCTGTATCGACAAAGCGCATGCCTGTCACGTGCGATTCAGGGCGCGCACGAAAGCGCACTTTTCGATTGGAATTTGGCAAACGATAATTTACACTTGTACCCAAATGCATAATACGGCTTGAAGTATGAAATGGGGCAACACTTAAACGCGCCGAAGCATCAAATTTAGAATCAATGTTTTTTACTGCCCCTGCTGCCCCGTTGGTATACAAGCCAGCTATGGCTCCCCAACTATCGCCATGAGAAAGCACAGCCAAGCCCATATTGCGACCTGGCGCAAAAACATTATTCATGGCGCGTTCCATGAACGTAACATATTTAGAGCTGGTATTATCTTCCATGCTAAAGGGTTCAGTGCTATTGCCCAAGCGAATGGCAACAGGCAGACCTCGGTATTCTAGGTACATATCTTTTATGGTAACACTGTTGCCAGAAAAATCATATTGGGCTTTATAATAAAAATCACCAAACACGCCTTTGGCAAACAAACGGGCACGACGAACTTCTGCGCCATTCGCCAAATCCACACCCTGCGGGTCTTTGTAGACGGCGAAATCAACTTGAATGCGTCCACCAAGCTTAAGTTTTTTATTTTTCTTCTTGGTTTCTTTTTTTATCTCGATCGCCTCATCGGCAGTTAACACGCCTTTAGCGGTGAGAATATCCACCAACGAGGTCTCTTTTGCTGTAGCAAAATTACTGCTTAATAATGCAGTGACTAACAATATTACACGCCATAAATACAGTGATTTTATTTTCATGGATGAGGGTTCCTTACAATTTTATATAAAGCAAATAAATCGAACAGCGCACACTAACAAGCAAGGCATTAAAAACACAAGCCTCTAATTTGACCATGCTGGATCAGATCCATCCATATCAGTGGCAGTAATAGCCCGAGAAACGCCGCCCCATGAGGGAATGGTGTAGACCCTGCGGCGGTGGTTGGCTTCTGCTGAATAGATAATGATTTGAGCGTTGGGTGACCATGCTGGGGATTCTATGCGATGACCTGTTGCCAAATAACGCAAATTTTCACCGTCAACATCAATCGTTGCCACGGCGTATTGCCATCTTTTTTGCGAAATCATGGCGATTTTATCGCCCCTTGGTGACCATGCCGGTGAAGTATTGTAATTGCCTTTGGTGCTAACACGAATCGGCTTGCCGCCACTGATGGATTTTTTATAAATTTGTGGTGATCCACTGCGGCTGCTGGCAAAAGCAAGCCATTGACTGTCGGGTGACCATGTTGGTGTGGTATCAATGCTTTTGTTGTAAGTAAATTGCCGCCATTCTTTTTCTTTTATATCATAAATAAAAATCTCAGGGTTGCCCGTGTGTGACAATGATGCGGCAATATAACGAGCATCAGGAGAGAACTCAGGCGTACTGTTCAACCCTTTGAAACGACCAAACACTTTTCGTTTGCCGCTACGCAGGTCAAAAACCTCCAATTGAGGACGGTTACCAACGTAGGTATTCAAGGCGACACTGTGACCGTCTGGCGACCAGTCTGGCGACAATAAAAGCGTGAAGTTATGACCGACTGTTTGTAAGTTGTAACCATCTTGATCCATATACATCAAGTCAGAATATTCTCCACTTTTTCGAACAAAAACCAAATGCGTATCAAAGTGCCCCGGAATATCCAACACGGATTGGTAAGCAAAGTTCGCTGATTGATGCCCCAAACGACGCAAGCCATGAATCGACGTTTCTAAGCTGCGAACACCCAATATCTTGTGCTGCAACACTTGGTAAAGACGCAAATCAATACGCCAACCACTCCCACTGCGATGAAGTTTACCGACCACCAAAATATCAGTGCCAATGGTGCTCCAATCTGAATAATCAATTTTTTTAAACACATCGTTGGCGGAAGCCAAAAAGGCCAATGGGTTTAACCCTTTGAAAGATTGGCTGGAAATCAAATCATTACGGATGACATCTTGCACCAGCTTGGCTTCTTGCAAACGGTCTGCGGGTGCATCAATAAGCACAGCCATATGCAGCGGCCTAAAGTCGTCTTGATAAATTTCAAACTCTACGGCATAGCTTGCCATGCTGCCCCACGTGAAGAACACAAGCAGGCATACACTTGAACGGATACATTGAGGTATAATCATAATGGGCAGTTTATATCAAAGCAAATTCTAAATGCAAGCAGTTAAAATAATTATAGCCACCTTGAAACAAATACAGAACACACCTATACTATAAGAGAGTCTAAAAGAGCCCTGACAACAAGCGAGGTGCATGATGGATATGAATCGTTTAACACAAAAAATGCGTGAGGCGATGACTGCTGCGCAATCACTGGCGGCGCGTTTGTCCCATCAAGAGGTTGATAGTCTGCACTTGCTCGCTGAAATGCTTGTGCAAACCGATGCGCTAACACCACGTTTGCTTGAAGCAGCGGGCGTTTCCCCTGATCGATTTCGTACGCGCATACAAGAAAATTTAGCAAAACGCCCACAAGTACAAGGTGGCTCAACGGAGTCGGGCAAGGTATTTGTAACGCAAGCTTTGCAGCAATTATTAGCCCATGCTGAAGCCTCTGCAACGCAGATGGATGATGCCTTCGTCTCTGCTGAACATGTTTTATTATCGTTGCTTGGTGAGGGTAAAAAGAGTGAAGCTGGGGGCATACTAGCCGAGGTCGGGTTAGATAACAAAGGTATGCAACAGGCACTCAAGCAGGTGCGCGGTGCGCAACGGATCACAACGGACACACCTGAGGCGCAGTATGATGCGTTAAAAAAATACGGCAGCGATTTGGTTGAGTTGGCAAGAAACGGTAAACTTGATCCTGTGATCGGTCGTGATAGTGAGATTCGCAGTGTTATTCGTATTCTTTCACGGAAAACCAAAAACAACCCCGTATTGATCGGCGAGCCAGGTGTCGGGAAAACTGCGATAGCCGAGGCTTTGGCGCAGCGCATTCTTTCTGGTGACGTACCCGAAGGGTTAAAAAATCGCATCCTTTTTTCGCTGGATATGACAGCACTCATGGCTGGTGCAAAGTACCGTGGTGAGTTCGAAGAGCGATTAAAAGCCGTACTGAATGAGATTAAGGCTGCTGAGGGTCGCGTTATTTTATTCATTGATGAACTACACACCATTGTCGGTGCAGGTAAAACAGAAGGTTCATCGGATGCAGGCAATATGCTCAAACCCATGCTTGCACGCGGCGAGTTGCATTGTATTGGTGCAACCACGTTGAATGAGTACCGCCAGCACATTGAAAAAGATGCCGCCTTGGAGCGGAGGTTTCAGCCTGTTTTGGTCGATGCCCCGAGTGTTGAGGACTCTATTTCTATCCTGCGTGGCCTGCGTGAGCGTTTTGAACTGCACCACGGTGTGACCATCAGTGATGCGGCATTGGTGGCGGCTGCGATGTTGTCCGACCGTTATATTGCCGATCGGTTTTTACCTGATAAAGCGATTGACCTTGTTGACGAGGCATGTGCCTCTATCCGTACGGCGATGGACTCAATGCCTGCCGAACTTGATGAACTTATGCGCAAAACGATGCGTTTAGAAATTGAAGAAACAGCACTGAAAAAAGAGAAGGATGCGGCAAGCAAAGAGCGTCTACATACATTACAACAAGAGTTGGCGAATTTTCGTGAACAACGTGATGGACAAAAAGCATTGTGGGACAAAGAAAAAGCTGCCGTGCATGCTATCCAAGGTATTCGAGCGCGTATAGATGCCGTTAAATTAGAATCAGAAGCCGCAGAACGCCGTTATGACCTCAATAAAGTGGCTGAACTGCGCTATGGAACATTGCCCAAGCTGGAGAAAGAGATTGCCGAGCTTGAGGCCAACGATGATGGTAAATCAATGGTGCAAGAGCGTGTCACCGAAAATGAAATTGCCGAAGTTGTTGCCCGTTGGACAAAAATTCCATTATCACGGTTGATGGAGGGCGAACGTGATAAGCTATTGCGTTTAGAAGACGTTCTCCACGCACGGGTGATCGGTCAAAACCAAGCCGTGACCGCTGTTTCTGATGCTGTATTGCGTGCCAGAGCGGGCATTAAAGATCCAACACGCCCCATCGGTTCTTTTTTATTCCTTGGCCCAACGGGCGTAGGTAAAACAGAGCTGGCGCGCACCCTCGCCAAAGCTTTGTTTGATAGTGAGCATAGCATGGTTAGACTGGATATGAGCGAATATATGGAAAAACATAGCGTATCACGCTTGCTCGGTGCGCCTCCAGGTTATGTCGGTTTTGATGATGGTGGTCAATTAACAGAAGCCGTGCGCCGTAAACCTTACTGTGTGTTATTGCTTGATGAGGTCGAAAAAGCGCATCCTGATGTTTTTAATGTACTGTTGCAGTTGCTTGATGATGGCCGTTTGACCGATAGTCATGGGCGTACGGTAAGTTTTCGCCAGACGATTGTTATCATGACCAGCAATATTGGCAGTGAATTTTTACTTGAGGGCATTAATGATGAAGGGGTTATTTCCAATGAGGCCAAGCAACAGGTGATGGCTATGTTGCAGGGGCATTTTCGCCCTGAATTTCTCAACCGTGTTGATGATACGGTATTGTTTAAACCATTAACACGGACTGATATTATGCAGGTTGTGGAACTGTTTATGCTAAGTCTGATTGCTCGATTGGCGGAGCAGCAAATAACGCTGAAACTCAGTGAGCAGGCTAAAACACTGCTGGCAGCCATCGGCTATGACCCTGTTTATGGTGCACGTCCGCTCAAGCGGGTGATTCAACAGCATGTAGAGACACCCTTAGCCCGCATGATTATTGGCGCACAAGTGATGGCTGGTCAAACATTGTATATTGATGTTGCCGAAGGGAAGCTTACTTTTTTAACCACCAATGGACGCGAATAAACACGGATAAGAGAAAAAGAAAAATCATGGGTATCCTGGAATTTAAACAGGATACCTTTATTTGCTCTGAATTTATGCCTACACTATCGCTTATGCGATTTTCTTGTTTGTTTGTTCTGCTTTGTTTTTTATTATCTCCCTCCTTATTGGAGGCGAAAACGCCGTGGTTTAACACCATAGGCATGGGTTTTGTGTTGATTCCTTCGGGCAGCTTTGTGATGGGGAGTTGCATGCTCAATGCAGCCGACAAAGCAGAAAATGCCCGTCGAACATTGCTTCAATTTCCATTGTTACCACCACCTTGTTCCAATGGCACATCGGTTGATGATGCAGGGTCAATGGATGAAAGCCCTCAACACAAGGTGCAAATTCCATTCAGCTTTCAACTTTCTCGCTACGAAGTTACACTGCAACAATTTAAACTGTTTATCGTTGATACGGGGCGCAGCAATTTTTTAAGTCCAACATTTCTTGCAGCCAACAAACATGGCAATCACGCACCTGTTGTTGCTGTATCGTGGGAACAAGTGGCTGCTTTTATTGCGTGGCTTAACCGCAAAGAAGGCGGACATTATTATCGTTTACCCACAGAAGCAGAATGGGAGTATGCTGCCCGTGCAGGCACCCGCACGCACTGGCCATTTAAAGGTCGCTACCGTGATTATGCGTGGTACGAAAAAAACGCTGGTGGCCATCCCCATGCGGTTGGGCTTAAAAAACCCAATGCGTGGGGACTTTATGACATGGCAGGAAATGTCTGGGAGTGGACGCAAGATTGGTACGATGCAGGGTTTTACCATCAATCGCCAGCAACAAACCCATCTCGATTGTCATCTGGGGAAAGTCGCGTAGCACGCGGTGGTGGCTGGGATCATGGTGTGAATGATTTACGCGCCGCTAACCGTGGTTTTGCCTTACCCGACCAAGGTTACAATTTTGTAGGGTTTCGTTTGGCACGGGACACAAGGGGCAAAAAATAACCCCTAAATCCCGCAGCCCTAGTACCATAAAAGGGAAGCACTTTTAAGTATTGCTGAAGGGATTGAAGCAGCACTTCAAAGCCAAAATAGATGATTTCAAAAAATTGATATTACGGGAGAAGCTTAAACCAATCTATGCACTCACGAAAAAATTATCGGAAACGCCCCAAGTTTCATGTCATAGGTGTCCAATTAAACTTGAACTTTGGAGACTTTCAACACGAAAAATGGGGCGATCAACAAACCTGCAAACAGGGCGACTGGTTAATCAATAATGATGGTGACATCTACACGGTAGACAATGAATACTTCCGCGATCACTACCAGCGCATTGGCCCTGGTCTCTACAAAAAAGTTGCTGGGGTGTGGGCTGAGGTCGCGGAAAAAGATGGAAGGCTTGAGACATTAGAAGGGTCAACAGGTTATCATGCTGGCGATTATTTGGTTTTTGACCGCGAAACAGCGGGCAAAGGTTATGCGATTAAAAAGCCGAAATTTGAGCGCATGTATGAAGAAGTTGATCCAGTACTTGAACTTACGCCCGAACAACAAAGCTATATTGATCAACGCATCAAGCTGAAAATCAATGAATTCAAACGCAAGGCAGAGCGCAACCAATGGCATTATTATATATGGCAAAGTCTGGCCATCATCACAGCAGCATCTGTACCAATATTGAGTGCTTTTATTACCACCGAGGAAACCACCATTCCCCTAAAGTGGGCGATTGCCCTGTTTGGCGGCACATCTGCTGTGATCGCGGGACTATTGAGCCTGTTTAAATGCCAAGAGAACTGGATTCGCTACCGCAATGCCTACCAAGACCTCGATTCTAATCTATCCCAGTTTTCTATTAGTATTGGAATATACAGCGATAGAAACAACGCTTTTGATCTGCTTGCCGAAAATTGTGAAAACATTCTAAAAGCAGAAATTGGGCAACGGGCAGAAAGTAGATCTCCTAACAAAAAGGGTGAAGACACAGGCTCTTAATTGAGCGTAATTCGTAGCGTTGGATTTGCTGTTTTTCTCCTGCATCCACCATGATGCGCGAGACAGGATTCCAGTCAGAATGGCGTGAAAAACCTGTGTTTTGTGCCACAGGTAATACCGCACATGCCAATGCATTGGCATGGGGCTTACACATTTTCAGGAGTGATTCTGGCTTAATGACTGCTCTGGCTGTGAACACATCAATATGCAAGCAAGGAAGATGGCGGATATCAGCATCATAAACCGTGCCTTGTAAATGAAAGAGGCGAATTACATGGCGTAAAAACTCGGCTCTCTTTTTTCGTCGTTCAACCAGCACCCCATACAAATCAGGGAAGGCGATCATCAATGGAATGCCTGGTACGCCCATTCCACTGCCGATGTCCAGCAAGCGTCCTTGTTTTGGCATCAGCGGCATCATCGCCAATGTGGGCGTGATAAAACGTCTCTCAAATACATCAGGTTTACTGATGGAGGTAAGGTTTAAAACTTTTCTAAAACGCAGTACTTCTTCCACATACCCATGCATGGTCTCTTGTTGCTGCAAAGAAATAGGCGAGTTTGTCATCGTTGCCGCCTTAAATACAAGGCCAGGGCAGTTATAGCGGCAGGGGTAACCCCTGATATGCGCGCAGCCTGCCCCAGACTAAGGGGGCGAGCATGGCTTAATCGTTGCACACATTCGCAGCTTAAGCCATGAACCGCTTCATAGGGTAGATCATCGGGAATCTTTTGACACTCTTGTTCTTTAAAGCGTTTGATTTCATCGGACTGTTTGTCCAGATAGCCATGGTAATGAATGCTTGCTATACAATGCGATAGCTGGTGAATATTTAATGTTTCGGTATCTGCCAACAATGTCATGGCTTGACGAGACACAACATCGGCGCGATGGCAATAATCTAAAAAAGCCATACCTTGTTTTATTACAGGCAAGCCGTGTGCTTGCAAACGCTGCTGCCACGCTGCACCCGAACCAATGGTTAAACACTTGGCAGCATTTAAAACTGTTTGGTTGTGTTGTAGTTGTTTTTTGAGGTAAGCGTGGTCTTGGGACGCGAGCAAACCCAAACGATCAGCATGTGAAAAAAGCCTCGCTACTGCATTGTCCTCGCGTAAATGCAGGCGGAATTCAGCGCGAGAAGTAAACATGCGATAAGGCTCCGTTACCCCCTTGGTGACCAAATCATCCACCATCACCCCAATGTATGCCTCACTGCGATCAGGAACCCATGTTTCGATTTGAAGCGCGTTGCCAGCAGCGTTGATGCCAGCAAGCAAGCCTTGTGCTGCCGCTTCTTCATAACCTGTCGTGCCATTGATTTGACCTGCAAAAAACAAACCTGCAACACGTTTTGTTTCTAACGTGGCACGAAGCTCAGTTGGATCAATATAGTCGTATTCAATGGCGTAACCGGGGCGAAGAACACGAACATTTTCCAGCCCCTTGATGTGTTGTAAAAAGGCCATCTGCACATCAATAGGCATGGACGTAGAAATACCATTGGGGTATATTTCTTTGTTTTCCCAGCCTTCGGGTTCTAAAAAAATTTGGTGGCTATCTTTGTCAGCAAAGCGTACGATTTTATCTTCAATGCTGGGACAATAACGTGGCCCTTGACCTTTGATTTGCCCCGTGTGCAGGGGTGATCGGTGCATCGCTTGGCGCAAAACTTCATGTGCTTTACTGTTTGTTCGGGTTATAGCGCAGCACATTTGCCGATCAACAATCGTGCTGTGGGAAAAAGCCAAGGGTAAAGCATTGCCATGACCAGCTTGCTGCTCCAATTGATGCCAACGGATACTGCGTCGGTCAAGACGTGGCGGTGTACCCGTTTTTAGGCGTTTTACGCGAAATGACGCGCTTTGCAGCCCCGCACTAATGCCCATGCTGGCTGGGTCACCTGCGCGTCCTGCACGAATACGGGTATCGCCAATGTGAATTTCTCCACACAAAAAGGTTCCTGCAGTCAATACCACCGCAGCAGCATGATGAACAGAATGGTATTCATCACGCACACCGATCACGTGATTATCTTCAATAAGCAGGGATTCAACCGTGGTTTGGTACACTTCAAGCTGGTCATGTGCTTCTAACAAATCACGCATGGCAAGGTGGTATTGCATGCGATCACACTGCACACGGGTGGCTTGGACGGCGGGGCCTTTGCGTTGGTTGAGGATGCGGTATTGCAATGCCGAACGATCAGCGGCACGTGCCATCAAACCACCCAATGCATCCACTTCTTTTACCAAATGGCTTTTCCCAATACCACCAATGGCTGGGTTGCAAGACATCTTGGCAATGGTATCGATATTTTGTGTCAGCAAACGCACCCGCGCACCACGACGACACGCTGCTGCTGCTGCTTCACAACCAGCATGACCGGCACCAATCACCAACACATCTACATCATGGTGTTTCACAGCTTGTCTTACGCACGTTCCAAAGCATGCTTCCAGATCGTTCCATCAGGGCTGTCTTCAAGCACGATGCCATCGGCCAGAAGTGCTGCGCGAATAGCATCTGCGCGTGCAAAGTCTTGGCTTTTTCGTGCTAGATTGCGTGCTTTTATTTTTGTTTCAATGTTTTGAGAAAACAACAGATCATCGCCTCGAAACCAAGTTTCACTCGCTTGTTGCGCAAGACCAAGGTGGTGAGTCATTGCTTTAAAAGCTGCAATCACATGCTTAGCATCGGCATCTTGTTGATCCAATGCACGGTGGATAGTATGACCATGGTCAAACAATACCGCCAATGCCTCAGGTGTATTGAAATCATCATTCATTGCTTGAATAAATGATGGAGGGAAATCCAATTCATTGAATGGGGTGTTATCATTGATACGGTCTAAGCGTTGGCGCGTCGTGTAGAGGCGATCCAGTGTTGTTTTTGCTGTATCCAGTGCCGCATCAGAGAAATCAAGGGGGGAACGGTAATGCGTGCTAAGAATAAACATGCGCAGTACTTCAGCATCATAACGCGCCAAAACTTCACGGATGGTAAAAAAGTTTCCCAATGACTTGGACATCTTTTCTTCATTGATGTTGACAAAACCATTGTGCAACCAATATTTGGCAAAGCTGCCACCTGTTGCGGCACAGGCTTGGGCAATTTCATTTTCATGATGGGGGAATTTAAGATCCATACCACCACCATGAATATCAAAATTCGCGCCGAGGTGCGCACAACTCATCGCAGAACATTCAATATGCCAGCCAGGACGACCATAACCCCACGGTGAATCCCAACCCGGTTCATTTTCTTTGGCTGGTTTCCACAACACAAAATCCAAGGGATCATGTTTGTGTTTATCTACGGTAACACGACTTCCTGCTTCCAATTCTTCGATGTTTTTGCC
>JAUZQQ010000055.1 GCA_030950905.1 Mariprofundaceae bacterium
ACAAAATTGCGATTTCTCGAATGCCCGCGTGGCGGTAAATCCACCGTGGACATCGGTACGAATATGCCCTGTTTTTTTGCTTCCTGCACGGGGGGGACCAAAGCGTTTATAAGCACGCACATGGCACGTTGCACAGTTGACACCAGAATGACGCAGCGGCAAACGTGGTGCGTCCAAATTTGCATCATTATCCACCCCTTTGGGTTGTTCTATTTTAAGGGTCAATGATGCCATCAAATCGGCATTGTTTTGGTATGATTGCTCTTGTAGCGGCGCATGACAAACCAAACAGTTGTTGCCAGACCGATGCCCACCAAGACTAGGGAATTGACCAATCAAACCTTCTGAATAAGCACTTGCATGCAGGCTTTTTTTCCATGCTTGAAATTGATCATTGTGGCATTGTGCGCAGGCTTCAGGGCGCAAATCGCGTTCCAGTTTCGACCATTGCTGGTAAGCATTGCTTTTTGATGCAGCAGGCTGTTGCCAATAATGGAAAGGTAAGTCTGATGCTGCGCCAATCAACATCAGACCAGCAAACAGACAAGATAATGCCCAAAGTGCATGGCTGTATTGTTTTTTCATATCATTTCAAACCTTGTGCCAACAAAAAGAATTCTGCGGAAGTGCTGCGACTGGCCGCAGGTTTAATATGTTTCACCCGTGAAAATACCTGCCCCAGGGTTTGGCGAAAGTTATCGTAACCTTCACCCATAAAACTTTTAACCAACATGCATCCCCCCGTGCGTAGGTGTGTTTGGGCAAAATGCAACGTCATTTCATTTAACCCAATCATGCGCATTTGATCGACCAGTTTATTGCCACTCATTTCAGGTGCTATATCAGAAACGACGAGATCCACCACGCGGCCAGCCAAGGCATGTTTTAACTGTTGTTGGCCTTCTTCTGAATTAAAATCAGCGCGAATCAATTGCACGCCCTCAATCGCCGATAAAGGCAATAAATCAATGCCAATAATCAAGCCGTTTTTACCGACCAAACGTGCCAGTTCGACACTCCATGAACCCGGCGCACAACCAAGATCCACCACCACTTGCCCTGCTTGAATCGTTAATCCATGCCGTGTGATAATCTCGGTTAATTTAAAAGCTGCCCGTGAACGTTTTCCTTCACGCTTCGCTTGTTTTACATGGGCATCTTTGCTGTGGCGTTGAAACCATACGGATGTTTTTTTTGCTTGTTTGCTTTTTTTCACCGTGTGTCTTTTGAACCTTTTTTGTTATAGTGATAATTTATTGTGCGCTAATCGCCATATTGTACGCCAATCGCCATTTTATGGTTGCCATCCCCCATAATGATGATCGACAAGCTCCAACAATTAATCTGAAAAGCCAGCACAAAAATACTTAAACTGCCTTTTTTATTTCACCATCATGAAAAATAAAGGCAAAAATAGATTGACAAGTTATCACCAATGCCCTGATAATTCGCGGCACTTCACCCGAATCTTGTAGGGAAATGAAGCATAGTAACACAATGTGTTACCCTTGATCTACCCTGAATATTTCAGGTCATCTGCGTGTATCAAAATACCATACCAGTTTCAGCATTACACGCTCTACCTTTTCAAATATGGCTTTTTACCACCTGTGTTTGAGTCCACCTTCCTTCTTTTTGGAGAATCTATTACATGACCAGCGAAAGCAGCCTTGCTGAATTGGCGGAAACCGAACGTTCCGCGAATAATGAGCCAGCACCGGATAATGTCCCTGAAAAAACATCCGCTACCGTTCCATCACCTGCTGCAAAAACAAGCAGCCAGCCTGATGAGCAACCCAATGAAGAAAAAAAGCCGGCAAAGCGACGCACACGCCGCACCGCAAGCCCGCGCAGTAGTAGCAAGACAGATGTAACAGAAAATGAAGAGAAAAACACGACAAACAACGATGAGTCAGAGCGACCAGCCAGACGTGGTCGCGTCAAGCGTGGCAGTAGCAATGGCGAAACAGGCACCCGAAATCGCCGTCGCAACAGTAACAATGATGAAGTAGAAACGATCAACAAAGAGCTGGAAGGCGTAAGCCTTTACCTTAAAGATGTATCGGCGATGAGCTTGACAGCCTTGTTGGAAAAAGCCGAACCACTGGGCATTGAAAATGCTGCTGGCATGCGCAAACAAGATCAAGTCTCGGCAATACTCAAAGCCCATGCCTTGCGTGCGGGCACGATTTATAGCGAAGGTGTACTGGAAATACTGCCCGATGGTTTTGGTTTTTTGCGCTCGCCTGATGCCAACTATTTGGCGGGGCAAGATGATGTCTATGTTTCCAACCAACAAGTAAAACGCCATTGTTTGCGCACGGGTGATACCGTGGCAGGCGAAATACGCCCACCGCGCCGCAATGAAAAATACTTTGCGTTAAAAAACGTGGATTCAGTCAACCATGCCGACCCAGCCGTTGCTCGCACCAAGATTTTATTTGATAATTTAACGCCCTTATACCCAGAAGAGCAGTTCACCATGGAAGTGGATGACCCTGCGCACAAAGACATCACAGGTCGCTTGATTGATATAATCTCGCCCATCGGCAAAGGGCAGCGTGGCTTGTTGGTTGCACCGCCGCGCACGGGTAAAACCATGATGATGCAATCCATCGCCCATTCGTTGAAAACAAACCACCCTGAAGTAGATTTAATGGTGCTGTTGATTGATGAACGCCCTGAAGAAGTCACCGATATGAAACGCTCGGTTAAAGGTGAAGTCATTTCATCGACTTTTGATGAACCCGCACAACGCCATGTACAGGTGGCAGAAATGGTCATTGCCAAAGCAAAACGACTGGTGGAACATGGTCGTGATGTGGTGATTTTACTTGATTCTATCACCCGTCTTGCGCGGGCGTACAATACTGTCGTGCCTTCATCAGGAAAAATCTTAACGGGTGGCGTGGATGCCAATGCCTTGCATCGCCCGAAACGTTTTTTTGGTGCAGCACGGAATATTGAACACGGTGGCTCCTTGACCATTATCGCCACGGCCTTGGTTGACACTGGCAGTAAAATGGATGAAGTGATCTTTGAGGAATTCAAAGGCACGGGTAATATGGAAATCAATTTAAATCGCAAACTGGTCGATAAACGGGTATTCCCAGCCATTGATATTGCACCATCAGGTACCCGCAAAGAAGAATTGTTGATTGATCGTGAAACGCTGCAACGCATTTGGGTGCTGCGAAAAATCCTCTCGCCGATGAATCCTGTGGATGCCATGGAGTTTTTAATCGGCAAACTCAATCCATGCAAAAACAATGCTGAGTTTTTTGATCGGATGAACCGTTAAGGAATGCCGCATCTTGTTTTGATTGATGGCCCTAATTATGTCTTTCGAGCATTTCATGCCGTAAAACACAATTTAAGCAACAGCAAGGGTGAACCAACGAACGCTATCTTTGGTTATGTGCAAATGCTGCGCAGTATTTTAGATCGCCTAACACCGACCCATGTTGCCGTTGTCTTTGACCCCAAGGGCGGCACGTTTCGCAATACATTGTATGCTGATTACAAAGCGCACCGTCCACCCATGCCTGAAGAATTGGCAGTGCAATGGCCGCGTGTTTTTGAAGTCACGGATGCATTTCGATTGCCACGCATCTGTGTGGAAAACTACGAAGCGGATGATGTAATTGCCACCTTGGCGGGGCAAGCTGAACGGCGTGGCTGGGATGTTACCATCGTCTCTACCGACAAAGATTTAATGCAGTTGATCAGTGATCGGGTGTGGATGCTTGATACCATGCGCAACAAAGAATATGGAAGCGAAGAAGTCAAAGAAAAATGGGGCGTAGGCCCAGAAGGCATCCATGAACTGCTGGCTTTGGCTGGGGATTCAGCGGACAACATCCCAGGCATTCCAGGTATTGGTCCTAAAACAGCCGTACAATTGCTAAAAGATTGGGGCAGTTTGGAAGGGATTTTAGAAAATGCCCCTTCTATTAAACAAGTAAAACGGCGAGAAAACATTATTTCCCACCGTGATAATGCACGTTTATCCTACCAATTGGTAGCCTTGGTTAAGGATGTCACACTGCCGCTAACACTGGATGATTTGGCGATTAAAATGCCCAATCGCCCTGCCTTGTTTGCCTTGTTTCAACAATTAGAGTTCCGCCGTCTCATGGCTGAATTTGCCGATGTTGCACCCACGGAGCAAGCTGTATCCTCATCCGCCGAAATGACGAACGCAAAAACATTAAGCCCTGCGCGAATCGACCACTGCGTGAGCAATAACGTAGCCTTGGCTGCATTGTGCCAAACCCTAGGGCAAGCCCCTTTGATTGCCTTGGATACCGAAACCACGTCACTACAGATTCATGATGCCGATGTGGTGGGTTTATCGTTTGCCGTAGGTCAAGGCGAAGCATGGTATATTCCCATCGCTCATATTGCCTCAGAGGGTGATGCCCCCGTGCAATTGCCACAAAAAATTGTATGGGATGCACTGCGCCCCATACTGGAAGATGCAAGCATTGAAAAATGTGGTCAAAACCTCAAATTTGATCGGCAGGTATTGCGCCGTGCAGGTATTAATTTGGCGGGTGTGGTAGCCGATTCGATGCTGTTGGCGTATTGTTTGCAAGCAGGGAAATACCCCCCCAGTCTTGATCGACTGGCTGAAGATTTCCTTGATTATCATTGCACCAGCTTTGAAACCGTTGCTGGCAAAGGACGCAATCAACGTTGTTTTAATACGGTTGCGTTGGATGTTGCCACGCCCTACGCCTGTGAAGATGCTGAAGTGGCATGGCGATTAACCGCTACATTGCGCAACGCGTTGAATACGCGCACAATACGTCATGATACTATTGAGTTGCCGTTGTCCCATGTGTTGGCAGATATGGAGTGGCATGGCGTATCACTTGATGGGGGTTATTTAAAGCAATTATCCACCCGTTTTGGTGAACGTATTGCAATACTGGAAACTGCAATCCATGAAGCCGTAGGCGAAGTGTTTAATATTCAATCACCCAAGCAATTGGGGGTGATATTGTTTGAAAAGTTGGCATTGCCGGGTGGTAAAAAAACAAAAACAGGGCAATGGTCAACCACCCATGCGGTATTGGCAGAGCTTTCTTTAATCCATGATGTGCCCCGCTTGGTGGTTGAATCGCGCAGTTTGAGCAAGTTAAAATCAACCTACACCGATGCGTTGTGTGGCTTGATTCATCATGATACAGGGCGGGTACATACCAGTTACAATCAGGCCATCACCACAACAGGGCGTTTGTCTTCTTCGGAACCCAATTTGCAAAATATTCCAATTCGCAGCGAAGAAGGACGCGAAATTCGCAAGGCTTTTATCGCACCCACTGGCTCGCTGCTGTTGGCAGCGGATTATTCGCAAATTGAATTACGCTTGATGGCGCATTTTTCAGGCGATCCAGCAATGATTGCAGCATTTCATGATGGGCAAGATATTCACCGCACCACAGCCGCCAATATTCACGGTCTTGCCCCCGAAGATGTTACTGGCGAGATGCGCAGGCAAGCCAAAGCCGTTAATTTTGGTATTTTATACGGCATGAGTGCTTTTGGTTTGGCGAAACAGTTGGCAGTCACACGCAAAGAGGCGCAAGCGTTTATTGATGCGTATTTTGCCCGTTACCCACAGGTTTGCGTGTTTATGGAAAAAACATTGGTGCAAGCACGGGCGCAAGAATGGGTGGAAACATTGTGCGGTCACCGCGTCTTGGTACCTGAGATCAACAGTAAAAATGCCATGCAGCGCAACTACGCCGAACGCACAGCCATCAATGCACCACTGCAAGGTTCAGCGGCAGATATTATCAAGCTGGCGATGAATACTTTGCATCAGGCGTTGGCCAAGGCGCACCCTGATGCGCATTTGATTTTACAAGTACACGATGAGTTGATTGTAGAATGCCCTGAGTCTTGTGTGGATGCTGTGGCTGATTTAATGCGAACTTGCATGGAATCCGTGGTGGATTTGCGTGTGCCATTGACGGTGGATATTGGCTGGGGCGTTAATTGGTTTGAGGCGCATCGATTATAGCTTTTTTGTCTAAATCCGCACTGCGCCAACAGCTTATTGCACAACGTCGTGCCATGCCTGCCCCGATTCGCCATGTATATTCGCAGGCTATTATGCAGCATGTGTTATCTTTTTTGCAAACGCGACAGGCCAAGTATGTGTTGGCATACCGTTCTATGGGGTCAGAGGTTGAAACCACCTTTCTCCACACAGAAAAAGAGCAGTCTTTTTCCGTGTATGCACCCGTGTGTGACCACGGTATGAGCATGACGTGGTACGATTCGCACGATTGCACTTGGAAGACTACTGCACAGGCTATATTGGAGCCACAAGGTGGCGCGGTTTGGCGTATTGGCATGGTCGATACATGGGTATTATGCCCCTTGTTGGGGTTTGATCGTTCGGGCCATCGCCTTGGTATGGGCAAAGGTTATTTTGATCGCTGGCTGGCATCAAACCGACATGCGATTGTGGGTTCTATTGGGCTTGCATTTTCTGGGCAAGAACTTCATCATGTACCCCATGAGGTGCATGATCAGCGACTTAATTTTATCATGACTGAAAAAGGAATGCTGTGTCTGAATCCATAAATATTCTTGTTATTGGCGACATTGTTGGACGTGCAGGGCGAAATGCTTTAAAAACACATTTACCCCGTCTTGTTGACCACCATTTGATTGACTTTATCGTTGCCAATGGCGAAAACCTTGCTTCAGGTCGCGGTGTTACGCCTGCAACCGCAAAAGAGATGTTTAATATTGGTGTTAATGTATTAACCAATGGCAACCATTGTTGGGATCAACGTGATTTCCTTAAACAAATTGATGGTGATGATCGCTTTATTCGCCCTGCCAATTTCTCCGCCTATGCACCGGGGCGTGGCTGGACAATTCAAGAAACAGCAGCAGGCATCCCTGTTGCCGTGATCAATGTGATTGGCCAAGTATTTATGGGGCCTTGGGATTCCCCATTTGCTGCCGCAGACCAAGCATTAACAGAAATCCCTGATGATGTTCGTATTGTTTTGTTGGATATGCACGCCGAAGCAAGCAGTGAAAAAATGGGCATGGGATGGTATTTGGATGGCCGCGTCAGCTTTGTATATGGTACCCATACCCATGTTCCAACCTGCGATGAAACAATCCATTCTAGCGGCACAGCTTACCAAACAGATATAGGCATGACCGGTTCTTACCAATCTATTATAGGGAATAAAATCGAACCCGGATTAACCCGTTTGGTGCAGGGTCTTCCCAAACGTTTTGAGGTAGTAGAACGCGGCGGAAGTGTTTTTGCTACGCTGTTAACCGTTGATATTGAGAGTGGTAAAACGCTGAATATTGAACGCATTCATCAAGCACCAAACCGTTAAATAGCGAGCCATGGGGGACACTATGAAAAACAAGAACAACCAACGTCTGCAACGTGATATTCAACGTTTACTCACACAATTGTTACAGCGTGATGTCGATGACCCTTCTTTGGCAATGATCACCCTAACGGATGTGTCAATATCGCAAGGGGCTTATGATGCAGTATTGCGTGTGTATAGCCATGAACCTGATGTGGTCGCCAAAGATTGCATCACCCGTTTAAACCGTATGGTTCCTCACTTTGAATACGCATTGCGTCAAGCCTTAAAGCGGCGTACGATGCCGCATTTACAATTTGTATGGGATGAAGGCATGGATAAAACCGCTTCTCTGATGCAAGTTCTGCGTGGTATTCAAGATGATTGATACACCTGAGGGCATCAACTGGCCAAGCATTGATCAAGCATTAAGCCAAGCCAAAAATATTCATTTAATTACCCATCGCTTGCCTGACTCTGACGGCATTGGCTCTCAAATCGCATTGTACCATGGCTTACGCCAGCGTGGTCAAGCTGTTTTTATGCACAATTATGATCCTGTGCCGCGTATTTGCCGATACTTGGATGGGGCTGAGTTGATTACCCATGGCAAGCGTGACCCTGCGATGCATCCTGATGTTGTTGTATCCTTGGATGCTGGCTCGTTTTCACGCCTGCATATGCCTGATTCTTTGCGCCAATCTGCAACATTGATCAACATTGATCATCATGCCAGCAACACCCACTTTGGAGCAATCAATGCTATTGATGATCGTTATTGTGCCACAGGCGCGATGATCTTTGATTTGTTGGCGGTGATGCATACCCCGCTTTCTCCAGCCATAGCGCAGGCCTTGTATGCGGCAATCCTTACCGATACGGGTTCATTTCGGAACAACAGTGTAAATGCTGATGTTTACCGCATGGTCGCCACGTTGATGGATGCCGGTGCTGATGCTGCGCTGGCAGCAGAACACGCTTATGCCAGCCACAAGTTTGAGCGTTTTAATTTACTTAAAGAAGCTTTGGATACCTTGTGCTTATCCAACAATCAACGTACTGCATGGATGTATTTGGACGCATCGATGTTTGCGCGTACAGGTTGCGTGGTTGAAGACAGCGAAGGTTTTATTGATTATGCGCGCAGCATTGGCATTGTCGATGTTACGGTCATGATGTGCCAATTGGAACAAGAAACATGGAAAATAACCTTTCGTGGTAAACGCGGCATCAATGTGGGTGCGCTTGCCACCACATTGGGCGGGGGTGGCCACCGTTATGCGGCTGGCTGCACCTTAGAGGGCAGCAATGCGGATGTTCGTGCGCGCGTACAAAAAGCCGTGACGGAAACATTACAGGGTGCAATCCTTTGATTTCTGGTGTTGTTTTTCTTGATAAACCTGAAGGGCAAACATCCAGACAAGCTGTTGATTCGATCCGAAAAATATATTCTCCCTTGCTCGCATTGGCAACGGGAAAACGTCGCATCCGATTAAAAGCAGGTCATGCTGGCACATTGGATCCTCTTGCAACAGGCATGTTACCCATTTTGCTTGGCGAGGCGACACGCTTTGCCGACATGGGCTTGCAAGCCGATAAATGCTATGATGTTACCATTGATTTATCCCTTCAAACCAATACGTTGGATCGTGAAGGTGAGCTTGAGCAACGCTACCATCAAAGGGTAACGCTTGATCAAATAATGCCTGTATTAGACCATTGGCATGGCGAACAACAACAACGCCCCCCCCATTTTTCTGCCATTCATATTGATGGAAAACGTGCGTATACCTTAGCGAGAAAAGGTATTGTTGCCGATATGCCATTGCGAAAAATTCATATTCATGCCATTGAATGCCTACATTTTGATTTCCCTATGCTTCATCTTCGCGTGCGTTGCGCCAAAGGAACGTACATTCGTTCTTTGGCACGAGATATTGGTATCGACCTTGGCGTGGGTGGGTGTGTGCATAGCTTGCGGCGAATTACCACGGGGGCATGGTCAGAGAATTTCATGCAAAGCCTCACAAGCATTATCAAAAATCCTGATGTTGCTTTATACCCAACAGAAGAATGGTTGCGTGGTTGGCCTGATGTTTCGCTGGATGAAGATTTGGGCAAACGCTTTGTTCAAGGCCAGCGTTTGCCCATGGATAAACAAGCCACAGGGCAAGTGTGCGTGTTGTTTGACGGTATGTTACTTGGCATGGGCATTATAGAAGAACGTGGCGATCATGTGGTGCTGCAACCTAAAAATGTATTGCCATCGGTGCAGTCCTTTTTTGTAAGTAGACTTTAACTTTTATTAAAGTACGCCATAGTTGGCGAAAAACACATGAAGGGAGAGCATGATGTTCTGGAATAAAAAGAAAATTCAAGCTGAAAAGTATGAACCTGAAAAAAGCGTTTTATCCAAAGAAATGACGTTGGCTTTTCATGCTTTAAAGCGCGTGGTTCGCCGTGATTACCTGGTCTTGCCGAATGTTCCTATGGCGCGTGTGGTTCGCCCTTTTGGGCAGGCGCAAAAAGACAGCCAAAGGCGATCACTCTACAAGGCGTTGGCGGGTTATAATGCAGACTTTGTTATTTGCACGGGTGATAAATTAACGCCCATCGGTGTTATTATGATTGGCGAAGGTGGACGAGAAGTTGAACCTATTTTTGAACATATTGGTACAAGGTTTATCCGCATCCCAACAAAAGGTGCTGCCAATACCGATTATTTGCACTCTGTACTGGAAGCCTTCGTCGCCAAAAATGATGATTCCCCCAAAACTTTGTCGGATACCCAAACCGTGTTGCCAAGAAAGTATTGCAGCAAATGTCGCTCAGAAATGATCGTAAAACGTGCCAGAGGCGGCCCATGGGAAGGCAGTTTATTTTGGGTGTGCAGTCGTTTTCCAAAATGTAAAACCAGTGAGTTGCATAAAGTTTAAAGCATGAAAATTGTTAGTTGGAATGTGAACTCCCTAAACGTTCGTTTGCCACAAGTGCTGGAATTGTTGGTGCATCAAGATGTTGATGTACTGGCTTTGCAGGAAACCAAAACAAGCGATGCTTCTTTTCCTGTGGCAGCCATCGAAGAAATGGGTTACCACGTTGTGTATGCAGGGCAGAAATCATACAACGGTGTAGCAATCATTGCCCGCCAGCCCATGAATGATGGGGTGGTCGATATTCCCCAATTTGATGATGACCAACGGCGTGTATTGGCAGTAACATTAGGAGACCTGCGAATCATCAATCTGTACATTCCCAATGGACAATCCTTGGATTCAGATAAATACCAATACAAAAGGGCATGGTTGAAAGCTTGTGGTGATTGGCTGCGCATACAATACGCAAGCTACCCCAAGCTTGTGGTATTGGGTGATTTTAATATAGCCCCGCAAGACGAAGATATGCATGATCCATTACGCTGGCGTGGAAAAATCATGTGTTCACCAACCGAACAAGCGTGGTTTTCTGACCTGTTGACCATGGGAATGCGCGATAGCGTGCGTGAATTGGCTGGTGATCAACCCATTTTCACATGGTGGGATTACCGTTTAAACGCTTACCGTCGTCGTTGGGGTTTACGCATTGATCATGTATTAACGAGTCATGCTTTAGCACCACGCAGTTACGGCATTGAAACCCATTGCCGAGAACATGAGCGACCTTCAGACCATGCCCCCGTATGGATTACGCTACAATGAACAATAACGACATCATTCGCCGCATTCGTTACATCTTTGATTTCTCCGATTCTCAGATGATAAACATGTTTTCTCTGGTAGACCATGAAGTGACGCGAGAACAAATCAGCGATTGGATGAAAAAGGATGATGACCCTGCCCATGTTGGCTGCAGTGATGCCGAGTTAGCGACCTTTCTTAATGGGTTAATTAATGAGAAACGCGGCAAAAAAGAGGGGCCACAAGCAGAACCTGAACAACGCTTAAACAACAATATTATCTTTAGAAAATTGCGAATCGCGTTAAACTTCAAGGATGATGATATTCTAAAGACGATAGAACTGGCTGGCTTTCGCCTAAGCAAAGGGGAGCTAAGTGCCTTTTTTCGCAAACCGAATCATAAACATTTTCGCCCATGTATGGATCAAATGCTGCGCAATTTTTTAAAGGGCTTGCAACTGCATTACCGTCCCGACAGCGCAAAGCGCCCCTCATTTCAATGGCAAAATAATAACGGAACCACAAATGCGCACCGATGATAAAACTGTTTCAAAGGAAACTATTTTGAACCCAAATTCATTTTCATCGTTATCGTTGAATACTGACCTACTAAAAAACCTCGAATCTCTTGGTTATGAGCAGATGACTCCGATTCAGGCGCAGAGCCTGCCACCTATTCTCGCTGGCAAAGATGTGATTGGTCAGGCCAAAACAGGAACAGGGAAAACAGCGGCTTTTGGATTAGGCTTGTTGCAACAGCTTGATCTTAGAACTTCTAGGGTGCAAGCACTGGTGCTTTGCCCTACACGAGAACTGGCGGATCAGGTGGGCAAAGAGCTGCGCAAGCTTGCCCGAACCACGGCCAATGTGAAAGTTCTTACGCTTTGCGGTGGCATGGCATTTCGTCCACAAATCTCTTCGCTTTCTCATGGTGCGCATATTGTGGTGGGTACGCCGGGACGGCTGCTGGATCACCTCAAACGAGGAACCTTGAAGATAGACCGCCTGCGCACGCTGGTATTGGATGAGGCAGACCGCATGTTGGATATGGGCTTTCAAAAAGAAATGGATGCTATTATTACGGCCACCCCAAAACCCCATCAAACGCTGCTTTTTAGTGCCACATTCCCCAACCAAGTCAAGAAGATGGGCACTCGCGTGATGCGTAATCCCATGATGGTACAGGTCGCCACCATTCATGATGATACTGTTATTGAGCAACACTTTTACAACGTCACCGAAAAAGCTCGTCTCGATGCGCTTCACCTGCTGCTGTTGCAGTATCAGGTGGAATCGACAGTGATTTTCTGCAACACCAAAAGAGATACCCAAGATATTGCGCAGGCACTGAACCGACAGGGGTTTAGCGCACAGGCCTTGAATGGCGACCTTGAGCAACGGCAGCGTGATCAGACCCTGTTGCTTTTTGCCAATAAAAGTATTTCAATACTGGTGGCGACCGATGTCGCAGCACGTGGGTTGGATATTGAATCGTTGGATTCGGTGATTGTTTACCAGTTGTCCAATAATCCTGAAGTGCATGTCCACCGCATTGGGCGTACGGGTAGAGCTGGCAGCAAAGGTGTGGCCTGTTCACTTTTTACCGAAAAAGATGAGCTTCGTTTGACCATGATCGCCGATTACCTAGGGCTGACCATCACCCATGAGTCATTACCCTCCACGGATCTATTGAACAAAACGATTCCAAAAGCAGCAATGACCACGCTGCAAATCGGCGGCGGTAAAAAACAGAAAATTCGTCCTGGCGATATTCTCGGCGCACTCACCGGGGAAAATGGCATTGCAGGGACACAGGTAGGAAAAATCAATGTGTCGGATAACTGGTCTTATGTGGCCGTCAATCGGGATGTGGTGAAAACAGCGATTAAGAAGCTGGAGAAAGGAAAGCTGAAAGGCCTATCATTTCGCATAAGGTTGTTAGAGATGGGCGTTTAACAACACTCGTTTGGATAAAACATGGGGGGTGAAGCTTCCTCATTGCTGTAATTTATTGATCAACAATTGTGTGTGTTTATCATCAGTGAGCCAACGACAAGTATGCCAAGCTCGTCGCACAGGGTAATGCCGTCGGTAATGCCGAAAGGCATGCAAAGACCGAGCATCTGCTTTGTGACATATGGATTGATGATCGTCCATTATCGGGTAATCATTCTCTGCCATGTGGGACAAAGTATCCCACATATTGCTAAACTTTGGCAAAACAAGAGGCGGGCGGGCGGGCGGCAAAACATCTTGCCTATTCCAACTTGCTGGGCAACGAAGAAAAGCGCACAATGCATTGTAAATATATTGCGTGTTGTTTGCCTTACCATCCAAGGAATGCCCTGCAATATGTGGCGTGCCAATGACCACGCGAGGGTGTTGTAACAATGCCTGATCGGGGTTTGGCTCGCGCTGCCAGCAGTCCAAAACAGCCCAGTTTTGTTGGTTTTTATTTAACCAATCCAACAAAGCATGGTTATCAACACATGCACCACGCGCCGTATTGATGATGCCAAAACCACGGAATTTTGCCAAAACATCGGCATTGATCAAATAGTGGGTATGATGCTTTCCGCTGCGAACAAGGGGGGTATGAATGGTTAATACATCCGCTTGTTGCAACATCAGCTCCAGCGAAATCAAACACGTATCACTTTCATGGTTTTTGCGTGGTGCATCACTGCTTAATGTTTTTATGCCCAAGCTTTGACATAAAGCTGCCAATTGGCTGCCAATACGGCCAGCACCAATGATCCCCAATGTATGCTCGTTTAATGATAGATGGTTCATGGTTTGAAGCTTGAGCAATGCAGTCATCATGTATTCGATCACTGAACCCGTTGAACTACCAGCGGCTGAAGCAAAGGCAATGCCTGATTCTTTTAAGTACCGAAGGTCGATATGGTCATCGCCAACCGTCGCTGTTGCAACGAAACGAACTGGGGTGCTCGCCAGTAATGCCGCATTTACCTGTGTTGATGAACGCGTCAATAATACATCAGCATGGCGCAAAGAACCCGTTGTTATGTCATCAGCCTCGACAACTTTCAGCGCAACATTATACCCTTTTAGGCAAGAGAACGCATCTTCAACGTGCCATATATGGCGATCAGCAACAATACGCAAGGGGATCATGATGTGCTTGCTGCGGCTTGAATTCGGCAAATCAAGCGGCTGGAAGAATACCCCTTCAAAAACGGCACGAGCTTCACCATACCACCATGCTGGCAGACAATACCTGCCCCAACAATAGTATCTAAGGTATAATCCCCACCTTTAACCAACACATCGGGTAACAAGGTGGCAATCAAATCAATGGGGGTGTCTTCTGAAAAAGAAACCACAGCATCAACCATGCGCAAGGCTTCCAGCATGACTGCGCGATCAGCGATAGGGTTTAAGGGTCGTGCAACGTGTTTATCATTGCCTTTTAATCTACGCACAGAATTATCATCGTTTAAACCAACAATAAGACGGTCACCCAAAGCACGCGCATCAGCCAGGTAACGGACATGGCCAGGGTGGAGTAAATCAAAACAGCCATTGGTAAAAACAACCCGCAAGCCATCAGCCGACCAAACCTTACGTAAAACCATTGCTTCAGGCAAAGACTGCATATTTAACGCCGTTTTACTGACATCATATCCACCACGGCAGTCACGCCACGAACCATTCGTGTAATATCAATAGCACGGCGTATTTCATCTTCAGAGATGGCAACGCCTTGTAGGTATACACGGCCATTCACCGTTTCAATGTGTACCGATGATCCGTTGATGTTTTTGTCTGCCAGTAGGCGGGTTTTAATTTGTGTCGTGATCCAAGAGTCAGAGACCAAGCTGCCAATGGTGGGTGAGCCAATTTCTAACTCATTGCGTACTTCAACCACACCTTTGCTTGTTTGGCAAATGTATATTGCACGGTCAATATGCTCAGCACTGGGCAAATAACCAGTCAACGTCACCACAGCATTAATCACTTCAACACTTACCCAACGCGAAGGCATGTTTTTTTCAGCGAGTAGCCGCCCATCAATGGTTGTGGCAATCGTTTTGTCATCCAATTGTTGGCCAACAGGCCGATGGTCAAAGGCAGCATTAGCGCCCATTGCAGTGCCGCCGACAATAGCACTGCTAACACAAGCACTGCCCATACTGGCGATCGCAATCAATAGGATTATTTTTTTTAAAAAAAATGTATCATACATGGGGTACAAGCCTCCTGGTTTATGCACGACCACCTGTAATATAATGCTGTAATACAGAGTGATCGGCATTCATCTTACGCACCACATTCGCGGTGTTTTTCAAAATGTAGGTAAAGAGCGCAAATACCATGCCTTGATTTTCACGCATTAACTCAGAATAGCCATTGCGGGTTAGCATATAAATCTTACAATCAGACTCTGCTGTCACCGTGGCACTGGTTAATTCACCATTAAGAAAGGATATTTCACCAAACAGTTTAGCCTCGCCTGCAGACGCAAGCAAAACTTGGTTACAAGAAATAGAAACACTGCCCTTGTACAACAAATAAAGCGCGCCACCCGCCGCACCCTGATTGATAATGGTGTCACCTTTTTTGTACGATTTAACAGCGGTGACTTTTTTGATGATTCTAGCATCTGCGGGATCAATTTTTTCTTGAAAAACTTTTTCTTCTAACCATGCAATATCTATTGGCATCTTGCGGGTCTCCATTGTTTTAATTGATCGGGAACAGCGGCATTGGCACATCCCCTGCGGAGGATACTGTCGCATCTCGTTTTTGTTGTAAACTGTTCGTTGCGATGAAAATTATTAAATAAATAGGGGTAAACGAAATACAGGGAAGACAAAACAATGGGGTAAACACACAAAAATATGTGTGTACTATTTCTTTTAAATTGTCTTAGGATGCGCCGCATGTCTCAAGCTTCTCACCCATTCCGTACCATCACCGAACGCATTGGCTCAATGCCATTGGCCATTACCTTGCTAGTGGTTCTTGCGCTGGCCTCTGTTATCGGCACTGTGCTGCAACAAAATCAAAGCCAACAAGATTATTTGCAACAGTTTGGCCCTTTGTGGTATTGGCTGTTTCGCGCCCTTGGTTTGTTTGATATGTACCACACTTGGTGGTTTATTGGTTTGTTGGGTTTTCTTATGGTCACGTTGTCATTTTGTTTGTGGCGTAATGTGCCGCGCTTACTCAAACAGATGCGTAACCGCAAGGTGTATATCAGCGACCGTGCCTTTGGTCATATTAAACATCAGCAATCTTGGCAAGTTAGCGGGGAATCTGCGCAAACATTTGCTAAAATTGTACAATCACGTTTAAAAGAATGGCAATGGCAAACGGAGCAACGGGGCGATGTTCTTTATTTGCGAGGCGACAGGGGACGCAGGCATAAATTGGGCTATATTGCCGTGCATAGTGCCATGTTAATCATCCTTATTGGCGGTTGGATGAGCGTGCAGTTGGGCTTTCGCGGCAATATGTCGGTTGTTGAAGGTACGAGTGAAAAAGAAATTTCTTTTCTCAAAGGGACGGGGGTGGAACATAAAACCATGCCCTTTGAAATACGTTGCAACAGCTTTGATATTTCTTTTTACCCAAACGGGATGCCCAGTGAGTTTCGCAGCAATTTAACCATTATTGATAACGGTAAAGAGGTACTCAAAAACAAAGATATTATTGTTAATGAACCGCTCTATTACAAAGGGATCCGCATTTATCAGGCGAGTTTTGGCGATGGTGGCTCAGACATTGAATTTAAGTTTTATGCCATGGATGGTAGTGCCACCATACGAAATATTAACACACAAGTTTATCAAACATACGTAGACAAAGTGACGGGTATTAGCATGGAAATCACCGATTTTCGCCCACACAATGTTGAGAATATGGCCGATTCAGGTGAGGCAAAAGACTTTCAAGACTTAGGCCCTTCGGTGGATTTTGTTATTCGAGGGAAAGGTTTAAAACCCGTCAAGGTTCGCAGTTTTCTTAATCCCTTTGAATTGGCGGGTGAAAACCGTGGCAGTATCATGATGATCTCAAAAACAGGGGACGTGCGTGATTTTGAATCTGTATCTTTGGGTATTGATTTTAGCAACCCGCAAGAATGGGCATTGTTTAATGCTTTTATTGGGCAGTTGCAAACTGTTGATTTAAAAGATAAAAAGGCGAAATTTACGGCCTTCAAAGCGGCTTTGGAGCAAGTGTTTGGTGACAATCGACCTGCAAATTTTCAGGCTATGGCGGTGCGCGTATTAAATGCCACGCAAATCCTGCCCCGTATGCCTTGGCCTTTTTTACCGGTGCTTGAAGATTACGAACAAAAATATTACACAGGACTGCAATTGGCCGAAGACCCTGGTATGAATGTGGTTTGGATTGGCAGCGCGTTGTTGGTGATAGGCTTGTGTATTATGCTGTATATCTCCCACCGCAAACTATGGTTGATTATTCGCCCTGAAAATGCTGGTTATAAAGTAAGCTTGGCAGGCTTAAGCAACCGAAATCCCCTTAATTTCAATCGGGAATTTAATGAATTATTAAGCCGCATCAACGACGATTTCGGCGCGCACTTATTAAAAACTGATGCGCCGAAAACAAGTATAGGAGATCGTGCATGAGTACAGCAATACAATCAACGGCAATGGCAAGTCCGTGGTTTCAAGGCAAGCCTGCTTTGATTCGCTATTGGGCATATTTGGGGTTGATCACAGGTGCCGCAGGCTTGGCGTTGTTTGGCGGTGATGGTTACAGTGAAAACAGTTATTTATCCTTACTCATCAGCATGCAAGGGGTTATATGGCTGGGGACGGGCGCGTTGCTGGCGGCGGCCTTGGCCGTGATCAATGCCATGCTTCGCCCTGAATCAGCAACAAGCCCTGTCGCCGAGCGTTTGGTGGCATGGGGTGATGGTGCAATCATCATGATTGCGATGATGGCAGTATTCACCTTGTTTGAGCCTGTATCTTCTGCGATTTCTTACGAAGATCAATCGAATATGTTTTCGATCAACCTTATTATGGCGATGAATGTTGTCTTTTTGTTTTCGGCTATTTGTTATATTTTATTGTTATTCGCGCCCGATTCATTCGTCGGTCGTATGGCAACAACAAGCGCATGGATGGGTATATATATTGGCGGTTCCATGCTGCTGTTGCGTTGGTATGAGTCCTATTTATTCATGGATGGTTCGATCGGCCATGCACCTGTCTCTAATTTGTATGAAGTATTTATGCTCTTGTTTTGTATTGTTGCTATTATTTATTTGCAATGGGAAAAACGCTACCAAGCCCAAGCCATGGGTGCTTTTGTGATGACTTTGGTTGCCGCAGGTGTGTTTTTTGAAATATGGTTGGCTTCGATTGGCCAGGCTGACATCAAACCATTGGTTCCAGCCTTGCAATCTTATTGGATGAAAATTCATGTGCCGTTAAACTTTGTGGGTTATGGTTCATTTGCAGTCGCCTGTGGTGCGGGCATGACCTATTTAACACGTGAATGGCTAGAAAATCATAAACCCAACGGCACCATGTTAAAAGCATTTCCCACCTTGGAACAATTGGATGAGTTGGGTTATAAATCGGTTGCTGTTGGCTTCCCTGCTTTCACTTTAGCGACAATCCTTGGTGCGGCCTGGGCGGCTGAAGCTTGGGGTGGTTATTGGTCATGGGATCCCAAAGAGACATGGGCATTGATTGTATGGTTGGTTTACGCCGCCTATTTGCATGTTCGTATTCAACATGGTTGGGGCGGTCGAACACTGGCGTGGTGGACGGTTGCAGGTTTTCTTATTACGGTGTTTTGTTTTCTCGGCGTAAACATGTACCTTTCTGGCTTGCATTCGTACGGTCGACTGGCGTAATTATAAAATAAGTAAGGATTCCTCACATGCCCAAAAAACCATTGCGAAAAGTTGTATTTCCAGCCGCAGGCATGGGCACACGCTTTCTTCCAGCAACGAAGGCAATTCCAAAAGAAATGCTGACGATTGTTGATAAGCCATTGATTCAATACGGTGTTGAAGAATCATTGGCTTCGTCGATGGATGAAATATTAATCATCACGGGTCGTGGCAAGAACACCATTGAAGATCATTTTGATATTTCTGCGGAGTTGGAGCGAAACCTACTGGCCGTTGGAAAAGAGAAGATGTTTAAAAAAATATCGCGTATCTCACGGATGGCAAATATTGCTTATGTTCGCCAAAAACAAGCGTTAGGGCTGGGTCATGCTGTATTGTGTGCAGCCCCATGGATTGGCGATGAACCTTTTGGTGTTCAGCTTGCCGATGAATTGATTTTGGGCAAAGAACCAGCCATGCAACAATTGCGCACCGTACACGAAGCAACGGGTGCATCCGTGATTGGGCTGGTTGAGGTTGCTTCTTCTGATGTGCATAAATATGGCATAGTCAAAGCCAAACAGGAAGGCGACTTGCTGCGATTGGATTCTATGATTGAAAAACCTTCTGCTGATTATGCCCCATCCAACTTGGCTATTGTTGGGCGTTATATCTTCACCCCCACGTTGTTTGAAAAGCTGAAAGATACCAAGCCCAGTATCAATGGTGAAATTCAACTTACCGATGCCATGAACCAATTGGCGCATGAAGAAGCTGTGTACGGCGTTGTTTTAACAGGGCAACGTTTTGATGCAGGAAACCCTGAAGGTTTTTTGGCAGCCAATGCTATTTTAGGCTTGCAGCATCCTGATTATGCACCCGCTTTAACATTGCTGCTTGCCAATATATTGGCGAAAAATTAATACATGGCAGATTGTACGTTGGCTTTGGATGCGTCTGGTGTTACGGCTGTATTGTGTATGATTGATGGCGGGGCTATTTTGGCTTCGACTCATATCCCACAGCGTGAGCAATCACGCTTGTTGGGTAAAAGCATGAATATGTTGCGCCAAGAAGCAAAACGTACATGGGCTGATGTCAGCACCTTGACCTATATTGCAGGGCCAGGCTCTTTTACAGGGCTGCGCATAGCAGCAGCCAGTTTGAACGGTCTCAACACAAAATTAAAACGCCCGATCATGGTGTATTCCTCACTGGCTGTTGCGGCCATGGCCTGTGGCGTTAAAGATCCTTTGTGGGTGTTAGAAGATGCCCGTGCCAATGAAGTGTTTGTTGGTTGTTATCAACACGGAAAACCCCTGCAAGACGATTGTTGCAGCAGTTGGCCATCTGTATCGGGCAATCCACCAGCGGCATACACAGCAAGCCGCGCATGGGATGCGCAGTTGGCAGGCATTCCTTTCTTGCCATCCATAATACCAAGAGAAGAAGCCATCGCGCAGTTATTGCAGTATAGAAAAGCAAAAGAAATGCCCTACGCCACCCCCCAATACTTACAACGCTCGCAAGCAGAAAAAATGCAGGCATTGCATCATTAATATTTGTCATACTTCCAAGCAACGTGTGCTACTGGTTTGCTTGGGGAATATTTGTCGCTCTCCTTTGGCTGAGGTTATCATGCGCAAACAGGCAATGGCCATGCAACTGGATCAAATATTTGAGTTTGCATCTGCAGGAACAGGCGACTGGCATTTAGGCAAAGGCGCAGACCCACGCAGCATCAGGATTGCAAAAAAATACCATTTATCGCTGCATCAACACCAAGCCCAACACATAACATCACGCAGTATCAATGATTGGGATTGCTTGATTGCTATGGATCAAAACAACAAATCTGATTTGCTAAAAATGGGCGTAGCACAAGAAAAACTCCTGCTTATGCGACAATTTGAAGGGTCAGACCCCATCAAAGACGTGCCTGATCCTTATTACGGTGGTGAAAAGGGCTTTGAAACCATCTATCAATTATTACAAAACAATGCAGGCCTTATGTTGCATCATCTATCAACGGCATAAGCCACACAGGCAAGCATTATATTTGTTGCAGATGCCCATAATGAAAGGAAGTTTGCAACGTGTTTTTTATGCTTTGATTACGGCGAGGTCTTTCTATTCTTGCACAGCCTTCTAGTATTCTCGCGTTAATTTAATCATCAGCATGCCATTAACTGTGATGGTCATTTTTTTTAAGGGAACTGTATGTTAAAACGTTTTTCTATTCGCCAAAAGTTATTTATTCCCAGCCTCTTGGTTTTATTTTATTTTATTGTCCTACTGTTTCTGCAAATCCAAGGAACCACAGAACACAATCGACTCAATGCGTTTAATGAAAGTATTGCAGCACTGGATGATCAAGTTGACCAAACTATCGAATATATCTTACAAGCTGTTGCCATTAGCAGCATGTTTCAATTAACACGCAAAGAAAGTGATGTTAACGTCTACAAAGTGCTTAGCAAAGAGGTTCAACGTTTGTTTGAAACAATGGATGCTTCTGTGCTCAAGCCAGAAGACCAAGAAAAATTTAAAAAAGCGCAATTACAATGGTTAAGCAGTCGGGATCAATTTCTTAACGTTGTTCAAGTATATAAAACACTGGGACTGGATGAAAAAAAAGGTCTGTTGGGTGATTTAC
>JAUZQQ010000056.1 GCA_030950905.1 Mariprofundaceae bacterium
CCCGAAAAACGATTCATCGTATGGGAAAATACAATTATCGTCCAAGCATCAAGTCTTGATGATGCATATGACAAGGTAGTAGATGAAGCTAAATTAGAAACAAAACCCTACAAGGGCGGCTCTGATGCTGTCCCTGTGCAATGGGTCTTTGAAGGTGTAACAGAATTATTGCCAATCTATGAAGAACTCGAACATGGTGCGGAAATAATGTATCGAGAACACAACAATACAAAACTTAAAAATCTACAAAAAGCAGTTAGGAAAAAGAGTGATTTTTCTCAATAGCATTGCATCTAATAAGGCAGCAATTCCATCAATGGCTTAAGGGGGTCAGGCAGGGTGATTGCATCAAAAAAACCAACTATAACAGTATGTTAAACATTATTGATTAAAAACAAGCACTTTTGGCCAATACTTTTAGCATATAATCATCATCCCAGCCTGCTTTTAGACGCTTTGTTTTCATTCCCTCCCTCGCAGTTTCCTCTGACTTAAGCAGATTCAATGCTAAATGCCTGATGATTGCCATGTTTGCGGCACTATTTCCTGCCCGTGTTCGCTGACTATCCTCATCAAAAGCATAATCTAAAACCCAGTGTAGCCTATTTTCAATTCCCCAATGTGCTCGCGCAACGAAACCTAATTTTTCTGGATTAGTGGCATCTAAACTACTAATGAAGTAACGCGTATCTTCTGTCGTTTTTGTTTTAAGCTCACGTTTCGAAGTTACGGCCACAATGCTAGTAAGTTTCGCCCATTTTGGATGCTCATTCTGTAACCATCCAATATCCGATGTAGCACGAATTGTACGCGTTTCGAAACGACCATGGCCTGCATCAAAAGTTTCATGGCTTACAGGTGGAGATGTCTTATCTGATTCGAAGAAGTCCTTCACATCTTTGTGTAAGTTGCCTTGGTTACCTTTAAGATTAATCATATAATCAGCACCATTATCGGTAATTTGTTTAGTTATTTTCGTTTGACACCCCATAGCATCCATAGTTACAACAGATCCCTTTATATCCAGCCTTTCCAACAACTTAGGGATAGCAGTAATCTCATTTGATTTAAGATCGACCTTTTCTTGACCCAGTACCAATTGATTATTTGCAGCCCATGCACTAACCATATAAAGTGGCGATAAATTAGATGATTTATCCATACTTCTTCGCAAGCATTTCCCATCAAGAGCAATGATCTCTCCACCACTAAGCTCTACTAAACTGCTAACTTGCTGCAAACATTGTGACGTGATCTGCTGCTCCACTAAGCTCTACTAAACTGCTAACCCAACGGGTAAAACATTCCGAAAACTTCTCAGTGTTAATCACAGAAAATACCCGCCCGAAAGTATCATGACAGGGTATGCTATTTTGCGGGCCTAGAACATCAGTAAAAAAAGCTTTTTTAGCCCTAGCAAATGCAGCTACGGTGACCCAGTTATCAGCACCACAAATCGCGGCACACAGTGTCATGAAAAATATATCTTCAAGCTTATGAGAAATTCGGCCTGGTACGCGAGGGTCGGGGATAGATGTAAAATAGGAGAGGATTGATGTTGGTGCTTTTTTCATATCCCAATAGATCGTTGTTTGTTAATGCATTGTCAAGCTATATTTGATGCAATCGCCCTGGCTCTCTACCCTATTCCTGGAGGTTAATCATGATTCTTTTATGGATTTTTTTGTCCCTTGTTAGCTTCAGCCTGACCCTCTCATTTTTTATCGCTAACGGCGTTGATTTTTGGACTTGGTTCATCATAACTTTTTTTTGTGGTGGGCTAGGCTTGATCGGTGTAACAATGGTTACGATTGGCATAAGCGCGTATACTAACCCTCCTGATATAGCCAAACATGATCGCTCTGGACTAGGGCGAAAGTGATGATTTATTTAAAAGTATCACCTTAACCCAACAAGCAAGATGATAATAATTAAGCTTAAAACCAGTGACATGCCCTTCCAGAAGAATATGGGGTCTCGCTCTATCAAGGGTGGACGAACTTTATGGATGAATTTTTTATTTGGACGGCGTAAGTCATATATAAATTCAAAAATTTCGCCATAACGCCTGTAAGGATCAAGATGCACTGTCTTTTTTATTGCTTCATCAATCCACACGGGGATTTTTCTGTTGTGATCAAGTACCGATTGGTAACACAGTTTCTTTTGCGCCGCTTTTGTGCCTGCTTTTGCGACTTCAACACCATAGGGTAATTTTCCCGATAACATTTGGTAGGTGATTACCCCCAAAGAGTACATGTCTGAGCGAGATGAGCCTGCTTCGCCGAGGAAGTATTCGGGGGCAGTGTATTGGGCCGTGCCAAGGATATGTTGGCGTAAAAGAGGGCTTTCAATTTCCAGAATTCCTGCGACTCGGGTTGCGCCAAAATCAATGATTTTTACAGTTCCAGCTTGGTCTATCATGATGTTATTGGGTCTTAAGTCTTGATGCAACATCTCCAGCTTATGAAAAGCCCGTAAACCCCTAGCAATTTGTTCAATAATCACGCGAACTGTTTCAATGCTGGGGGTTGGATGATCAATCATCCATTGTGACAGTGTTTGCCCGTCAATAAACTCTGTTGCAACGTAGATATAGTGATGCTTTCTGTTTTGCAAACAAGGTTTTAGAACGTGCGCATTATTTATGCGTCGGGCAATCCACTCTTCCATTAAAAAGCGTTCCAAGTATGCAGGTTCACCCCTTAGGTCGACAGAGGGGGTTTTAATAATGACCCGATCATTGCTTTCAATATCGCGTGCCAGATAAACATGGCTGCGGTTGCTGCCGTGAACTTTTCTAATGATCTCATAACCATCAAACAATACCCTTGCTTCTAACGCTGGTGGAAAGGGTAACAACGTAAGCTGCTGGTAAATTTCATCGGCACTCTGCTGTGGAAGTTGCTCAACCCTGACCATTTGAATGGTTAAATTGTCATCACTTCCTTGTTCAAGTGCTTTGTCTGAAATAATCTTTGCCGCTTTATCCAGATCGTCCGCTTGCTCTTTGATGGTATTGATGATGAATGGGGGGCTGACAAATTCATACACACCATCTGTAGCAAAGATGAAAACGTCGCCTTCTTCTAACGGTAAAGATTGGTAATCAATTTCAAGGTGTAAATCAATGCCTAAAGCCCGGCTCAAGTAACGCTTGTTTGGGGAAATAGAAACCCTGTGGTCATCCGTGAGTTGTTCGAGTGTGTCTTCATGTAAATGATAGATGCGGGTATCACCAACATGAAAAATATGTGCCGTGGTTGATTTAAGAACCATGGCACTAAATGTGCATACATAACCCCTGTCTTTTGATTCGTAGCAGTATTGGCTGTGTTTGGTTTGTGCATGCAACCATGAGTTGGAAGCGCGAATAACCTGCTGCACAGACTTTTTGACCGACCATGCATCTGAAGTGCAGTAATAATCCTCCAAAAAACCGGTGACCGCAGCTTCACTGGCAACTTGACTAACATTGCTGCTGCTTATGCCATCAGCCAAGGCAATACCAATACCTTTGGAACTCAGCAAGGGTTCCTTGGGTATGTAGATGCCATGAAAGTCCTGATTGATTGGCTTGCGCCCTTTATCAGAGTGTTGTCCAGCAGTGATGGTTAGTTGGGGAGTGATGGCCCGCATCTTTTATAAGTATTACGTCAATTGGCGGTTGGCACTTGTTTTTACGTGCGTATAATACAGGGGTAGACCTACCAATACGAAACCACCAACCATATTACCCAATACAGTTGGCAATTCATTCCAAAACAAATAATCCATAAGCGTAAAATCACCGCCCATCATCATTGAAAATGGGAATAAAAACATATTGACGATTGAATGCTCAAATCCCATAAAAAAGAACAGCATAACAGGCATCCACATCGCCATCATTTTGCCCGTAGCTGATGTGGAAATCATCGCACCAACAACGCCCATAGACACCATCCAGTTGCATAACATGCCACGAAAAAAGATCGTAAGCCAACCACCTAACCCATGCTCTTTGTACCCTAAAGTTCTTGATTCGCCAATGCCTGCAACTTTTGCAGCAATCGCGCCACCGTCAGTGTTATAACCGTAGGTTAAAACGAAAGACATCATCAAAGCAACTGTTAATGCGCCACCGAGATTGCCAAGGAAAACCAAACCCCAGTTACGCAATACTTGCTGTACATCGACACCCGGTCTTTTATCAAGCAGTGCAAGAGGAACCAATGTAAATACACCCGTTAGCAAATCGAACTTCATCAAATAGAGCATAATAAAGCCCACGGGGAATAATACAGCACCGAGTAATGGCGAGCCTGTTTTTAACGCTACTGTAATAGCAAAAATAGCAGCAAGCCCCAAAATAGCTCCCGCCATAAAGGCGCGAATTAAAGTGTCTTTGGTGGACATATAGACTTTGGACTCACCCGAATCCACCATTTTTGTTACAAACTCTGAGGGCTCTAAATATGACATGAAAGATTTTCCTTTTTATGATTGGGTTTCTTGTTTGAAAGCAAGGAATCTGCGCCAGTAAAATAAAAGGAGACCATCATGGCCTCCCTTTATTTCTTCGGTGTATACACTTTTGGGTGGGTATATATGCGCCGAAACTGTTATGGCTTACTTGGTGCTGGTAAACTCAGGGTAAGCTTCTAAGCCACATTCGTTTACATCCAGACCTTCGTACTCTTCTTCTTCGCTAACACGAATGCCAAAGATTGCTTTAATAGCAAACCAAACGAGCAAGCTTGTACCAAAGACCCATGCGAATATCACGCCTATGCCCATTAGCTGCATGCTTAAATGTGCATCAGGATTGCTTAGGCATACAGCCAGCAAACCCCAGATACCACATACGCCATGCACCGAAATCGCACCCACTGGATCATCCAATTTAAATGTTCTATCCAATGTTACAATAGAGGCAACCACAATAATGCCACCAATTGCGCCAATTAAGGTGGCCAGTTCAGGTGAAGGTGTCAATGGTTCGGCAGTAATAGATACAAGGCCTGCCAAAGCACCATTTAAAGCCATGGTTAAATCAGCTTTACCAAACCATAAACGCGCCACAATCAATGCTGCAATTGCACCACCAGCAGCCGCCATGTTGGTGTTTACAAAAACCAGCGCAACGGAATTCGCCTCGGCAACGTCAGATACTTTTAACTCCGAGCCACCATTAAAACCAAACCAGCCCATCCATAAGATGAACATACCCAATGTTGCCATGGGCATATTACAGCCGGGTATCGCATTTACTTCGCCATTTTTGCCGTATTTTCCTTTGCGCGCACCCAGCAAAAGTACTGCTGCCAGGGCTGCGGCTGCACCAGTCATATGAACCACACCAGAACCCGCGAAATCAAGGAAACCTGCTTGATTAAGGAAGCCATCACCCCATTTCCACATCCCTTGAACAGGGTAAATAAAACCCGTCAAAATAATAGCAAAGACAAAAAATGACCATAGCTTCATACGCTCTGCCACAGCACCAGAGACAATCGACATGGCAGTGGCTACAAACACCACTTGGAAGAAAAAATCAGCCATTTTTGAATAGTACGGTGCGCCATCGCCGCCTGCGAGTACCGCTGCTGTTTGATGATCCATACCAAGCCCAAAACTAATGCCTGGGATCAATGATGAGATATGTTCGCCATACATGATGTTATAACCGACAAACATATACATGACGCAGGCAATGGCATAAAGTATGACGTTTTTAGTGAGGATTTCAGCCGTGTTTTTGGAGCGAACCATGCCGCTTTCCAACATGGAAAAACCCGCTGCCATCCACATCACAAATGCACCCATAATAAGAAAATAAAAGGTGTCGAGTGCGTATTTTGTTTGTAAAATATCCGATGATAATGCTTCCATGATAGCCCCTTAAGTCAACGCTTCTTCATCTTCTTCGCCCGTACGAATACGGATAACACGGACAACATCGGTGATGAATATTTTACCATCCCCCACCTTGCCACTGCGTGCAGCAGTGACGATAGCATCGACCACTGCATCCACTTGATCGGCAGAAACCACTGTGGAAACCTCTGTTTTGGGTACAAAGTCCACACTGTATTCTGCGCCACGGTATAACTCGGTATGGCCTTTTTGCCGGCCATAACCACGAACTTCACTGATGGTTAACCCTGTGACACCAAGGTCTGCCAATGCATCCTTCACGTCATCCAATTTAAAGGGCTTGATGACGGCGGTAATTTTTTTCATAAGAACTCCTGATAACAATGAAGGGCAGCACCCATGTACTGCCCTGTGAAATTAAAAAGCGTAAGTCATCTCAAAAGCATAAGCTTTTAATGTTGTGTTTGCAGGCGCACCATCAATGGCAGAAGCCATGGTGTTTTGCAGGGTGCGGTATTCAAACAATGCGCCTAAGCCATCACCCAAGACGGATGTTAAAGCAAGTGTTGTTTGATTGGCTTTACCCACAAGCGATGTGTCATAATCATAGGTGCCAAAACGAATGGTTGCACCAACCGATGATGTAATATCATAATGCGCTGTTGCAAAGTATCCGCCAGATGTGTTGGCTATGGGGTTTGCTGGGGTAATGCCGTTTTTCTTGGTGTTGTACTCAACACCAATGATTAGGTTTTCAATGGCATCATAGGTAAAATCAATATCAATGGTGCGATCTGTACTGGAGCCAGGGTTGGTGGTGTGCAAATAAGACAAGCCAAGGTTTAAGCCATCCATAGGGCTAAGTCCTACGCGGGTACCAAAGCTTTGTGAGCCATTGGGCTGCACGCCGTTTAAATCTACATAGTTGCCGCCATAAATAATAGCATCGATGATTCCAAATTTACTGGCCAGCGAGCCGCCTGTGAAGTTGGTGGGAATGCCATTGTTAAACACCATGGCATGTGAAAATTGGTACATATCCGGTGCATCCAACAACTCCCAACCGATGGGTGCATTGAATTTACCAAAGGTAAACGTTGCACCGTCATCACCAAGAATGGGAAGGTTTACATAAACATAGCCTTGCTCGGTAAGCTGATCGCCCGTCATTGGGCCTGGGGTTGATGGTGTGGTTTGTAAATCAAAACGAAGACCAACATTGTCTTTGGCATACTCAATATCCAGTTCGATTTGATCCAGCCCAGTACCACGGGTTTTAGATTGATTATCACCACTGTATGAGGCATCAACAAAGCCACTTATTTGCAAGTTATTGAGTTTGTCTTGCAAGCCTTCTGCCATTGCTGGCGTGGCAACGACTGCAATGCTAAGCATTGAGCTTAGAATATTACGTACGATTGGATTCATGAAGATACTCCTTGTAATAAAACTTCTCAAATTAGAAATTTTTAAGTTAGAAGGAGTGTAGCAAATAGCACGCCAGTTTTTTTAAAGCGCAGTGTTTGGTGTATTATTGGTTTGCTTTATTAAAATAAAACACCCCAAGCCTCTTGCGGGGGTTGGGGTGTTGCTTATAATTTAAGCTTTCAGTGATTAAATAATAGGCAAATCAATACCTTTCAATAATATGAACAATGTCCTTTGCTGCTTTTTCTGATATTTCTGCGGCATGGCGAATCGCTTCCAAGGTTGATGCGCCAATAGCAGATTCAATAATCAACGCCAATTCTTCAAAGTGTGTGTCGCCTACCGCTTTAATGGCAGCAGGATCCAGCAATGATTTAAATTGGCATACAACTTTATGCGCGTGTTTGCATTCATTCATGGCTCATTTCTCCTGAAGACTGAGTATGTCTTTCATCAAATGATGTTCGCCTTTTTCAAAGACGTGATCGGCACTGCCAACAATTAAAGAATCAGCAGGCTTTGCGACTTCGGTATTTTTATTGGGGTAATCCAATTTGGATAAAAAGTGACGCATACAATTAATGCGCGCCCGCTTTTTATCATCCGATTTAATCACTGTCCAAGGCGCATCATTGGTGTCGGTGTAAAAAAACATCGCTTCCTTGGCCGCTGTATAATCATCCCATTTATCCAAACTTGCCAGATCAATGGGTGACAATTTCCATTGTTTTAACGGGTCAACCCTACGCGATTGAAACCTGCGAAATTGCTCTTCCCGCGAAACTGAAAACCAATATTTGAATAAAATAATTCCCTCATTGACCAACATTCGTTCCAACTGCGGACATTGGCGCATAAACTCTAGGTATTGCTTGGCCGAACAAAAACCCATAACCCGTTCAACACCAGCACGGTTGTACCACGAACGATCAAACAAAAGCATCTCTCCTTCTGTGGGAAGGTGTTGAATATAACGCTGAAAAAACCATTGCCCCATTTCACGTTCGGTCGGCTTTTCTAGCGCGACCACACGCGCATGGCGTGGGTTAACATGCTCCATAAAGCGTTTAATAGTACCGCCTTTTCCCGCTGCATCGCGGCCTTCAAAAAGCATTAAAATACGTTTTCCACTTTCTCGCACCCAGCTTTGCACTTTAAGTAGCTCAATCTGAAGTTCTCTTTTTAAAGAATCGTATTCACTGCGCGACATTTTTTGTTGGTAGGGGTAAATGCCTGCAGCGTAATAATCTTTAAAACTTTTTTTTGTAACACCATCAGCCAATGGCGCTTGCTCTTGCAGCTTAAATGTTGTTACTTTATCTTCATCATTTAATGGCGGGTTATCGTTATTCATTGCGAACTCCTTTGTTGTTAAAAATTATCCGTCGTTAGAAATCATTTTAAGATGCAAGCATTTCTTGTTTTTTCTCCAAAGCTTCCCATTGGGCATAAGCATCGGTTAAAGCTTGTTGCAAACTTTGCAGGCGTTTTTGGTCTTGTTGGTAGGCTGCTTCGTGTTGGCTGAAATAATCAGGGTCACAAAAATGCTGCTCAATGCTTGCCTGCTCTGATTCCATGGTCTCGATTTTTACAGGCAATGCATCCAAAACACGTTGTTCATTGTAAGAGAGCTTACGGTGGACTTTTTTTTGTGCCACAGGGGACTGTTCTGCCTTGGTTTGTTGGGGTGTTTCCTTCTCTGCTTCTGCATCTTGTCGGCTACGCCATGCCAAATAATCGGAATAGCCTCCCAGTACATGGGTGATTTTCCCCTTGCCTTCAAAGGCCAATACTTGCGAAGCAACACGATCCATAAAAGCACGATCATGGGAAACCAAGATCACCGTGCCGTCATAGCGTGATAAAGCTTGTTCCAATACTGCAAGCGTACCAATATCCAAATCATTGGTTGGTTCATCCAAAACCAATACATTCGCAGGCTCCAAGAGCAAACGCGCCAGCATTAGGCGACCACGTTCACCACCTGATAACGCAGCAACAGGCGTGTTTAAACGCTCGCGGTCAAATAAAAAGTCTTGCATATAAGTAACCACATGACGCGGTTCTTGTCCTGCAATATGCACGTACTGTCCGCCATGTGGCAGCAGCACATCTTTTAGCTTTTGATGGGGGTCAAGATGGCGCAACTGCTTTAAAAAAGCAGGAACAAGCCGGGTTCCTTGCCGTATACGGCCTTCATCGGGCTGAAGCTCGCCAAGCAATATATTTAACAGCGTTGTTTTACCGATGCCGTTAGGGCCAAGTAAACCTACGCGGTCACCAGCCATGATTTTATGGCTAAAATGACGAATAATACGGGTATCACCAAAAGCATGGCTAATATCAACGGCTTCCATTAACATTTTGCCTGGTTTGATGCCACAGGCCACGCGCAACTCAACATCACCAGCACGCAAACGCCGCCCGCTGCGTTGCTTGCGAAGGTTCTCTAGCGCACGAACACGTCCTTCATCCCGCGTACGACGGGCAGGAATCCCACGGCGAATCCAACGCTCTTCGTTCGCCAGCAATTGATCAAACCGACGATGTTGCCGGGTTTCGGTCACCAACAACTCCGCTTTTTTGTCCAAATAGTCAGCATAACCACCGACATACGTCCGCAAGCGGCCGCGATCAAGCTCAATTATTTCTTCTGCGACAGCATCCAAAAAGTAACGATCATGGGTGATAAATAATACAGCACCATTAAAATCAGCAACAAAATCTTCTAACCATTCAATGGATGCAACATCCAAATGGTTGGTGGGTTCGTCAAGCAAAAGCACATCAGGATCAGTCACCACCGTGCGAGCGAGTGCCACACGGCGCAACCAGCCGCCCGATAATGTGCCGACATCGGCATCAGGGTCTAAGCTTAATCGCGAAATTGCAGTATCAATACGAACTTGAAGCTGCCATGCGCCTTGATGATCCAATTCTTTTTGTACTTTTTCTAAATCTTTTAATGTTTTTTTACTGGGTGAGTTGCTCAACTCAAGGGTGAGTTCATGGTAAGATTCTAAGATGCTCGCAACACTGCCAAGCCCTTCTGCCACCACATGGTATACCCGTTGTCCCGCAGGGTATTGCACATCTTGCGGCAAATAGGCAACCCGCACACCCTGCCGAATATGAATTTCGCCCGCATCAGGTTCAACCGTTTTCCCCATCATTTTTAATAAGGTGGACTTGCCCTCGCCATTGCGGCCAATAAGGCCAATGCGCGCACCTTTACGGATGCTTAAGCAGGCATCATCCAGCAATACTTGCGCTCCAAAGGATTTTTCAATATGGTTTAATGTCATCAAAGGCATCAGCGAATGCTAGGAGACTATCCGAGAATAGAAAGAGCCACTGCAAAACCCCTGTTTTGGCTATGATTTCCGTCTATTTTTCCTGAATTTTGAATTTCATCAACTCTTACAGCATCAAATCCAAACTGACTAATTAATGGCTTAACGTCTAAATCAGCGCGCAGTTTAAAGGGGCAGGACTTTTGCGTCTTTTTGCAAAAGGCAT
>JAUZQQ010000057.1 GCA_030950905.1 Mariprofundaceae bacterium
CCAGAGGATTGACACGAGAACAATTATCCATTCCTGCACGGATCATGGGCATTGCTGACGTGTTTGAAGCCTTGATTGCTTGTGATCGTCCCTACAAGAAAGGAAAAATGCTTTCGGAATGTTTAAAAATAATGAAAAAAATGAAACAAGCGCAGCACCTAGACCCCGACTTGTTTGATGTTTTTATACGCGAAAAAGTATACTTGGATTATGCAAAAAAGTTTGTTGCATCAGGGCAAATTGATCAGGTTTGTGAGGCTGACATTCTAGGACAATCTTCTGGTCTATATGTCCATTAACAATGCCCCATAATTATTTAGACTAAAGGAGAAAAATATGGCGTTGGTTGCATCCATTCACGTAAATCAGGGTTGGAAACTTCCTGACATGAGCGTAAAAAATACAGATGGCAAGGTGATAAACCTACAAGACTGCATGGGGGACAATGGGCTGTTGCTTGCTTTTACCTGCAACCATTGTCCTTATGCCATCGCAATATGGCCGCGCTTGATTAAACATGCGGCAAGGTTGCGTGCGCAAGGGGTTGCGACTATTGCCATTAACCCCAATATACACCCTGATTTCCCTGAGGATTCAGTGCCTGCAATGGGCGAAAAAATCACCGAATGGGGCATTGACTTTCCATACTTGAGTGACGACGATCAATCGGTAGCAAAAGCATTTCAAGCACAATGTACGCCTGATTTGTATCTTTTTGATGGCCAGCAAGCATTGTACTACCACGGTCGTATGGATGATTACTGGAAGGATGAAAACAAGGTCAATACGCAAGAGTTATTGCCTGCCGTTGATGCCATGCTTGCAAAAAACCCCGCACCACAACTGCAGCATCCAACGATTGGTTGTTCTATTAAATGGTTGGATTCTTAAAAAGAAGCCTCTTTTTTAGGCGGTGGCCTAGACCATGAAAGTCCATGGCTATTCCCATCGCCGCAGGAATAGAAAAGAGGGTGATGGCAGTCGAAAACAACAAACCCCAAGACAATGCCAAGGCCATCGGTGAAACAAATGGGTCGTGGCCACCCCAGCCATAAGCCGTAGGCAACAAACCAACCACGGTGGTGATCGCCGTTAATAGCACAGCGCGTAATCGACGCAGACCACTGTTGATCACCGCATCCCGCCACGCTTGCCCCTCGGCCAATGCGCGTTGTATAAATACGGCCATCACCAAAGAGGCATTGACCACCACGCCTGTTAAGGCAACAAAGCCCATCATCGCCATAAATGAAATGGGTTGATGATGCAACCAAAAGCCAACGATAATGCCAATCACACCGAAAGGAATCGCCAGCATAACCAAGATTGGGTAACGTATGCTGTTAAATTGAATCGCCAAAATAATAAAAATTCCTGCCATGGCAAAGGCAAAACTAGAAATCAGCCCTTGAACAGATTCTTTGCTTCGCTCTTCTTCACCGCCCAAATGTACACGGGTGTTTTTTGCACCAGCCAACCATGCGTCTTGATGCTTTTGAACAAGCGCGTTTAATTCTTTTGAGGTGATCACATCACGATCCACTTCTGCCGAAACATTCATCACCCTATTGCCGTTCTTGTGGCGAATGCTGTTGCTGCCTGTTGTCTCCACCACCTTGGCAATACGGTGCAACGGAACCAACCCACCGCGAAGATTGGGGATCTCAAGGTTCATCAAGGTGTCGATGTGACGACGCGCCGATTCAGGGTAACGGATGGTTACATCCACTTCTTCTTTGCCTTGTTTTAATGTCGATACGCGCAAGCCATCAAACGCCGCTCGCACATGGGTGGCAACCGTTGCCAAATCAATGCCCGCATAGGCGGCCAGTGCGCGGTTTAATTCGATATGCAATTCAGGATCCCCGCCTTCCAGATCACTTTCAATGGCGTACACACCCTCGATGTTTGTCAAATAATCAATCAAGCGTTGGCTAACCTTGCTCATTTCCAGCTGATCACCCCCCGTTAATTCTACCTGCAAAGCCCTGCCAACAGGGGGGCCAGGCGCAAGCATGGCAAAACTGATTGCCATTTCGGGAAACAGCGGCGGAATTTCTTGTTCTAACTGATCCATCACCGTGAACGCGGTGACATCCCGTTTGGTAAAAGGGGTCATAATCACCCGTTCAAAACCAAAACGATCGCCCATTTGTTTTAATGCTTCGCGTTGATCGGCACTGTTCTCGCCTGCTACGAAGGTGGTTGTTTCAAGCAATGATGAATCAATGCGTTCGCGTACTGCTTTATCCAATTGTTGCAGTTGGGCGTAGGTGGATTCCAAGGTTGTTCCCGGTGGCAGTGTTATTCGCAAATAAAATTCAGATTCCGCGCCAGAAGGGAACAGTTGAAATTTCATTTCTTCTTTCGCCAGCAAGCCTGCCCCGAGCAATGAGGCAAAGGTTAAAATAATAGTCAAATACCGCCATTTTATTGCCGCACGTAACACGGGTTCATACAGGCGGTGAATAACATGAAACAACCACCGTTCTTTTGGCTGTTTTTTTGCATGGGCAAAGTCACGAATATGATTGGGTAAAATAAAAATCGCTTCCACCCAAGAAAAAACCAACAGCGTCACCACCACCACAGGAATGGAATAAATAAACTTTCCAATAATACCATCCATGTACATCAGCGGCAAAAATGCCACCACGGTGGTCAATACCGTAGCGGTCACAGGGCCTAATAACTCTTGGGTTCCGACAATCGCAGCCTGCTCTGCGCTTAAGCCACGTTCCATATGCCATGTGATATTTTCACCAATAATAATAGCATCATCAACCATCAAACCGAGCACCATAATAAAACCAAACATGGTCAATAAATTAAGTGTAACCCCTGATAAATAGAGCAACAATAACCCTGAGAAAAAGATAATGGGCAAGCCCCATGCCGTGGTTATAGCCACCGCAGGACGCAAAAACAACAGCAGCAACAACAACACAAGCCCCAGACCAATCGCACCGTTGCTGGTCAACACATGCAGGCGTAAACGGGTGATCAATGAAAAGTCTTGGTAGGCGCGCACCTGTACCTTTGCACCATATTTGGCAGGGATGGTATCAAGGTAGTTGCGCACACGGTCTACCAATGCGATAATATCTGCATCCCCTTTTTTGATCACGATCATATTTAATGCAGGATCACCTTGCGCCCCAACATAGCGGCGAGCCTGCACCAATGTACGGCTTATATCGGCGACATCACGCAAGCGCAATGCGCCGCCACGGTCGTTGGCACGCAAAACCAAATCACCCGCATCGGCTGCCGAATGAAACTCGCCAACAATACGAATCATGTGTTGGCCATTCACCCCTTTGAGTGTGCCACCAGGGGCATTCACGTTCCAGCCATTGATCAGTTTCACCACATCATTGATAGCAATGCGATGCCGACGCATGCGTGCAGGGTCAAGTACAATGCGGATTTCTTCTTTGCGATCGCCCTGCACAAATACCCGTGCCACACCGTTGATAGCCAATACATCGTCTTCAATACGATCGCCAAGGTGTTTAAGCGTTAAATCATCAAACGCACCAAAAATTGAAAAAGTTAATACGGGGGCTTGCTCTGATTTAATCTCAGAAATAACAGGATCGGCAGGCATATCCGTGGGCAAACGTGCCCTATTAATAGCTTGTTGCACATCGGCAACCAAGCGCGAGCGGTCGGTGAAATTAGGGTCAACTTCAATGGTGATCTGCATTGTCCCAGGGAAGGCCGTGCTGCGAATCGCGTTGATGCCATCAAGACCTTTTAACTCCCGTTCAATGGGTGAGATGAGAAGTTGTTCGACCTCTTTTGGGGTTGTACCAAGGTATGCACCAGAAATAGCAATCACATCAAAGTTAACGCTGGGAAATGCCTCGCGTTGAATGTTTTTGGCCGCATACGCACCGCCAAGCAGCAGCATCACCGACAACAAGTTGACCACCAGACCACGGCGAACAAAAAAAGCGATCATTTGCTGCATTAATGTTTTTCCGTTATCGGTAAGTTTTCTGTTGTCGGTAAGAAGTCGCCTGCCGCAAACAGTAAGCGCGCACGAGCCAAGTCAATATTAATTTTTTGCAACGCGGCCTGCAATTCTGCGGCACGTAAATCACCTGAGAATTGTGTGATGGTCGCAGTATCAGAACGCCCTTCTTGGTAGCGATTGATTTCGGCATTGTATTTTTTTTGTTCGGCATTCATGCGGCCTTGCAAGGCGCGATAATTTTGCTGCGAATTTTCCAAATCGGTATGGGCGTTAGCAATCTCTGTGCGAATTTGTTCGATGGCTTGCCATTGTTCTAATACAGCTTGTTCACGTTGCAAGGCATTGCGAGCCAAAGCAGCCTTGGTGGCATGTTTGCCAATGGTGTCTTTAAATTCGATGCCGACACCGATAAAACGATCACGCAAATCAAAGCTATCGTTCGTTGTTCGGGCATTTAAGCCCGATAAAGCACGGCTTCCTACTTGACCAATCAGATTAAGTTCAGGGCGCAAACGATCTTCTAATATACTGCTCGTGGCTTCTGTGCCTGCTATTTGCGCATGCAGCATACGAAAGACAGGCCGTCGCTTTTTCGCGCTTTCTAACAATTGCCGGTCGGTACGCAGCAATGAAGGTAGTAGGTTAATATCAGCACGGGTATCGGCATGCAGTGGTGATGCCGTTTGTTTTTTTAGCAGCAAACGCATCAACGCAGTGCGGCTGCTTTGCAAGGCTGCATTGGCCTGTACCCGCGTTGCTTTTCGGGTGGCAAGCAACGCTTCTGTTTGCAGACGATCAGCGGCTTCAACCAGACCAAAAGCTTCACGTTTGCGCTGGTAACGCAGCACCAAAGCTACCCGATGAACTGCGTCATCAGCAATGCGCAGACTGATTTCGTTGGCTGCTAACTGGTAATACGCAGCAATACCTTGCGCCAATAATTGTTCTTGTTGGATGATCACATTCCAATGCGCCACTGCCACACCTTCTGCATTGATGCGCGCTTGCCCATGGTAACTAGGGTTGTTGTGACCTTGCCACAATGGGTAACGGTAAATTACATCAATTTTATTTTCATAAATAGGATTCATGGATGATTGAAAAATGCTTGCTGTGCTGGCGGGGTAACGCAAGCGGGTACGGCTATAATTGAGTGTGGTGCTTAATGTTGCACCGTTGGCCAACGGTTTGCGTATATTGACGGATAACACGCCTAGGTTGGTGATGTTGGAACCAAATGGGCTGGGGCTGGGCTTTTTTTCATCAGAGCCATTGAATGCTACGCCCCACGTTGCATCCAACAAGGATTGCCGTTGCATATCATCAATGCGGCGCACAGATTCATTCAGCGCAGCCAATGCCAAGCTGGGTTGTTCTTGCAAAACACCGCGCAATACTTGGGATAAATTGATGGATTCAGCCAGTACCTGTGCAGGCTGCGCAAGCAGCATACAGGCATAGACGAACAAGCGGCACAGCACTTTTTTAAGCCCGTTCGATATATTCGCCACTTTCAGTGTTTACACGAACTTTTGTACCCACTTCCAAATAAGGTGGAACCATAATCGAAGCACCCGTTTCTAATACGCCTGGTTTGTACGAGCCTGTCGCCGTTTGCCCTTTGATGGAGGCATCACATTGCACCACCGTTAAAGTTACGCTTTGTGGTAATTGTACATTTAAGGGTTGATCACCATGAAACTCTACAACAACGTTGGCTTCAGCCAGCATATAAGGCAACACGTTTTCTAACAATTGTTTCGTTAGACCGATTTGTTCATAACTGACCGTGTCCATAAAATGATACATATCGCCATCATTGTACAAGTATTGCATCTTTTTTTGTTCCAGCGTTGCACGTTCCACACGTTCCGTAGAGTTAAAGCGTTTGTTGGTTTTATTGCCTGTCATCAGATTGCGCATTTCAATCTGCATGCAAGCCACACCCTTACCTGGAGTAACATGCTGGGTTTTCATTACCCGCCACAAACCGCCATCCCATTCCAAAATATTGCCGGCTCGAATTGCTGTTGCATTAATTTGCATCTTGGTTTATTCCTGTATTTTTTTATAAAAGTTAAAAATTAATAGCCTGCGATCATCTGTTGGTAGCAAGCACAGTACCACCACCCAACAGTTCATCTTGACGGCAATAAAATGCCACCACCTGCCCCGGTGCAGTCGGTTTTTGTGGGGTATCAAAAGTTAATTGCAAGGTGTCTGAATCGGCAGTATCAAGCTTGCAAAGGGCTGGTTTCATGCGGTAGCGTACGCGGGCATACACGTCTGTATTTTCGCTGGGTGCATGCAGCCAATGCACCTCTTTAACGCTAACCTGTGTTATGAAAGCATCTTCTGGGTGTGCCACCACCACACGTGCAATTTTGGCATCCAATGCTACCACATGCCAAGGGCCATTGCCCAAAGCCAAACCTTTGCGCTGGCCAAGGGTGTAATGCGCAATGCCCTTGTGTCTACCCAAAGTATGACCTGCTTGATCGACAATATCCCCCGCAACGAAACCCGCCATGGCGTTTTGTTGTTTTAAAAAGCTTGCCCGATCACCGGCTGGAATAAAACAAATATCTTGGCTTTCATGTTTCATGGCAGTTTTAAGCCCATACGCCAATGACATTTCTCTGGTTTGATCTTTTTGCAAGTCACCAACAGGAAAAATAATCCGCGACAATTGTTTTTTGGTGGTGGTTGCCAAAAAATAGGTTTGATCTTTGTGGTGATCGCTGCCTTGGTAAATATGAACGCCATTTTCATCATCACAGCGGCGAACATAATGCCCTGTTGCGATATAATCTGCTTCCAATTGATCTGCGATTTCTAACAATGCACCAAACTTCACAAAGCGATTGCAACGTTCACAAGGGTTGGGGGTTCGCCCTTTGCCGTAGTCGTCAATAAAAGGATTTATGACATGCTCACGAAAGGTTTTTCGCATGTCCATTACATAAAAGGGAATGGATAATTGATCAGAAACACGTCTGGCATCGTAGGCATCTTCACTGGCGCAACAAGAGCCTTGACGGCAATTGTCTTCACGCACGTAATCCCAAACATGCAAAAACACGCCAATCACATCCACCCCTGCCTCATGAAGCAAAGCCGCAACCAAAGAAGAGTCTACGCCACCACTCATTGCCGCAATTACCCGCTGTCCACGCAGGTGGTGCAGACGCTCAACCAGTGCCTGACGGCGTATACCAATATCGCTCACAGGATGGGGGTTAACCAATCTTGGTGATCCGAAGCCCTGCCATGAACGACATCAAAATAGGCAGCTTGCAAGGCTTGGGTTATGGGGCCACGGCTACCACCACCAATGGTGCGACCATCCACTTCACGAATAGGCGTGACTTCTGCCGCTGTGCCCGTAAAAAACATTTCATCAGCGACATAGACTTCATCACGGGTAATACGTTTTTCGTACACTTTTAAACCTTGTTCTTCAGCCAATAACATCAGCGTTGCGCGGGTAATGCCATCCAAGGCTGAGGTTAATTCTGGGGTGTATAAAACACCATCACGCACCAAAAATACATTTTCACCACTGCCTTCAGCAACAAAACCATCAACATCCAAAAACAATGCTTCATCATACCCATCACGCAGCGCCTCAGACAAGCCCAGCATAGAGTTAATATATTGCCCATTGGCCTTGGCTTTGCACATGGCAATATTCACATGATGCCGAGTATACGATGAAGTACGAATACGAATACCATTGTTGATAGCATCTTCTCCCAAATAGGCGCCCCACGACCATGCGGCGATCATCACATGGGTTTTAAGGCCTGTGGCGCGCAGCCCCATTCCTTCTGAACCATAAAATGCCATGGGGCGTAAATAGGCTGATTTTAAATTATTTTCACTTACGGCAGCGCATTGTGCAGCATTCAATTCTTCTTTAGAAAAAGGAATAGCCATATTCATAATATGTGCCGAACGGAACAGACGATTCGTGTGTTCCTGTAAACGAAAAATAGCAGTGCCTTGATCACCAGCATAAGCACGAACGCCTTCAAACACACCCATTCCATAATGCAAGGTATGGGTAAGCACATGAACCTTGGCTTCTCGCCATGGTACCATTTCACCATCCATCCAAATGACACCATCACGATCATCAAAATTCAACATCCGTTCCTCCCTTTCTTGGTATGAATGTGACGCATGCTTACAGTCTGATTCATTACTGGCAATTATAAGACGGTATCGGGCTGTTTTCCCGTTTTCTTACCCTCTGGA
>JAUZQQ010000058.1 GCA_030950905.1 Mariprofundaceae bacterium
AACCCCTGCGGCGCAAACAATCCTTGTGGCGCTTCTATGAATCCCTGTGGCGGCATGAACCCCTGCGGCGCAAATAACAACCCTTGCGGTGCTGCTATGAACCCTTGTGGTGGAAGCAATCCTTGTTCAGGGTCAGAAAACACACCCATTAGATCCCATGCTTTTAATAGTACTGATGAGGCAATAAGCTTGGGTAAAAAACTATGGGCTGATGAGTCATTGGGTACATCGGAGGTTGCTTGTCTTTCTTGTCATGCGGATTATGAATTGTTAAACCTTGATAAAAAAGAAGGCTTTCCACACTACGTTAAAATGGTTGGTGATGTGGTAACATTGGATCAAATGATTAATTATTGCATGATTAATCCCATGAAAGGAAAAGCCTTTAAAAAGAATAGCAAAGAACAAACCGCAATGGCCGCTTATTATCAAGCCTACCGTGCAGAGTATTTACGTACACATTAACTTAATTTTTTACCAAAAAGTTGCTCTTGATAGTGCTTCCATATTTGCATGCGACGGGCACGACCTGTTCCCGTCCATAGCTTGTTTTTAACGGTGAAAGGCGTTTCTCTGACAACCCAATGGTGAATACGGGCGTAATCTGGCAAGCGTAGGTTGGCGCGTGAGACAGCTTTTTTTAAAGCTGTTGAATCAACTGCCCCACGAACAACAATCACAGCGGCATTGAACTCACGCGCCTCACCAAAAATACAAACCTGAGCAATCTCTGCTTCCATCAACAATTCACGCTCTACCCATTCTGGTGAAACATTGCGTCCAAATGCAGTGATGAAAATATGTTTTTTTCGTCCTTGTAAATGCAAGTAGCCCGCATCATCTATTTTTCCAATATCCCCTGTTGGTAAATACTCAGCTTGCGCTATTTTTTCTCCCAAATAGCCAAGAAAAATAGAGCCAGCAACCAAAATTTCGCCATCATCGGAAAACTTTATACGTACATGTGATAATAATCTTCCAACACTGCCAATTTTATTAGCGATAGGGGTGTTTACAGCAACAACACTTGCTGCCTCAGACAAGCCATAACCTTCATAAGCAGGAATGCCGAGCGCCATGGCATCAGTAAGCAAGCGAGGCGCCACAGGCGCGCCTCCCACGGCCACGTAGCGCAGTCTCGTCGGGGGTGTTAATCCTTGGTCTATTGCTATCAAAAGAGCCTGCAACATCTGTGGAATAAGAATACAACTGGTGGCAGAAGAGCGACACAATGCAGCGATAAATCGAGGGGTATTTAATGACGAGGAACCTTCTAAACCACATTCAGATAACGGTGGTATAATCAATGTTGCACCACAAAGCATTGCCGTGTACAAGCCACCAATATTTTCAAGTAACGTGGCAAAGGGAAGCATGGATAGATGGCGTTCATCAGCCGAAGCAGCCGATGCTTCACACAATGACATTGCCACTTGTTCCATCGATGATTGTGATAAACACACGCCTTTGGGTTCACCCGTTGAGCCTGATGTATACGTTATTTTTTGACAATCTTTGGGTAGAGGATGTACCTTGGGACAAATTAAGCGGAAGGCTATTGCATTACTGTTGACAAGTTTTAAGCGAGCCATGGATACATACTCGATATTGGCAAGGGCAAACAATTTCTTGGCTGCTTCAGGCATACTGGTTATGACAGTATCAATACTTGCATGACGCAATAAATGGATGGTTTGCTGGGCAGAAAAAAAGAGTGGAACAGGAACACACAACATCTTTGCAGCAAGCACAGCAAGATCAGCAATAACCACGGAAGGCGCGTTATCCATCATGATGGCAATACGTTGTGAGGATGTTGCCTCTAATTCTTTGGCAAAATCATCAATCTGCCTATGCAGTGCCGCATAAGTAATCTGAGCATCAAAAGTTTCTAAGGCTGATTTATCTGGGCTATTAACAGCATGTTTTGCAATAGCTTGTAATACGTGACTATGATCATTCATGGCATGATTCCTTAACCCGTAATTTTTACCGTTCGCCCATTAAATACCAAGGTTTTTTGAACCAAATCAGCCAATATTTGTGGGTACAACTGATGCTCTGCTTCATGCATACGCTGTAATAAACTATAACGGTCATCATCATCGTGTATGGCAACAGTTTTTTGTGCAAGAATAGGGCCGCAATCTAACACTTCGTTGACCAAGTGAACGGTACACCCTGTTATTTTAACGCCATAACGCAAGGCATCACCAACGCCATCACCACCGACAAAAGCAGGCAGAAGTGAGGGATGAATATTTACAATACGCTGCGGAAAACGTGCCACAAAGGCATTCGATAGAATGCGCATATAACCTGCAAGAACCACCCAATGGCAACCAGCGCTTTCAATGGCATCCGCACAAGCAGCATCAAAGCATGCGCGGTTTTCATAAGTTTTGGGATCAAGGTGCAGTACATGGGGAATATGGGCATCACGGGCAATACGCAAAGCCCCTGCATCTGCTAGGTCAGAAAGCACCAAGCGTACATCAACAGGGCATACACCTTTTTTTATAGCGGTTAAAATAGCATCAAGGTTGCTGCCTTTTCCCGAGGCCAATACAGCAATCTTCGATAAGTTGTTACTCATACCTCGTTGTGCAACAAGGTAACCGCTGGTGCATTATTTCGGCGGGTTATATGGCCAATATGAAATACCGTTTCATCGGCTTCTTTCAATACGGATATGGCATGTTCTGCGATCAATGCTGGAAGAATAACAACAAAACCAACGCCCATATTAAAAGTACGGTAACATTCGTCTTGCGTTATATCAGCCACATCAAGCAGGTATTTAAAAATAGGTGGCGCAGACCATGCGCTACAATCAATGGTTGCGGCAAGACCATCTGGCAAAATGCGTTCAATATTATCAAACATACCACCACCTGTAATATGTGCGTAACCATGAACAGAAATATTTGCTGCCAACATGGCTTTTACTGCCGGCACATACAATGTGGTGGGTGCTAACAAAGCATCCAATACGGGCGTACCATCGGGCAATATATCATTGGCCCAATCAGGATTTTTTTCATGGCGTATATCCAACAATTTACGAATCAGTGAAAAACCATTGGCATGCGCACCATTGGAGGCCAACCCTAACATCACATCACCTTCAACAATGGTGCTACCATCAATGATGTTGGGCTTATCTACCACGCCCACCGAAAAGCCACCAATATCATAATGTTTTGGTGCGTACATGCCTGGCATTTCTGCTGTTTCACCGCCTATTAATGCGCAACCACAAATACGACAAGCCTTAGCAATGCCTTCAATTACGCCCACCAAGGTTGTTTCATCCAGCTTGCCACTGGCCAAATAATCAAGAAAAAACAATGGCTCTGCTGCTTGTGCAGCTATATCATTCACGCACATAGCAACAGCATCAATGCCTGCCACTTCGGGTCGATCATAGGTTTGTAACAGCAATAATTTTGTTCCAACACCATCGGTAGAAGATACCAAAACAGGTTCTTTCATGCTCGAAAAATTAGCGCGAAACAATGCACCAAAGCCACCTAAGCCACCCATTACTTCAGGGCGCGTAGTGGATGTTACGGCAGTTTTGATGCGCTCAACAAAAGCATTACCTGCATCAATATCAACCCCTGCATCGGCGTAACGAAGGCTGGGTTTTTTATCCAATGGTGGCATAGGATCAGACATCCAAATTACGAACTTTTAATGCATTCTCTTGAATGAAACGGCGACGTGGCTCAACAGCATCGCCCATCAACATCGAGAATGTTTCATCAGCACTAACCACATCTTCTAGTTTTACTTGTAGAAGCGTGCGTTTTTCTGCATCCATGGTTGTTTCCCACAACTGCGAAGGGTCCATTTCACCAAGCCCTTTATAGCGTTGGATCATCAATCCTTTACGGCCTTCTTTTTCGATTATCTCCATCACTTCGCTGTAATGCCCAACGGGGTGTGATTTATCTTGCCATGTTAGGCTTGCGCCCTCAGCAACTTGCGATTGTAAGTTTTGTGAAAGTTTGCATGCCTCGGAAAATTCCAGCGTGCTAATTAAATCACGATCCATGCGTGACATCATCAGACGGCCATGATCTCGGCGTTCAAATTGCACGTAAAAACTGGCATCATCCTGGTTATCAAAAACACGAATACTGAGTTTTTCATCGTCTCGGGTTACAGCCTCAAAGTGATGGCGTACATCTTCCATGGCTGCATCCAAGCGTTCTCGGTTGCGCATGATTGAACTGTTTAAACGGGTGGATTCAATAACCATTTTTAACATGAAAGAATCCATGCGTTGCCCCAAGCGTTGCAATAGGTTTTTTAAGCGATGGCAGCTACGCACCATGGTCATCAGTCGATCACCTTGCACGGGTTTTGCGCCCGCATGACTGTACAAGCTTTTACCATCAACACCTTGTTCAATAAGAAAGTCAAACAAGGCCTGTTCGGAAGCAATATAACGGCCATTTTTCCCCTTAGAAACGCGGTAAAGTGGTGGTTGGGCAATATACAAATAACCCCGCTCAATCAATTGAGGCATTTGACGGTAATAAAACGTCAACAACAATGTAAGAATATGTGAGCCATCAACATCGGCATCGGTCATGATGATCACTTTGTGGTAGCGCAGTTTGCTAATATCAAAATCATCTTTGCCGATACCTGTACCGAGTGCCGTAATCATCGTGCCTATCTCTTGGCTGTTGAGCATTTTATCAAAGCGTGCTTTTTCGACATTTAATATTTTACCTTTGAGTGGTAAAATAGCCTGTGTGCGCCGATCTCGCCCTTGTTTGGCCGAGCCACCCGCAGAATCACCTTCGACAAGAAAAATTTCGCTAAGGGCGGGGTCTTTTTCTTGGCAGTCAGCCAGTTTCCCTGGTAGGTTGGCAATATCCAACGCGCCTTTACGGCGGGTAAGATCCCGCGCTTTTCGCGCTGCCTCTCGCGCTGTTGCCGCCTCAATGCCCTTGCCGACAACACGTTTGGCATCACGCGGATTTTCTTCCATCCATGTGTTAAGAATATCAGAAACCACCGATTCAACCACCCCACGCACTTCGCTAGAAACAAGCTTTTCTTTGGTTTGCGACGAAAATTTTGGGTCGGGTACTTTAACCGACAATACTGCTGTTAAACCTTCTCGGCAGTCTTCGCCCGATAGGTTTATTTTGTATTTTTTCAACATATCATGGGCATTGGCATATTGATTGATGCAGCGGGTTAACGCTGCGCGCAAGCCTGCTAAATGGGTGCCACCGTCACGCTGTGGAATATTATTGGTGAAACAAAACACATGCTCTTGGTAAACATCGGTCCATTGCAATGCGAGCTCAACGGTTACATCGTCTTTTTCACCATTAGCGGATAAACATTCAGGGTGTAAGGCCGTTCGAGAGCGGTTTAAATGGGTGACGAAAGCACTGATCCCACCTTCATAAGCGTAGACTTGGCGTTGATCGGTACGTTCATCATACAGATCAATATGGACACCACTGTTTAAAAAAGACAGTTCACGCAAGCGGGATGATAAAATATCAAAAACCATATTGCGGTGAGAAAAGGTCTTCAATGAAGCCAAAAAACGTATGCCCGTTCCCGTGGCTACAGAGTCACCAATCACAGCGAGTGGTGCAACAGGCTCGCCCATTTCATAACGCTGAAAATGGACTTTTCCTTCACGATGAATGGTTAATTCTAAATGCTCGGACAAGGCATTGACCACAGAGACACCCACACCATGCAGGCCGCCTGATACCTTGTATGAATTATCATCAAACTTGCCGCCTGCATGCAGTACGGTCATGATTACTTCAGCCGCTGAGCGTTGTTCTTCTTCATGAATTCCAACAGGGATGCCACGACCATTATCACGCACAGTTACTGAGTCATCAGAATGCAAAATCACTTCGACTTTATCGCAAAAATTAGCCAGTGCTTCATCGATTGAATTATCAACAACCTCAAAAACCATGTGGTGCAGACCCGTACCATCATCTGTATTACCGATGTACATACCAGGTCGTTTGCGTACTGCATCCAGTCCACGCAAAACCTTGATATTATCTGCACCATAGTCTTTTTGTTGATCGCTCATCTATTGTTTCTCCTGCCTGCAAAAGGCTAACATGTTTTCAGGTGTACGGAAATCATGTATATTAAGGGGTTCTATTGGTGCATATTTCGTGCCACTGTAATGGCTTGCAATAGGCTGCCGCAATGAATATCACCCGTGCCAGCGCGATCCAATGCTGTTCCATGATCGACACTGGTGCGAACAAAGGGAAGTCCCAATGTTATATTCACGGCATCACCAAAACTGAGGGCTTTAATAGGGATTAACGCCTGATCATGGTAGCAACATACAATGGCATCAAATGGGGCGCGCATTTGTGCAGAAAAAAGGGTGTCGGCAGGCATCACATCGGCCACGTTGATGCCCAAGTTTCGGGCTAAATGGATAGCAGGCACAAGAATATTGCCTTCTTCATCACCGAAGTGACCTTGCTCTCCCGCGTGGGGGTTTAATCCACAAACACCAATGCGTGGTTCGTTAATGCCAAAGCGTTGCTGCAAATCATCATGGGTAATGCGAATAATTTTCAAGGTATCGTCAATATTTAATGCGTCAGGTACATCACGAAGCGGCAAATGCGTGGTCAACAATACCACCCGCAACACAGAAGAAGCCAGCATCATTGCAACGTGCTTGGCATTTCTCCCGTGGCAAGCATCGGCAGCCAATGCAGCAAGAAATTCGGTATGACCAGGGAAGGAAAATCCTGCGTTGCGCAACACGGCTTTTTCGATGGGAGCCGTAACCATGGCCGCAGCATCACCAGCCAAACAACGCTTTGCGGCATGCGAAATACAAGCAATAACTGCGGCGGCCGTGCCAAGAGAAGGCGTACCACACTGCACAGGTGCTGCGCTTAAACTTGGTTCAGGGTTCCAACAATGAAGCCCTGTAGCGACCATGCAAGCCTTGGCGCATTCATGCCAACATGCGTATTCAATGATCGGAACAAAACAGTTTAATTGAATCGCCCTCTGCTTTAACCACGCCATGGGTGCAAGCACCATGCAAGCTTGAAACAACGCAGGGTTTTTATGGTAACCAAGCAATACCACATCAGGGCCAATGCCTGCTGGCTCCCCTAATGTAATTAATAATGGTGCAGTCAAATCACCAGCATGGGTCATGGTTGATTGTTATCAATGCCTTGTGGACATGTTTTTTTCTTGATCACGGCTTCTGATTTTAGGTTGGCCATCCAGCGTGGTACTTGGGTTTGCATTTCTGCGCCGATTAATACTTTTTGAATGCGTTCGCGGTTGGCTTCAAAACTTGCAGGGTTGATGTTTCGTTTTTCGACCACACGAATAATATGCAAACCAAACTGCGTTTTAATAGGTGCACTCGTTTCACCGGCCTCTATTGCAAAGGCTGCTTTTTCAAATTCTGCCACCATTTGACCCGCTTTAAACCAGCCCAAATCCCCACCCTTGCTGGCACTTGGGCCTTGCGATAATTCACGCGCGCGCGCGGCAAAATCATCATCCGATACGTTTTTTAATTCCCGTGCCACCGTTTTTGCCTGATGGGCAATATTGGCCTTTTCTTCTGCATTGGCTGAGTCAGGGATTTTAAATAAAATATGACGGGCATGTACTTCTTTGTATGCCTTGCCAAGCTCAGGTTTTTTCCAGCGGTCTTCGGCAGCAAGCAAAATATGAAAACCCGCAGGCGAGCGTGTTGGTTCTGTAACCTGATCAACAGGTAATGCAAACACAGCGTTAAACACCGAAGAAATTGAACCTTCCATAAACCAACCCAAATCATTGTCCATATTACCATCGTTCGATGAATACAATGATGCCATTTGATCAAAGTTTTCACCCTCACGCAAACGGTCGTACAAGTTCAATGCTTGATCATACACTTTGGCAACTTGCTCAGGTGTGGGTGATACAGGTAAACTTAACAAGATCTGCTTGATATGCAATTCACGCACAGGTTTCGGGTTTTTTAAGTATTTTCGGTAGTATTCATGGGTGGATTCTTCACTAACATTGATTTGTCCACGAATCGCTGTATTCACGAGTTTATTAATCAGGATACGATCTTCTAAATTTTTCTTGTAGGTCTCATAATCCATTCCTTGCTTTTCTAATACGGATTGAAGCTGTGAAACCAACAAATTATTGCTGCGTGCCATATTTTCTACGGCCTGATTTACCTCTTCAGGATCAACACCGATTCCCAGTTTTTTGGCTTCGTGTTTTTGCAGCAGTAGCATCACTTCGGTATCCAAAACACGGCTATACAATTGTTCCTTATCAGGCAAACTAGCCCCCGCTTGTTTTAATTGCACGCGCATCGTAGCCATGCCTTCTGCGACTTGGTAACAGGTGATGGCCTCGCTGTTTACGGTTGCGGCTATGGCATCAAAAACCATCGTTTTCGCAGCGACTGGTATGGCATAAATCAGCAGTGACAATGCCAAAACAAATGGCTTCAATAGCGGCTTACGCATAACGTTCAAGTGCCTTTTTTACTTTATCGTATTCACCTTCATTAAACTGTTTCGCGTACAACACAAATTGTTGTTTTGCGCCTTTGTTGTCCATGCCAGTTAAACCAAATGACTTTCCAGCCAAATCAGAGAAAAAACGCAAGTCCTTGATCAAGGTTACTTTATTGCCACCTTTAAGTTTAACTTTAATGCGCTCAGGGGTAATGTCCAAAGCGGTGGGCGCACCAGGCAGCAGCAAGAGACGTTTACCAATACGGTTGCCGCCAGCAATTAAAAAGAAAAAACCAAGAAATAACAAGCCGTAAGCCATCCAGCCTTGGGTTTCATTGCCGCCAAACCAAAGTTTTAAACCCCACAGCAGCAAAAAAAGCACCGTTGGTACATACAAGGTTAAATCCCAAAGAATGCCGCCTTTGTCTGGATGCAAGGTGCATTGCACCTCTTGCCATTTTTTAGCCATTGTTTTTTTGTCCTGTGGTCAGGTCTTTTAATAAAGGGTTAAGCTCTTGGTACAAAATTCGTCCAGGGTAAACCATTTTTACTTTTTTCTGGGCATCAATCACAAACGTCCATGGTTCGCCACGTACTTGAAAAGCATCATAAGCCTCAGGGTTGAAATATTGATCCATATGCAAAAAGATCACATCTTCACCATAAACATTCAACATTTCTTTTAGCAATTGCAATTGCTTGTCACACTGGGTGCAATGCCCCGGCGTGGCAAACTCTAAAACAATAGGTTTGCCTTTTTTTAAGGCGTCATCCAAAGAGAATTGGTACATCCGTGGGTCTGGGTAACGGTAGCTGGTGATTTTAGATAAATCGCCCCCCACATCGGCCAGTGTTTTGGTGCGTACAGAAGGCACTTCTTTGCCCTCGACAAACGAGCCACCACCACCAACATCACACGCCGTCAGCAGCATTAATAGCGCAAGATTCATGACAAGAATAAATTTAGTTTGCATCATGGGTTACTTCGGTTTACGACATGTCATAAATATATTATAGGCCCAAATAAAATTAGCCAATAATACCAACGTCCCAAAAATACCCATCGTTGCCAACCAAGGTTTTACAATTGCCTCCACCGCTTCAGGGTTCATGGTAAGGCTGGCATTGCCACCCATAATGCCTGCCATGGTGAAGAAAACCACCATGCCAATCAAACCAAAATTATGCATCCAAAAGTGAACTTTCACTAATTTTATGCTATAAATACCACGCTGTACCAAGCGTGGTATAATATAATAAATACCAGCAAAAATTGCCATTTCAACCCAGCCCAACAAATTAATATGGGTGTGTGCACGTACAATCAAATTGCCATGCATGCGGTGATCAACAAAATGACGGAATTCATGAATTCCGCCCATCAATGCACCCCAAGAAAAACCAATCATGCTGTAAATAACACAAGCAAAAACAAACCATAATATGTATTTGACGTATTCTTCATCGTCCCAAGGTTGTGCTTTCATGGTTTAGTGTTCCTCTTCAGGCTTGGCTACTTGGGTATAGCTATCCTGCATTTTAGATTCCTGCCGTACATCATGGTATTTAACTTTCCAATCAGCAGGTGCCCATGTTTTTACCATGGCATCAATAAAATCAGAACGTCCATCGGGCGGAAGTCTGGCTGTAGATGATCCTTGTTCAGAGATTAACTCAGAAAGAAAAACAGCAATATCATGGCGAATTTCGGGGGTGATTTTTGCCACATAATCTGCCCGCTTGGGGCTAGGCCCATGATCGACGGTTACTGCGCCATAGGTTTCTTCTGGCTTAGCCAAAAAGTCTTCCAGCCATGTCACGCTGCGGCGAGAACCAACACCATCCAACTCCGCAGTGCGCCCCATATTGGTACCATTGCGCAGCGCTCGGTGGCAAGTGGTGCAGCCATTTAAGCGAAATGACTCAGAACCCCGTAACCCTGTTTCGCTTAATTCAAAATGTGTTTTCATGTCAAACATGGGTTTCTCTTCCCCTGATTGAATAAACAACATGGCAACAAAGGCAATAGCAGCCAATACAACAAATGCGCCAGCCACAATAAACATAATCTTTTCGCCCGTTTTTAGCGGTGCTTGTACGCGTTTTTCACTCATAGAGCGGCATTATTATGCCACGCGGCAGCATTGCAAGCTACCGTTTTGTTTTTTACACTGTTTGCTATTCGCTATAATGGGGCATATCTTTCATTTTATAACCGTTGACCCACGCTTTTGAAACAGGATACAAACAAGCTTGAAGCCCTTATCCCCTCCATTAACACAGACCGACAAACATGGCTAAAAAGTATGCTGCCAGCTTATTGATCGTAATGTTGCTGGCGTTGACCATGCATCTTTTGATGCAGCAGCAAAGCAGCATTAAAATCAATCGCTTAATGCAACAGCTGGCAAAAGAGCATGGGTGGAAGCTTGGCGAGGTTCGTTTGCATATGTTACGCGGCGCTTTAACGCTGCGGGGCTTGGATGTAAGGCAGGGTGCATTGCATTTGCATGCACCGTACATGTTGTTACGGGGGCATTTCTCCGATCAATTGAATGATATACGTTTAACCCAAATGTCCATAAACCAAGGTAAAATATCGTGGTCATTGAATCAATCACATGGCACGCAAGCAGGTTTTTTATTGAATCCATTATCAAGCTTATCTGATCCATGGCAGCATTTATTTTCATCCATTCGCACTTTAGAGTTGGATGCCATGACACTTCATTTAAAGTCAGCCTTTGATACTTCGTTGATCATCAAGCGCGTACATATTGAGTCTGTGGCAACAGCGACAACACGAACATGGTTTGCTTCCAGTCAAGGTGACATTGGCATGTTCCAGTGGCGATCAACTTCCGATATGATTGAATTGAATTGGCAGCATGTAAATGCTGACGCACTGCTTTCTTTTTTACAAGCCTCAGCAATAAAAAAAACAACAAACGCTCGACTTAAAGGACGTATTGTTTGGCAAGATAATCAGTTAAATGGCAATATAGATTGGCAAAAAAAAGGACAGAATGGACGGCTCGCTTGGCAAGGAGGTCAACAAAAAAAACAAGCTTTGAATATAACCGTACATGCCAAAAACTGGCCTTTGCAAGGTATTCCTACAGGCCTACCCATGCTGCACGCTTGTGCTTGGAAGGGTGGTGTATTAACAGGGACTGGGCATATTACCCATACATCAGGACAATGGAAAATTAACAGCAACCACCTTCATATCAAGCGGTTAATGAGTACAGATACAGCAGGGAAAACCTGCCTTAGCGCGAGATCATTGCAATTAGAAGAGGCCCTATGGCAATGGCCACAAAAACAAATAAGTATCAAAAAGGCAACAATTAAGCATGGTGAATGGTATGTGCCTACACACCTGCCATCGGCATCAAAAGAGGCTTGGAAAATTAAACAAGCGCGTCTTTATTTTTCTGAAATAATACTTAATGGCGAGAGTTTTCAACTGATTGATGTATATGGTACAGCAGAGATTAGGGGGGATCAATGGGATTTGCAAGCCCACAACAAAACGAGTGCTATGGATCAATGGACTATTTTATTATCCAGTCCTAATGAACCACGCAAGGCAGAGCAGTTGTTTACCTTTAGTGCGGTTGGTGAGTCCCTATCCCCTACTGTTTTCCGCCATCTTTTACCGCCACGCTTGGCTAATCGTGCGGCTTTAACCGCGAAGATAAACGCTAACTTTTCAGGAAGTGTAAGCCGTAGCCTGAACGATCGTGATCTATTATTATGGCAAGTGCAAGGCGATATTTTAATGCGTCATGTGAATTGGGCGCGCGATGGTTGGCAGGCCATGATAGATGAGATAAAAGTGAATGGATTGCAATACAAGACAGGGGCGTTTATTCGGGTAAAAAGTGTGGTGATTGGTCATTGGAGATTAATAGCACCTTTAACGCCATTAATTCTACCCAGTATCGCAATAGAACCATGGCAGCCGTTTTGGTTGGATGGCTGGGACATTCAAACCATGCATATTAACCAAGGGGAATTTAGTATTGGCTGGACAGAAGCCACATGGGCACAATTAAAGCCTTTTACCATTGCACCATTAACACCCAACAAAGTGATTGATATGAAATGGGAGGGAGAATTCCTTGATGGTGATTTAACAGCTAATATTCATTGGCAGCCTTGGCAGCCACCTGCCATGCTTGCGTTAGAACTGCGGGTACGTCACGCACTTCCCTTTGGTGTCAACGCTTGGTTGTTGCAATCTGATATGCCTGATTTTATCCGAGGCCGATTAAATATGATGGTTAATCTTCACTTAACAGGGGTGGACGCATACAGTTACACAGGAGAAATTCATGCTTCGTTGGCGCATGCTGCTTTGGCACAAGGCGTACAAGAAAGTGAAAGCTTTGTTAAAATTACAGGTGTAACACCGAGGACGTTGTTAGAAAGCTTTAATGCCAATGAAGTTATGAATATTGATGTACCTCTGCAAGGGTCTTGGCAAACAACTCCGATGAACTGGGGGCGGATTAGCGCAACTATTTTGCAAGCCTTAAAAGATAAAGTAAAAGATAAAAACATGGTGCCTTACGTCCGCCTTAAAAGCAGAAAAACGCTGGCTTATATTCGCATGCATCAAGAAAACGCATTGTGGCCGAACGAACGCGCTCGGTTAAGGGCTGTTATTAAGACGCTTAAAAAGAGTCCCAGCTTGGTGTTGGAGCTTGTCCCCCAACTGGGTAGGCATGTCTTGGATCAAGCATTTATTGATACCACCAGGCGAACCCAGCAATTGATTGAAAACTATTTATACAAGCGTGAAATAAACCCCAATCGAATGCTTCCTTTGTGGCCACAAAAGGCGCATAAAGCTGGCGGCGAGGCGGGCATTCGTTTGCAGGTTTATGAACCAACATCTTGGAAGTAGCATCACTTCGCCTAAAGGAATAAAAAACATGATGGAAGATCAGATCGAAAACATGCTAAACATGCATGAAGCGCGCGTATTGGGGGTGTTGATGGAAAAGCAAATGACCACGCCTGATTATTACCCTTTAACACTTAAGGCACTGATAACAGGCTGCAATCAAAAAAGCAGTCGTATACCTGTGATGGCATTGAGCTTGGGCGAAGTTGGAGGTGTGACAAGCGGGCTTCGAAGCGCGGGCTTGGTTACCGCACGAATGGATGGTCGAGCAGACCGTTTCGAACAGCATTTATCACGCAAGCTACACCTTTCGTTGGAGATGCGGGCGATTCTTTGCGTTTTGATGCTGCGCGGTGCATTAACCCAAAACGAGATTCGCATTGCAACAAGCCGCATGGTTGACTTTAATGATGCTAAAAAATTGGCATCGTCCATGTCTTCATTGATGACAGGAGACGACCACTTGATAAGCTGCCTTGGCCACGGCAATGGCCAGCGCGAAGATCGTTATGCCCATTGTTTATGCGGCCAGCCTGCAGTAATTGTTGCAGAAAAGAGCACCACAACCAAAGAAAACAATAATACACAAGCGCAGCGTATTGCACAACTGGAGCATGATGTGGCCGAATTAAAGACAGCGTTGCATGCCATGCGGATGCGTATTCAAAGAGATCCTGCTTGCCTAAGTGGCATAGACTCATAGTGTTTTGGCAATGATCGTAGGCTGGTGTTGTGATCAAATGGGTGAGAAATGAACAAAAAACAAATATACGGAATGCGGGTTATTGCAGCTTATATGCTAGGATTCCTTTCCCTTGTAGCATTATCTTCTTGTACTCCCCGAAAGCCACCACCTTTGATC
>JAUZQQ010000059.1 GCA_030950905.1 Mariprofundaceae bacterium
TGGTATGGATTCCCACGCAGAGCATGGGAACCAGAAGATGTTGGGATTCGCTTCCCTCACCACCAACCTACAAGGTGGTAAAGTGTCAACTACTTTTGGTCGAATATGAAGGATGCCGAAAATATCAAAGAAAAAGGGCACTGCCATAAAGACAATGCCCTTTTAATCCACAACCCTAACCCTGATGACCAAAAGCATCAAGAGGGTGAGAGACTAAAACTTCACAGTTCGTGGATCTTCTGTACCTTTTTTATGGTTGTCAACAAACAGGCTGTAAACCAACGGCACAAGCAATGCAACCAAAATAATCAAAAGACCTGCAAACTGTGGGTTATCCATATCAATCATAGTCTATATCCTCCTATTAATGCGCAATGCTGTGATCTGGTCGCCAAGAAAAATGAGGCAAACGTTTCACAACAATAATAACGGCGAAGCAAAAAACAATAAACCACCATACAGCAATGGTATAGCCCTTATCCCACCAAGGCTGAAGACGTTCAGGCTCGCCATTGGCTTTAAGGTTGCCTTCAAAGTTCGCCAATACCAAATGATGACCTATAACATTATACTCACGAAGATCAACACCCTTTGTTTGAAGTTCAATGATTTCTGGCGCTAAAGCCCGCAACTTATCCATACCAATCGGATGCTGAATACGTTGAAACGTATAGGGAGAATCAAACTGTGCCAATGACTCTTCAATCAAAGCCATCGCCTGCTTGTCTGCTTGTTCATGTGAAATATTTTTATTGCTCAATATTTTTTGAACTTCTGTACTGCTCATCAACGATACATAATCTGCATAGATTTCACCATTGGGGCGTTGTCCATACAATGGAAATGTAATCGCCATTGCAGTAAAATAAGTCAACAGCAACAAGGTGATAATTGGGCGTGGCAACGGATTGTTGTTTTCGGCAATACCACCCAAGCTTTCATGTTCCCAAACATGTTGAGTATCTTTGTTCATATCATCATCGGCCAATGTAAATAATGGCCGGTCAAATCTCCAAGACATAATTACCTCCTTATTTCAAGTTTAAAACAAAGTCAATCAAGTAACGGATTTCTGTGTTATCAGCATAATCTGGTACTTCAGGTGGATAAGGTGTTTCACCACTAACATACTTCTGATACCCTACATCCCATGCTTCTAAATCAATAACGTTGCCTTGTGCGTCTTTATCGCCCCACAGATAATCATAACGTGGCATGATAGAATGGACTTGTACCAAACGAGGGTTAAAGAAGTGCAACATCATCCATTCACGTGATGAGTTACGCGCACCCACATGCAAAAGATCAGGTGCCTTGCGATCAGATCCAAAAGTAGTGGGTGATTCACCATTGAAATCACCCAACATGGGTGGCCGACCAAAAGACTGCCAATCTTGTGTTTGCTCTGGCAACAGTGTATGACACCACCAGCATCCCTCACGCACAAACATGGTTTTACCAGAACCTGCCATAATGGTATGATCGGATGCAGATAAAACCTTTGCAGGTGTCCAGCCACGGGTGGCCGTTGCATTTTCAATATAGGGGGTATCGCTTGCATCATCAATTTTCACCAAAAAGACCGTGCCGTTTTCATCGGCTTCAGCAATGCGTCCCTTGGATTCACTTAATGCTTTAACATCTTCACCCAAAATATTGGTATGATTCAAACCTGCAGGAAATGGTGTGCCTGCTTCAAACACGTATGCATTGGTTTCATCCATTGCAGAACCATTCATCGGGTCTTTGGTCAAGACCACTTTAATGGGCTTTCCCTTACCTTGTAAAAATGGATCTTCATAAGAAAAAGCACTTTCACGACCATAGGTCAATTGTTTTTCCAACGCTAGCTCAGTTGAGGATACTGAAGATATATCCAAACCAGGCAGGAAAATGGTTACAAACATGGATGCGCTTAGCGAAATGCCAAACATCCAACAACCGATTTTATATTCTCTAAAAGCCACGGAGTTCCTCCCTAAATATTTTTTAGATCATGTGATGGGTCGCCCCATCACATGATCCCTCTTCCTATTAATTAACGAACGTAAGCCATTTCTGCTGGCTGACGACCTGCAGGAACCACGTCACCATGCAATGCAGTCATGTACATATTCCACAGCCAAACGATGTTACCCAAGAATACCATGGTACCACCAAGCCAGCGCACAATCATGTAAGGATGCTCTGCAATAACAACATCAACATAAGGGACTTCATAAATCTTCGCTGCGCCTTGGATTAAACCTGCAATAGTCATGGAGGTCCAATACAAAGAGAAACCGATCAACAATGTCCAGAAGTGAAAGTTTGCCAAGCTAATGCTGTACAATTTACGGCGCAATAGTACTTGCAAGCCATAATATACCGCCGCCGCTTCAGCAAAAGTTGAGAATCCCAACAATGCCAAATGCGCATGTGCCACAATCCAGCCCGTACCATGAATATACCAGTTAATGGCACGCGTCTGTTGAAAGCCGCCTTGCATATTCAAAGGTATCGCCAGCAATACACCTGTAATGGTAAATTTTATCTCCACGTTGTTTACAAACATAGACCACTTGCCTTGCATGGTAAGTAGAATATTGCATACGTAAGCAATCGCAGGAACCAAAATCAATACGCCTTCCACAGAAGCAAAAGACTTCAACCATTCAGGCAATGGAGAACTCATCAAATGATGCGCTGCTGGTGTAGAATAAAATACTACAATCGACCAGAAATGCAGATGACCAACACGGTGAGAATAAAGTGGATTACCCGTAATTTTAGGAACAATATAATAGGTGATTGCTGCTGCCACTGGCGTAATCAACAAACCCAAAACATTGTGCGCAAACCACCACGTCATGTACGCCTCATTAAGCCCCGTCAGATGAAAGAACTCAGGCAAGTTGCCAATCAAGAACACGATGATCAACATAAACATAGAGGCTGCAAAAAACCAGTTGCTGGTATAAATGCCCTGCGTACGGCGATTGATAATCGTCATCCATACATTCAAGCTCCACGGTATAACCATGACAAAAGCAATGTACAGATCAATTGGCCACACATGATCAGAATATTCACGACCAGACGTAATGCCAGCCCACAACAAAGCCAAAGCCAAAGCCAGACCAATATTATACAGCAGGCAGTTCCACACACCGAGTTTTTCCGACCACAGCTTGGTGTTGCCGAGCGCAGGCGTGATGTACATCATGGAGGCAGCAAAAGCCATTGCAATCCAGCCAAAAATAACAGCATGAACATGGACTTGGCGCATGTGCCCAAATTGTAGCCAGTACAGACCATGGTACCAGTCGGGAAATGCCAGCTTGGCAGCATTAAACGAACCAATGCCGGTTCCAATAATGAACCAAGCAATAGACGATATACCAAAGAAAATCGCGGCAGTTCCTTGCGGAATGTCCGACTCTTTAGCCATTAGGTATTTAAACATATTTAATAAACCCTTTACCTATTTTAATCTTCATGCTCTTCGTCATGCCCGCCTGGCATCAAAAGATACCACGCAAACCACATGCTCGAAAGCGCAAGTAAAACGCCAAGAATTGATGCAATTGCACTCATTATTGTCCCCCCCTATTCCTTCTGCATGCCTTCAAGCACAGCATGCTGCTTCAAGGCATAACCCAAAATAACAACAAAACCAACACCGAAAACAAACATAATAAAATTAGTCAGGCCCATATACGTCAACGGCCAATAGGCATCCATTCCCCACATACCCGCTTCGGCAAATGCTTCCCGACCCAGTGCCAGCATAAAAGCAAGCGAGAACACGGAGCCGTTTCCTGCCCCTGTTACAAAACCAGCGACAACAGTCAACCAGATTGAACTCTTCATTTAGCCCTCCTCTTCATTAAAAACAATGGTTTATAAAATGAACCCTGCATGAATTCCTTTTAATGTAGCCAACGCTATAGCTGCATTAACCCTTGTCAAGCACCCAACCAAACAATCTGGATGTATGAACCACAGCAGCGTCCAAGCAGTAAGATGCATCATCTATTTTAGCAATAGCTTTG
>JAUZQQ010000006.1 GCA_030950905.1 Mariprofundaceae bacterium
GATGAAAAAACAAGCGTGCTTCAGCAATAGCACGCAAGGTATGTTCATCGACGGTGTAGGCATGGTAACGGTTGAATTGCCCCAGCCCTACAGTGTGTCGAAACAGTGGCACAAAACGACCCAGCACCCCCGTATCATTCATTTCACGCAATGCAGTGGCGACGTTGCGTGGATCACGAAGGATCGCTAAAAAAATATTTTTAGCCTCTGGGTTGGCGCGAAAATCATCATTGATCAACATCACATCTGCACGAACTTGACGGAGTGCGGTACTGGATAAATGCCGCTTGTCTTGCTGCGCAACGTGGAAGATTTCCAACAGGCGAAGGGGGCGTTCTTGAAACACGTTTTTATGTTGAATACTAACACGTTGTGCATGCAAGGAAAATCCATTATCCAAAGGCCAAACCATAGAAAAAACTTTGGGTTGCAGTTGTTCTTGAAAATGCATCATCAGCAGGCTTGATACGCGGGCAATGCGGCCAGAATGACGAAAAAAATCTTTCATAAACAACTCAACCATCGGGCGGCCACCTGTCTGATCGTAGCCCATGGCTTCAGCAAGCATGGCTTGCATTTCAAAACTAAGGCGATCGCTTCCCCGACGGCTTTGCAAGTGCATAAACGTTCGGCAACGCCATAAAAAATCTTGGGCTGTTAATAAATGGGCGCACTCCCTTTTTGATATAGCCCCGCGTTGCTGCAAGCCTGCAATGCTTTGTTCATCGTACCATGCCCTTGCTATCCAAAATACTGAATGAATATCACGCAAGCCACCACGGTTCTCTTTGATGTCAGGCTCCATCAAAAAAGCAGTATTGCCATTTTTTTTGTGGCGGGTATGCATTTCCTCTAATTTTTCTTCCACAAAAGATTTCCGTCGCCGTCGAAAATAACGGCGTATTTTTTTTTCATACTGCTTAAATTCGTTGCCATTGCCTGCCAGTAGACGGGATTCTAATGCTGCTGTTGCAGTATTTACATCTTCTTGCATGCTTTCAATGGTTTGGTTTATATTGCGGGTAGATGCTGCCACCTTGCCACCAGCATCCCACAAGCTGCGTAAAAAAAGTGCTATTTCGTCCTCAAGATCAGCATGGGATCCTTTGGGCAACAAGATAGACAAATCCCAATCCGAGCGCGGCGCAAGATCACCCCGTCCATAACCACCAACAGCAACCAAATCCGCCCGCAAAGCAGCATTGGGTGCTAACGCTTGCCAAGCCTGCACAATCAGCGAATCCACGCCTTTGGTCATTTGTTGAACCAATTTAGCACCACTGTTTTGTTGGGTAAATGCATTTTCAATATTCTTTTGCAGTGCATCCAGTTGTATTTTAATGGGCATGTTTCTCTTTGCTCCGTTGCTTCAGTGAGGCCAAGATATTTAAGGCATCCAATGGACGAAGTTGGTCAATATCCAGTGTTTTTAACTCATCAGCGAGTTCTTGCCATGGATGCTCTGGAATTTTTTCAGGTGTTTCAGAGAAATCAAACAATGCTGGTTGTTTATGTTGGGTCTTGTTTTGTGCTGCGATGACCTCCAGTTGCCGCAGGTGTTTTTTTGCTGCGCGAATAACTTTGGGGGGTAGTCCAGCCAACTGCGCCACTGCCACGCCATAAGACCGATCCGCTGCTTGATTGACAATTTTATGCAAAAAAACAACCCCACCTTGCCACTCACGTACGGTAACTGAAGCATTAAAGACCATGGTGTGTTGTAAAGGTAAGTCGGTCAGTTCATGGTAGTGGGTGGCAAACAATGTGAGTACATGAGGCGAAGCAAGCAGTGATTCAGCCACGGCACGGGCAATGGCGAGACCATCCCAAGTACTCGTTCCCCGGCCAATTTCATCAATAATAACCAACGAACGGGGTTCCAATTGGTTAAGAATGGTGGCTGTCTCCATCATTTCAACCATGAAGGTGGAACGACCGCTTGCCAATTCATCACCTGCACCCACACGGGTGAAAATACGATGGGTGAGTGGTATTCGTGCTTCATTGGCAGCAACAAAACACCCGGTATGGGCAAGCCAAACAGCCCATGCTATTTGTCGCATATAGGTTGATTTTCCACCCATATTTGGCCCTGTTAGCATCATCATCCGGCGTGAGCACATGTTCATCTGACAATCGTTGGCAACGAAGTTGCTATCAATGCATTGCTCCACCATAGGGTGTCGTGCATTGATTAATTGTAACGCTTCACCATCATGTATCTCTGGGCGAACATAATCATATTGCAAAGCCAAATAAGCAAAACAACACAATACATCGCAACAGGCAACACCACGAGCCGCCGATTGAATCGAGGCAGCATGTTCACCAATGCGAAAACACAATTGTTCGATCAATTCAGACTCGCGGGTAAGGGCTGCTTCTCGTGCGCCTAAAATTTCGCCTTCATAGCGATGCAGTTCATCGGTGATAAAACGCTCGGCATTGACCAAGGTTTGTTTGCGCACGTAATCATGGGGAGCATTCGCAGCCTGTGCTTTGGATATTTCGATAAAATAGCCAAACACTTTATTGTATTTAACACGTAAATTAGCAAGACCAGTGCGTTCACGCTCAGATGTTTCGTAGTTTTTCAGCCATGCATCAGCATCGTCGCTTAGGCTGCGTAAACGATCCAGCTCGACATCAAAGCCAGTGCGAACCATGCCTGCATCGCGCAATGTTGGTGGTGGTGTATCATTGATTGCTTGTTGTAACAATGTCGCCAAATCATCCAAACCACCCATGGATGATGCGGTTTTAGCCAACAAGCCTTCACTAGCATCCAGCGATTGTCGAAGTTGTGGCAACAAATTCAAGCTTTCTTTTAAACCCAATAAATCACGCGGTGTGGCACGGCGCAATACAATGCGTGTTAAAATACGTTCTTGATCGCGCATGTTTGTTAAAAGTTCACGCAGTGCCTTGCATACTTCACCGTGTTGCATTAAATAGGTTACAGCATCTTGGCGTTTATTGATGGTCGATATATCGCCCAAAGGGTGATTTAACCATTCGCGCAGCAGGCGTGCGCCCATCGGCGAGCATGTTTTATCCAAAATGCGAATCAAACCGCCAGCAGGATCACCATTCATGCCCTGGTGCAATTCTAAATTACGGCGCGATCGTGCATCAATCTTCATGCCTCGATTTTGACCATGAAAGACGGGGAGTTGAAGGTGTTTTAAAGGGCATTTTTGCGTTTGTTCTAGGTATGCCAGCACAGCCCCCAGTGCTGCCGCAACACAGGGGTGACCCTCGATGTTCAATGATTCCCAATCGCTCATGCCAAAACGTTTGGTCAATTGCTCTTGCGCAACCTCTGCTGAAAACGACCAATCACCAGGTTGCCAGCATTGGTGGTTTCCTTGTACGGTTTCTTTATGTAGCAGTAAAACCTCAGCAGGTTGCAATACTGCCAAGCGTTCTTCTAAGCTGTGTTCGCCACGCCCTTCTTCCAATCGCCATTGACCAGAAGCAAGATCCAAGGCTGCAAGCCCCCAAACTTCTTGCTTGCGATAAAGCCCCAGCAAGGGGGCAGCACAATGTTGCTCTAGCAACGCTGATTCTGTGATGGTGCCGGGGGTCACCACCCGCACAACTTCACGACGCACAGGACCTTTACTGCCATCGGGTGCTTCCATTTGCTCGCAAATAGCCACCCGTCGACCACTGGCCACCAAACGCGCAAGATAAGCCTCTGCCTGATGCCAAGGCACACCCGCCATTGGAATATCATCGCCATTGCTTTTGCCCCGTTTGGTTAAAGCAATCCCCAAGATACGTGACCCTGCCACAGCATCATCAAAAAACATTTCATAAAAATCGCCCATGCGGTAAAACAACAAACAATCGGCATACTCTTGTTTGATTCGCAGGTATTGCTGCATCATGGGTGTATGTTCAGCTTGCGCACTCTTTTTTGCCATGGGCATAGGCTATGTTCTTTGCTAGCAGGATGAAAGGCAAGAATACCCAGCAGCATTATCTTGATTAAATCCAAGCGTAAATAGGCACGTTAGAAAGGTTAAAGTCAGCAAAGAAGATGCGCGAGCCAGCCCATGGTGGTATTGCCAAGACTCAGCATACATTGATACTGCTTCAGTGGTGACCTAACAGAATTACCGTCGCCAATAACTCATGCATTCAACATG
>JAUZQQ010000060.1 GCA_030950905.1 Mariprofundaceae bacterium
GGTACCACAGGTGCGGATATTACTGCTTTGGCATATGCAGCTTCTGATTCCTCTTTTACCGCATCAAATTGCCCTTGATAACTCTTTAGTTCGAAGGGTTTTGGATAAAAAAAGGTGGCTTAGGCCGCCTTTTTTTTTGAATAAAAATAAATAAATTTTTTAATAGGTTGGTTATCAATGATTCAATGCCACTTAGTATCTAAAAAATATGCTAATAAAGTTGCATTACATGATTTTTCATTCCAGCAGCATGCTGGTGAAATTGTTGGTTTGCTGGGCGTGAATGGTGCAGGAAAAAGCACTTTAATTAAAATTATTTTGGGTTTAGCGACCCCTAATCATGGCACGGTGGCTGTTAATGCAAAAACAGTTGGTTATATGCCTGAAATTGCCGCCATGCCCGAAACAGTTTCTCCACTAACCTTGTTGGGCTTTGCTTGTTCGTTGCGTAGCCAAAAAAAAGCTGATGCTAAAATGGCATTGGAAGAGATGGGATTGGCTTCTGAGGCATGGCATAAACCCATTCGGCAATTATCGAAAGGAATGCGCCAGCGCGTTGGCTTGGCCTTTGCCTTAGCTGGCGATCCTGCATTGCTGGTCTTTGATGAACCCATGACAGGGCTTGATGCTATTGGACGCTTGCATTTTATCGAACTATTAAAGAAAAGAAACCAGCAAGGCACTACAATTTTGATATGCAGTCATATTGTGCCTGATTTGGTTCGTTTAAGTCAACGTATATTGCTAATGAATGGTGGCAGCATTATAGATGAATTTCATATAAAGAAACATGATATGGGCGAAGTTGAGGTACTTGAACAAGCCTTGTCTCAGAGTATGGGCGGTCGGTCATGAAGTCAATTTTAGAGATTGCTCGTTTTACTATTATTGAAACATTGGGTTATAGAGTAACGCGGGTTATTATCTTGTTTGTGGTTTTTTTGCCTGTGTTTGCTTTCCTGTTTTCTAAGTTGTTTATGTTGGAGGTTAGCAAGGTTCAAATTGATGTAATGGCTGCTGGCGCATATTTGATGGGTATAGTTTTTATACTATCAACAGTTGTTACTTTATTGGGAAATGATTTAGGGTCTAAAGTATGCTACTTTTTTCTTACTCCCCCAATTCGCCGACAAGATTATTTGCTGGGACGCTTTTTCGGTCTCGTTGTGGTTGTTACACTATTGTATATAGTATTGTTAATAGGTGTGGAAGGCTTGGTGTGGTACAGCCTTGAGTATGAAGATCCTTTTTATCGCCATGGTATAAGTTGGATTACAGGGGTAATGGTTGCTTGGACTGCATGGTATCAAACATTGAGTTTGTTAAGTGTCATTTTTATGATTTGTACTTGGGCATCTGGAGTGGCAGAAATGTTGGTTTTCTCCTCCAGTGCAGCTTTCATTTATTGGGTATTTCCAGCTATTCTTAGTGCAATACAGGCTAAAAATGATATTGATAGCATTGTTTCTGATAAATTGGCAAATATTATTGAAATGTTAGCATGGTTGTTGCCTGATATGACAGGTGGCAGCTTAGTGCTTGCTTTTGAGCATGGTATTGCTGTTGATTATCAAGTTGTTTTCATGCATGCGGCAGGTCACCTAGGTTATACTATCATCATGATGTTATTGGCATTTTTAATATTTATGCGCCGTGATTTATAATGTTTAGTGCATTATATGCTAAATATAATACGTCACTCATTTTCTTTCTTATTTTCCTTGTAGGGCTTTCTCTGCATGCTTTAGGAAAAGAATGGGGGGTAGCCAACATAGGATCTGATAATCGTACATATATTACTGGTCCGACAGCGTTGATTGTTCAACAAGCCTTGGCAGGACCATGTTTGGGTTTGGGTGCAGATGCAAATATCTTATCAGTATTTACTGTATATGCTGAGTTAAAAGATCATCTTGATCTTGCTGATGATGATGAACAAAGACTCTGGCTTTATATATACCAGCATTTAAAGCATGCGCAGACTTTTGATCCTTGGTTTTGGGACATTAATAGATTGTCCTCTGGTTTACTTATGAACCAAAAACGTTTTCAAAAAAGAGCGGTCGGGTTATTGCAGCGAGGGTCAAATGCTAGAACTTGGGATTGGGAAACACCATTTGTTGCAGGCTTTATGGCACATGACTTGCTAGGTGATGATGTGTTGGCTTTATCTTTAACAAAAGAAGCATCTTATCGTCCAGGCGCACCAAGTATTGTTATATCTTTTTCAGCGAAATTGATGGAAAAGAATATTGGCATAAAAGACTCTATTGACTTTTTGAGAGCCATGAAAAAATTAATGCCAAAACTTTATAGCGATGAGATTAATGCAAAGATATTAGCTCTAGAGAAAAAACAAACGAATTCTTATTGATTGATGTGAAGATGATATGATATTTTTTTATTCGCTCTTGTTTTCGGGAGAGTAAGGCATGAAAAACAATGGTTTTAGTTTAATTGAGTTGATGACTGTGATGGCAATTCTCTCTTTATTGACAGCGATTGGTCTACCTGGTTATCAAAGTTTTCGCGTGAAGGCTAACAATGCATCTGCCTTGAGCGATATGCACACGATTCAAATTAACCAAGCGATATTTTATGGTGAACATGCCCAATATGCACCTTATTTGAACACAGATCGTAGTAATAGCGGTGGACTGAATAAAACGATAAATTTATCTGCTGGCGGAACTGCTATATTTAAACTCTTGAGTCTTAATAAAAGTGTAGAATCAATGGTTATCGTTGATGCAAGAGGGCAATTTGCTATTGCTGCGGTGAAGAGCCTTGGTGGAAATATAATTATCGCCGAGGAGCTGGAACAGGCTACCGTTCCTATGAAAAAAACATCGTCGGCAACCTTGGTCGCTTCTGATGTTCCAGCTTCAACCTCTGGCGTAGACTTATCTTCATGGACAGTATGGTAATACTCGCACATGCAGCTTAAGCAGCAGGCTGTTCTTATTTCACTCTTGTCTCTTGCTCTATTTTCCCCCCTGTTTCAACCTTATCTCATCAATCCCAATATTATTCCTTTTTATAGCATCAGTTCTCTTTTTTTATTATGGGCTGGTTACAGCGTTATTTCGCTTGATAAGATAGTGGTCAAAAAATCAGTTTTTCTTATATTATGTATGATGTTGCCTGCCATTGCTTTGGCGTACCCCATTGTTCCCCCCTATGTTGTGGCGTTTATTGTTTCAGCTTTTGTGTTTATTGCAGCGTCGCAACGGCACTTTATATCGAATCAGTGGTGTGCGACGTTGTTCGTTGTTGCTTCCGCGATCTGGACGTTGTTGGCTATTGTCGTTTGGTTTGGCTGGACGGGAGGCAACCCTATCCATCTTGGTTTGTGGGCATTGACCTCGGATGCGCAGATGAAACCCAATGGTTCTTTTGTCAATGGTAATGTCTTGGCTATTTTTAATGCCTGCGCATGGGTGATGGTGGTTGCAAAAGCACTGCGTTCCGGGCGTTGGTACTGGTGGTTGCTGGCGTTCTTTTTTTTACTGTGCGTGTTGATAAGTCTTGCTTGGGGAGCATGGCTGGCAGTCTTGCCTGTTCTTGTATGGTCATTGTTGTATTGTTACAGGAAAAAACGTTTTCGTGATCTGTTGATCATGCTTTGCAGCATTCCCCTTGCATGGTTTCTTGCGCAGGCCGTCGTTGAGTATGCGATGGATGAAGACACATTGGGTTACGAAGTGAGAATGCAACAAACTCAAGTGCATGGTATTGATGCACGCATACTGATTTGGCTG
>JAUZQQ010000061.1 GCA_030950905.1 Mariprofundaceae bacterium
TTTTATGGCGATTTTTGGACGTGGATGGTCTCAGATCGTTTTGTGGTTAATGTCGGCATGATGATTGACCCCTTAACGGTGATCATGATGTTGACCGTTACGGTGGTCTCAGCCTGTGTGCACGTATATACCATAGGTTACATGCAGGGCGATGCGGGTTATACCCGTTTCTTTTCGTATATCTCAGGGTTTACTTTTGCTATGCTCGTGCTGGTGATGGGCAATAGCTTTTTCACCCTGTTTTTTGGTTGGGAAGCGGTGGGTCTGTTTTCATATTTACTGATCGGATTTTGGTTCAAACGAGAATTGGCGAACCGTGCCGCAATGAAAGCGTTTATTGTCAACCGTATCGGTGATTTTGGTTTTGTCATTGGTATTTTGGCCATTTGGTATTATTTTGGCTCAATGGATTACCGCACCGTATTTGACGGTATGGAAGCTTTTATGGCAAAAGGCATGACGCTGAATATTCTTGGCTGGGAAATGGATGCCATTACCTTTATTTGCCTTGCCTTGTTTATTGGGGCGATGGGTAAAAGCGGCCAGGTTCCACTGCATGTTTGGTTGCCTGATTCTATGGAGGGTCCCACCCCTATTTCAGCATTGATTCATGCGGCAACGATGGTTACAGCGGGTGTGTTTATGGTGGCACGCTTATCGCCGATGTTTGAATTTTCTGAAACGGCGTTGGCGGCAGTAATTTTGGTGGGTGCTTTCACTGCTTGGATGTGTGCCACCATTGGTTTGGTGCAAAATGATATTAAACGGGTGATTGCATACTCTACCTGCTCGCAATTGGGTTATATGTTTGTGGCCTGTGGGGTGTCGGCGTATTCGGCGGGTATTTTTCATCTTATGACGCATGCATACTTTAAAGGTTTGTTGTTTCTTGCTGCTGGCTCGGTGATTCATGCGGTGATGGCCAACCAAGACATACGAAAAATGGGGCAATTGCGCAAATTTATGCCCATTACCTACGTTACCATGTTTATTGCAGCCTTGGCATTGTCAGGGATTCCACCTTTTGCAGGATTCTGGTCAAAAGAACTGATCATTGAAGCAACCATGGTACGCGATATGGGCTGGGTTTCTGAATTGGCCTATTGGGCGTTGCTGTCGGGTGTCTTTATGACTGCCTTTTATACATTTCGCATGTTCTTTCTTACCTTTCATAATTCCGATCGTGTACCAGCAAAAACCAAACCAACGATTCATGAATCGCCCATGGTTATTACCGTGCCATTGATGATTCTTGCACTTGGTGCGTTGGGTTCGGGTTTATGGGGTTATTATGCTTTGGATATTGCCAACCCTGAGGTGGTGCAAGGCTTTTTTGGTGCATCTATTTTTGTCATGGATGCCCACAATCCATTGTTGACATTGGCCTTAGAAGAGCATCATTCATTCTTGGTGTCACTGCCGTTTTGGTTGGCTGTTGGCGGCATAGGTCTGGCTTATGCCATGTATTTTAAAGAAAGCGCGATGCCAGCACGGTTTGCTGCAATAGCACCGCCAGTGTACCGTTTCTTGCTGCATAAATGGTATTGGGATGAGTTGTACGAACGCATCTTTATTCGCCCTGCGCGTTGCCTTGGAACATTGTTTTGGCAGAAGGGAGACTTGGGCATGATTGATCGTGGTATTCTCCATGGCGGATTGATTGATTCGGTAGCAGCAGGTGCAAACCGTCTGCGGCAAATGCAAACAGGTATGGTGTATCATTATGCTTACGCCATGGTGATCGGGGTGTTTTCCCTGCTAACCTGGCTGATTTTAAAGGCATAGGAGGTCATTGATGGAAGCTTTGAATAACGCCATGAATTTCCCGATTCTGTCGCTGAGTATATTTTTACCCCTCTTGGGTGCTGTGTTTATCTGGTTGTTTGTGAAAAACGACCAAGCCATTCGCTGGACTGCCTTGGTCATATCAATGGCCACCTTCTTGGTGACCATTTCGTTGGTCTGCATGTTTGATACCACCACCGCCCACATGCAATTTGAGGAAGTGAATCATTGGATTCCTGCTTTTAATATTTATTACCGCTTGGGTATTGATGGCATTTCGATGCCATTTGTGGTGCTCACCAGCTTGTTGACGGTCATTTGCGTGGTTTCTGCATGGCAATGTATTCAAACGCGGGTAAAAGAATACATGATCGCATTTTTGGTATTGGAAACGACATTGATTGGCGTTTTTAGTGCAATGGACGCGGTACTGTTTTATTTCTTCTGGGAAGCCATGCTGATTCCCATGTATTTAATTATTGGTATCTGGGGCGGTAAAAACCGTGTGTATGCCACGTTAAAATTTTTCTTGTATACCTTGGCTGGTTCGCTGTTGATGTTGATTGCCTTGATTGCTATGTATTTTAAAAGCGGCGGTGACAGTTTTAGCCTGCTCCACTTTATGGATTATGCTTTTGACTTTGAGTGGCAGTTCTGGATTTGGATCGCCTTCTTCGCTGCCTTTGCGGTGAAAGTTCCAATGTGGCCAGTGCATACATGGCTGCCTGATGCCCATACCGAAGCACCCACGGCTGGCTCTGTAATTTTGGCAGGTATTTTGCTTAAAATGGGAGCCTATGGTTTCTTACGCTTTTCATTGCCTATGTTGCCCGATGCCTCACAATACTTTGTACCACTGATGGTTGGTCTAAGCCTTATTGCGATTATTTATATCTCGCTGGTGGCATTGATGCAAACCGACATGAAACGTCTGATAGCCTATTCTTCTATTGCCCACATGGGTTTTGTTACGCTGGGCACATTCATGTTTACCCAACAAGCTGTGGAAGGTGCGGTGATTAATATGATCAGCCATGGTTTTGTGGCAGCGGCATTGTTCTTATGTGTGGGGGTGCTGTATGACCGTATGCACACCCGAGAAATAGCTGCTTATGGGGGCGTTGCTAATGTGATGCCCGTTTTTGCAGGGGTGATGATGCTGTTTGCCATGGCCAATGTTGCGCTGCCCGGAACATCATCCTTTATTGGCGAAATCATGGTGTTGATTGGTACTTTTGGTGCAACGCCTTCGCCATACTTGACCGTTTCGACACAATGGATTGCGGTTGCCGCAGCAACCAGCGTGGTATTGTCCGCGTGTTACACCTTATGGATGTACAAGCGTGTGATGATGGGCAACATTGTTCACGATGAAGTCAAGACCATGCCTGACCTGAACCGTCGCGAGTTTATGTTCTTTTTACCATTGATTGGATTGGTATTATGGCTGGGCTTTTACCCTGCGCCAGTGTTGGATGTTCTGCACGTTTCAGTCACGCATTTGATCGAACAAGCCACGTCCAGTAAGCTGGATGCGGCAGCAATACTTGCAGCCGAGCATGTGATGCCACATGCTGCTACGCACTGAGGTCATACCATGGCAAATATAACATTTCCTTACCCCTACCCTGAACATCTGGGAATTATGATGCCAGAAATTATTCTGGCAGTGTTGGCGATGGCCTTGTTGCTGGGTGATTTATGTGTTCCCAAAGAAAAAAAACAATGGGTGGCATGGGCTGCTGTGGCGACTTGTATCGTGACATTGATTGCCTTGCTTCAAATACCCACCGCGCCTGCCTACACGACATTTTATGGTTATTTTGTGCTTGATGATTTTGCCGCGTATGGCAAGGTATTGCTCTTAGCGGCAACAATTTTAGGCATCTTTTTGTCCATGGATTATATGAAAGATGAAGTAAACATTGGTGAATACTATGTGCTGATGCTGTTTGCTTTGCTGGGTATGATGTTCATGGTTTCGGCCAATAACTTTGTTCTGCTGTACTTGGGCTTAGAATTAATGGCATTAAGTCTTTATGTGTTGGTGGCGTACCAGCGTGATGTACTTCGTTCCAGCGAAGCCGCATTAAAATATTTTATTTTGGGCTCGCTTTCATCGGGCATGTTGCTTTATGGTTTGTCATTTATTTATGGCGTAACGGGAAGTTTTATGTTTGATGGTATTGCCGAAGGTCTTGCTCAGGCTGGCAGTAGCTCAAACATTGCCGTATTGCTGGGTATGATGTTTATCATTGCGGGTTTGTCTTTTAAAGTATCAATTGCACCCTTCCACATGTGGACACCCGATACCTACGAAGGTGCGCCCACGCCCGTGACAGCATTTATGTCGGTTGCACCAAAGGTGGCTGGTTTTATCATCTTTATTCGCGTGCTGGCTGATGCCTTCCCCAGTTTACAACAAGAATATACAAGTGTATTGATTGTTTTAGCGATCTTGACCATTGGTGTCGGTAATGTGGCAGCGATTGCCCAACGCAATATCAAACGTATGCTGGCCTACTCAACGGTTGGGCATGTTGGTTTTGTACTGCTTGGTTTGATTGCAGCAACCCAAGAAGGTTATAGCGCTGCATTGGTTTATTTAACCATTTATTTGTTCATGAATATAGGTGTGTTTGCCATTGTCATATTAATGCGTCGTGATGGTATTCAAGGCGAATTACTGGATGATTTTGCAGGTTTGGCGAAAGTTCGGCCTGGTTATGCGCTGGCCATGGGGTTGTTGTTATTCTCGCTTGCTGGTATTCCTTTTCTTGCTGGTTTTTGGGCAAAATTTGCAGTGCTTACAGCGGTTATTGACGCAGGTCATATTTGGCTTGCCGTGTACGCCATTGTTTTCTCGGTGGTGGGTTGCTTTTATTATTTGCGTCTGATCAAGTACATGTACTTTGATGATGAACGTGTTGTTTTTGCCTTTCATGAAAGCCCTGTTATGCAGGCAACGATTATCAGCACGACACTGGCAGTGGTGGTTTTCGGGCTGTACCCTGCCCCTGTGCTGGCAGTGTGCGCTTCTGTTGTTACCATGTTTTAACGTGTAACAGTGCGTCACCAAAAAATATGCATCATGGGCTAATGTTTTTTCACAACAATGCTTATAAAATCTAAACTGTCCGCTTATGCACGTCTGATGCGTGTGGACAAACCTATTGGTACATACCTTGTTTGTTGGCCCATGTTATGGGCTTTATGGATCGCTGGGTCTGGTCATCCTGATGGTTTTATTGTGTTTGTTTTTTTGTTGGGTGCATGGGTTATGCGTTCTGCAGGTTGTGTCATCAATGATTATGCGGATCGACATCTGGATGCGCGTGTCCAACGAACCAAAAACCGTCCCTTGGCAACGGGGGAAATACGCAGTATAGAAGCATTGTTCTTGTTTTTCGCTCTTATTTCTCTTGCTTTGATGTTGGTGTTGTTACTCAATCCTTTCACCTTGCAACTGGCCGTTGCGGCAGTGTTGCTGGCTGCCTTTTACCCTTTTGTGAAACGCTGGAGTCATTTGCCCCAGTTTGTGCTGGGCATTGCTTTCGCTTGGTCCATCCCTATGGCATTTGCCGCCGTGCAAAATACCGTACCCTATCAAGCTTGGGTTCTTTTTTTTGCTACGGTATTGTGGGTTGTGGTTTATGATACCATGTACGCCATGGTTGATCGCAATGATGATTGCAATATAGGCGTGAAATCAACGGCCATTTTGTTTGGCGAACATGATAAAACTATTATTCTTGCCCTCCAAGTTCTTATGTTTTCGTTGTTGTATTGCTTGGGTGTCGATCAAGCTTGGGGCGTTTTTTACGACTTGGGTCTTGCTATTGCATTGGGTTTGGCTGCATACCAACAGTATTTAATCCGTAACCGGGAACGGGATGCATGTTTCCGTGCGTTTTTAAACAACCATTACCTTGGTGCTGCTGTGTTTTTCGGCCTGTTTTTTGATTATGCAGGGTAATTTTTTGAAAACGTTCTATTCATTCATCATATTTATACAGAAGCAGATTACCCCCAGCGTATAGAGCGGGTCGCTATCATCACGCGCTACCATCAATAGAACCAGTCCAAATCGAAAAGGATCAACCATGACAGACACACTATTTACGCCAATAAAAATCGCCAACATGGAGCTTCCCAACCGCATGGTCATGGCACCCATGACCCGAAATCGTGCGCCAGAAGGGTTGGCGACAGCGTTAATGGTGGAATATTATACACAGCGTGCAAATGTTGGCTTGATCATCACAGAAGGGGCGCAGATTTCAACACAGGCGGTTGGTTATCCTGCGACACCGGGCATATATTCGGATGAACAAGTTGCCAATTGGCGTGCAGTGACGGATGCTATTCATGCCCAAGGTAGCTTTGTTTTTGTTCAGCTTTGGCATTGCGGTCGTATCTCTCACCCTGACTTTCATGATGGTGAACTTCCCGTTGCACCTTCTGCCATTGAACCTGCTGGGCAAGCGTTTACCTATGAAGGACTTAAAGATTTTGTTACCCCCCGTGCACTTAGTGTGGATGAGATACCGGCTATCGTGGAACAGTATCGCCATGCCGCAGAACAGGCTGTTTTAGCAGGGTTTGATGGGGTAGAAATCCATGCTGCCAACGGTTATTTGTTGGATCAATTTTTGCGTGACGGCAGCAATCATCGCACGGATAATTATGGTGGGTCAATGGAAAACCGAACCCGTTTATTGCTTGAAGTGACCACCGCTGTTTGCCAGCAAATAGGCGCGGAAAAAGTTGGCATTCGCCTTTCTCCCATCAATGCTTTCAATGATATGGCCGATAGTGATGCACAGGCATTATTTAATCATGTTGCCACGGCATTGGCTGGTTTTGGTCTTGCATACCTGCACCTTGTTGAAGTTTCTATGACGGGCGAGCCGGCGGCCGATATAAACATGCAAGACATTCGCGCTCACTTTGGTGGATGTTACATTGCTAATGGTGGCTATGACAAATCCCGTGGCGATGCGGCCATTGCAGCCAAAGAGGCTGAACTCATTGCCTACGGCGTTCCACTATTGGCAAATCCTGACCTGCTGGAACGTTTTAAACAAAATGCGCCATTAAATGTGCCCGATCAAGCCACTTTTTATGGTGGTGATGAACACGGCTACACTGATTACCCAACGCTTTAAATTGTTATCTCTTTTTGTAAACTTTAAGGTTCATCGTTACAATCGCCTTCAGCCGCGACGCTATACGACCTTGAACCAACGGAAGCACGCAGTGATTGATTAAACACTTTGACCAAGGGATGCTGGCTGGTTATGATGCTGCATTCTCTCTTAATTAACTTGATTTGCGTTGTATACTGAGAAACTTTAAAGGTTCAGCCTGTATTAAAAATGGAGTTATGATCATGGCCGTAAAAAAGAAAAAAGTGAAAGTTGTCGGTTTACGACACCTTGCCAGAACAAACATTTTCATTTCCATTGGATTGTTTGTTTTCTTAATTATTATTTTATCGGGTGCGTTTACCAAGGCGAATGGTGATGTCAGGGCTTTGGGCAAGCTGCATGAACAACGGGTAACGTTGGAGCATTTTAAATCCACCCTTTCCAATATTCTTTTGCCATTGAATGACTTTGTTTTAACATCCAACCAAGAAGATGTTTCCAAGGTGAGAAAAGCATCCAAAGAGTTCTCTAAAATTGCTGCTGAAGTAAAAGCCATGCCTGAGTTAAGTGAAGCATCAAAAAGCGAACTAAAAGAAGTTAATGACTTAATGAAAGAAGTTATGCAGCTGGCCAATGATATTACAAGTGGAACCATCCCCATGAGTATGGCTGGTAATATGTCCATTGTAGCGCAAAACTTGGTGTTTGTATCGCAAATTAAATTGCAGTCTATTTCTACACAAATGGAAAAATTATTAACCCAACAAACCAAAGAAAAAGAAAGTGCCATGGCCAGGTTAAGTTTTTTCGCCATGGGCGTCGTGGTGTTTTTGGCGATTGTGATGATCTTTTTGAACCTTCGTTTTTCTCGCACCATGTCAGGCAATATTGAAGTGGTGGCAGCCAGTGTGACTGAGGCCGCAACGGAGATTTTGCATTCTGCCGATCAACAAGCCACAGCGTCAGACACACAAGCACGGGCGGTGGCTGGTGTAACATCAGAGCTGGAAGAAGTGTCCAGTGCCGCACGAAAAATTGCGACCACGGCAAACAGTGTCGAACGTGTCGCCCAAGCAACAGCGATTTCGGCAGCAGAAGGCTCCAAAGCTGTGAACGAGGCGATTGGTTATATGGATCGTATTCGTCAAGAAGTGAACACCATTGCCGACAAGGTGACTGATGCAAGCCGTAAAGCCGAACAAATTTTAGAATCCATTGATTCAATCCAAGAAATTGCTGATGAAACCCATTTATTGGCCTTAAATGCTTCCATTGAGTCCGCCGCCGCTGGTGAGTTTGGCAAACGATTCGCTGTGGTTGCGGGTGAAGTACGTCGCCTTTCAGAACGTGCGCGTGACTTTACCAAAGAAATTCAGATTGTGGTGGATGATGTGCATAAATCCACGCATGAATCCAAAGAAGTAACCGAACGGGGACTAGAAGAAGTGGCCAAGGGCGTGGAAATCGCATTGCGTGCGGGTGTTGCCTTAGAGAAAATGCAGGGTATGTCCAACAAGTCCAGCCAAGCTATTAAAACGATTGCCAAAGCAACGCATCGCCAGGATGAGACATCCCAAGAATTTGTGTTAACCATGCGTCAAATCTCTGAGTTGTTAAAAGATTCAGCGGCGCAAATGCAATCATCCCGCGAAGCCGCAAATCGCATGAATATAGCCGCAACCGATCTACAAAAACTGCTGTAATTATTCGCTAACTTAAAAAAGGAGGATGCCAATGGCTCCCTCCTTTTTTCTTTTACCCACCAACAGGCTATTGCCAAGCGCTCATGCACTCCCTTAGGAGATTTTCTTATGTCTGGTTTTGATTTATCCAATTTTCTGGCAGCTTTTTTTGATGAGGCTCGAGATCGCTTGGTCTCTATCAACCGTGCTCTTGTTGAATTTGAATCTGAAACCATTGATGAGGAAGGTTTGGTAGCATTGCGTCGTGATGCGCATACCATTAAAGGTTCAGCTTTGATGCTGGGCGTGGTAGATCTGGGTGCTGTAGCCCATCTTTTTGAAGATGCCATGGAAATGTTAATTCAAAACCCTGAGTTTCGTGTTCCTAAGATGACCCAGTTTCTTTATGACCTGCACGACCAATTGGACGAACGCTTAGAATATGTTGATACAGAAGTTCGCCTTGATGATAAAATCCTGAAGAAACAATATGATGCATTGCTACAAGAGGTTCAATCTGGCGACGGCGCGACAGAAACAGTAGTCGAAACGAAACCTGCCGAACAATATTCCATGATCGGTGCAGAAGAGGCGGCTGACTGGAAGCAACAACAACAAGATGATCTTGATGATCTTGATGATCTTGATGATGTTGATGATGTTGAAAGCATTGCTCCTCCAGATATTGATACAATGATGCCAGAAGGTATGTTTGTTGAAGATTCCGCAGATGATTTACTTTCAATTATTCCAGAAATAACTATTCCAGAAATAACTATTCCAGAAACCATTGCACCAATTGAAAGTCTTTCGCTTGATGATAAATCTGACAATGAAGATGGGTTTGATTTATCTTTTGACCATGATTTAACATTCACATTGGATAAACAAGAAGATGTGGTTGCTATTGATATTGAAGAATTGGATGATACATTTACCTTAGAAGGGTTGGATAATGTTTTTGAAGATGAAAGCTTAGAAGCATTGTTGGGTGACATGGATGTGCCTGATGATGTTTTTGTTTATGGCGAACCTGAACAAACGCAGGTAAAAGCAGAAAAAGCCGCCGAACAAGCAAGACTTCAAGCCCAAGAAAAAGCCGCCGAACAAGCAAGACTTCAAGCCCAAGAAAAAGCCGCCAAGCAAGCAAGACTTCAAGCCCAAGAAAAAGCCGCAGAACAAGCAAGACTGCAAGCCCAAGAAAAAGCCGCCGAACAAGCAAGACTTCAAGCCCAAGAAAAAGCCGCCGAACAAGCAAGACTGCAAGCCCAAGAAAAGCCCGCCGAACAAGCAAGACTGCAAGCCCAAGAAAAGCCCGCCGAACAAGCAAAACTGCAAGCCCAAGAAAAAGCGGCGAAGCAAGCAAAAGAAGATGCGAGTATACGCCGTAAAATTGAAGAAAAAGCAGCGAAACAAGCGCAGGTAAAATCACGAGGAAAAGCCATAGAAGAGGCCAAGAAAAAAGTAGCGACAGCAGAGAAAATTGCACAAGAAAAAGAAATCGCTAAGAAAGCAGCTTCTTCTACACGCCCGCACGCCACACCAGAAACTTCCGAACAGCATGGGGAAAATAAAGTTGATAAATTTAGACCCAAAGGTGTCGGGGATGCTTCACCTTTGGGTCGTTCATCAGGGCAACGTAAGGCATCAGGCCGTTTTTTGCGCGTTGATGCGGCGCGATTGGAAGACCTATCCAGCTTCGTGGTAGAATTAAGTACCGAACGCTCACGAAACGAAGAGGTTGAGACTGAATTTCGTGAATTGTTGCATGAGTTTCGAGATTTACGTATCCAATGGCGCAGCGTACAACGGGGCATTGGTGAAATGGATCCTAAAAAGCAGCGACCTTTGATGGAGTCCATGGATCGTTCTTTTGATCGTGGCATGCGCAAGATGTCACGCTTTATGGAAAATCAACGTTTTAGCCAGCTTCGTGGTGAAATGATGCTAAAAGAACTGCGTGATCAAGTGTTGTCTTTGATGCTGCGTCCGCTCGATAATGTTTTTTCTACCTTCCCGCGTTCGGTTCGTGATGTTGCCGTTAAACTTGGTAAGCGCGTTAAATTAATGATTGATGGAAGCACCGTTGAAATTGATCAAGGTATCTCTGAGATGTTGGTCGAACCCTTGGTGCATCTACTCAACAATGCTGTATCCCATGGTGTTGAAATGCCAGAGGAACGCAAACGCCTTGGTAAACCCCCTATCGCTCAGGTATCTATCGTTGCACGCCAAAGCGGTAGTGAAATTCATATTGAAGTCATTGATGATGGGCGCGGTCTGGATGAAGAGTTGATCAAAAGAACAGCCGTTGAACGCGGTGTTACCACACAACTCGAAGCCGATCAAATGGCTTCCGCAGAGATTCTTGAAATGATTTTCCGCCCAGGCTTTTCTACCAAAAAAAATGTCTCTGATGTTTCAGGCCGTGGCATTGGCATGAATGTCGTACAAGATGCTGTACGTCGATTGACAGGATCTATTCGTATTGACTCTGAATTGGGTAAGGGAACACGTTTTCTGCTATCTTTGCCTGTAAGTATTGCGGTTCAGCATGCGCTGATGTTCCGCATGGCTAATGCAAACTTTGGTATGTTGACTCATTTGGTTGAGCAGATTGTTCCCTTGTCAGCGCAAAGTATTGAGAAAGGCCCTGGTGATAAAGACTATATTCGTTATGGTCAAAGTATGGTTGCCTTGGTTGATATGCGTACCATGTTGGCCGATGGTGATGAATCTGAGATTGCCAAAGAACCCTATGTTATTATTGCCGAGCATATTGAAGGTTTTGTTGGCATCGTTGTTGACGATGTGTTGGATGAATTGGAAATTGTGGTGCGTGAGCTTGACCCTTATGTAAAACGCTACCAACCGCAAGGTTTAATGGGTACAACGATTGCCGCAGATGGATCGGTGCTTGTTTTACTTGAACCCTATGGGATCAAAGAAATGGGGCGGACGGCACCTGATCAAGAAATCGTGATTGATATTGCTGAAGAAGAAAAAATGGCTTTCAGCGTATTGCTTGTTGAAGATTCTTTGATTGCCCGTCAAATTGAAAAAGGCGTGTTTGAAAGCATTGGATTCACGGTTGAAACTGCAATTGATGGGCTTGATGGCTTGGATAAATTAAAAAAAGGCACTTTCGATTTGATTGTAACCGATTTGGAAATGCCACGCTTGGATGGTTTTGGTTTTGTGCGTCGCATTCGTAACCAGCCAGAATATGAAGAATTGCCTATTATGGTTATCTCGACCCGCGAAAGTGCAGAAGACCGTATGCGCGCATTAGAAGCAGGGGCTGATGCGTATATGATCAAACAACAACTACAGGGTGATAAAATCCTAGAAACAGTGCAATCGTTGGTGGGTGAGACTGAATCGGTTTGATGGGGACGCACAATCGCTTTAAAATAAAAAAGTACGTTTGCTGTTTATGCGCTGCTTTTTTTGTATGCATCACCACTGCGCAAGCATCTTCTTTTTTGGGCGATACGCGAATTTGGGATGCACCTGATCATACCCGTATTGTCTTTGATGTGAATGGTGCGGTTAAATACACGATCTTTTCTTTGCAAAACCCTGAGCGGGTGGTGATTGACTTTCACAATACACGCATGAGTGGAAGTAGGCATCAAACCCCCAATAAAAAGTCATTCATTCGTAACGTTCGTTACGGGCAACGCGACAATGGTTCTTTTCGTGTCGTTTTAGATATAAAAAAACCCATGCGAACGGTATCTTCTTTGTTGGCTGCCTCCAAAATGAAACCCTTTCGCTTGGTTGTTGACCTGTGGCCCCATAAACGGGTAGCAAAAACTGCCTCACCTATTCCGCCAAGCGGCAAAAAACAACGATCGCGCCAAGATCGAAAACAGGGCTTGGTTATTGCTGTCGATGCAGGACACGGGGGTGAAGACCCCGGTGCTATCGGCCCCACAGGCTTGCAAGAAAAATGGGTTACTTTAAAAGTTGCCAAAAGATTGGCGCATTTAATTAATCAGCAAGCGGGCATGCGTGCTGTATTGATTCGCAAGGGTGATTATTTCGTACCATTGAAAAAACGTGTCGCTTTAGTACGACGCGCCAATGCTGATTTAATGATCAGCCTACATGCAGATTCTGTTAAAGAAAAGTGGGTGAAGGGAAGCAGTGTATACACAATCTCTGAACGCGGTGCAACCGGTGATAAAGTTGCGGCTGCTTTGGCAGCAAGAGAAAACGCTTCTGATTTGGTTGGTGGCGTGGTATTAAAACACCAGTCCTATGGTCGCATGACCCGCAATGTATTGGGTGATATGGCACGGCAAGATGCATTCAATAGCTCGCAAATTATGGCTGAACAAGTATTGCATGAAATTAAAAGGGTGGGTGCATTAAAATACAAACGCCCCAAACGGGCGCGCTTTGTGGTGTTGGGTGCGCTGGAAGTTCCCAGTGTATTGGTGGAAATGGATTATATATCTAACCCCAGCCGAGAAAAAAAATTAAAAAGCAAGGCGTACCAGCAAGCGATAGCCAGGGCGTTGTTAAAAGCGACCCGAAAGTTTTTACGGCGCATGAGCTTGTTAGAAACACCGATCACCCCTTCTAAAAAAGAACCTGCCTCTTAAATGATCTACCGGCGATTGTTGTCATTTCTTATGCCTTACCGCGCACGGCTGGCACTGGCCATGGTGTGCATGGTGATCCTTGCTGCCACCACAGCAGGGGTTGCTTGGTTGTTGCAGCCCGCGTTGGATCACGCGCTTTCAGGAACCAGACCTGAATATATCTATATGATTCCTGCTGCGGTTGTTGGTTTGTATTTGATCAAAGGTTTCGCCTATTATGGGCAGGCCTATATGATGGGCTGGATTGGTCAGCGTATTATTTTTGATCTACGCAATCTTATTTACCAGCATTTAACAGCACAATCACTTGGCTTTTTCTCACACCGTAAAACAGGGGAATTGCTGGCTCGCATTAGCTATGATGTCACCTTGGTGCAAGCTGCGGTAAGCACGGCAGTGACAGCATTGATGCGTGATAGTATGAGTATTGTATTTTTGCTCGCTGTTATTTTTTACCAAGATTGGATGTTGGCAATCATTGCTACACTTGTTTTCCCTGTAATTGTTTACCCCATTATTCGGTTTGGTAAAAGAATGCGTTCTGCCACCTATGATGGACAAGTGGCGATGGGTGAAATGTCTTCTTTGGTGGAAGAAAGTATCGGCGGCATTCGGGTTGTTAAAGCCTTTGGTATGGAGGATTACGAGCGGGGTCGCTTTGAGCTATTAACCAAAAGGTTTATGGGGCATCAAATGCGGGTTTTGCGTGTGAATGCTTTGTCTTTCCCTATTATGGAGTTGGTCGCAGGCTTTGGTATTGCAGGTGTATTGCTTTATGGGGGCTTGCGTGTAATGCAGGGCGAGGCAACAGCAGGCACATTGATTTCTTTTTTGGCAGCCGTTATTATGTTGTATGAGCCGGTCAAACGTTTGTCAGGGGCAAACAATCAAATCCAACAAGGGCTCGCCGCTGCCGAGCGTGTTTTTGCCGTGCTTGATGAACCGATTGCGATCATGGATGATGCAAAGGCGCATCATTTATCCGCGTTTAAAGATGGCATTTCTTTTGAACATGTATGTTTGCGTTACCCTGGAATGAATAGAACGGTGTTAAATAACATTAATTTTAATGTTGCAGCAGGTGAAGTCGTGGCGCTGGTCGGGCGCAGTGGCGCAGGGAAAAGCTCGTTGGTTAATTTAATACCACGCTTTTTGGATGCCTCTGAAGGGAAAGTACGGGTAGATGGTCATGATGTGCGCATGCTTTCGCAAGCATCGTTGCGTCAACATATGGCATTGGTTACCCAAGATATTATCTTATTTAACGATACGGTTGCCAATAACATTGCTTATGGTCAAAAAAACGTATCAGAAGAACATGTCCATGCCATTGCCAAAGCTGCCAATGCCCATGAATTCATCATGCAATTACCCGAGGGTTATGATACGCGGGTGGGCGAGCGTGGTGTGATTTTATCTGGTGGTCAAAGACAGCGTTTAAGTTTGGCGCGTGCATTGTTAAAAGATGCCCCCATTTTAATCTTGGATGAAGCAACCAGTAGCCTTGATACCGAGTCTGAGCGCTTGGTGCAACAAGCCATTGAGCGTTTGATGAAAGGGCGAACTGTGATCGTCATTGCCCACCGTTTATCGACCATTCGCCATGCCCACCGCATTGTTGTGTTGGACCAAGGTGAAATCTGTGAGCATGGTAGCCACAAACAACTGTTGGCGAAGGGCGGACTGTATGCTGATTTGTATGCCATGCAGTTTGCAAGCTTGCATGAAGATTAAATTTTTAGGGTGGTTTATTCCCCCCCTTATTTGGTTGGCGCATATGCTCTTGCGGCATACCGTGCGTTGGAAGTTTGTCGGTAATGTTTATCAGCCAGGGCAGCAGCAACGTTTTATGTTGTCGATGTGGCATTCTCGGACATTGATGATGCCCCTTGGTTTTAAGGAGTGGAATGGTCGCATGTTGATTTCAGAGCACCGTGACGGCGCATACATTGCCGATGCTGTGGCCTTGTTGGGTATTATCGCCGTCCGTGGATCATCCACCCGTGGCGGTGCGCGAGCAGCCTTGCAAATGTTGCATACTGCGCAACGAGAAAATCGTGATTTGGGTGTTACCCCAGATGGCCCTAAAGGCCCTGCTGAAGTACTTAAACCAGGGCTTGTTCGCTTGGCAATGAAAGCAGCTTACCCTGTATTGCCCGTAAGTTATGCCAGTAAACGTCATCTGCGTGTGCGATCATGGGATCGCTTTTATATTCCGCTGCCTTTTACCGATGGTGTGTTTGTCTACGGTGATTATGTACATCCACAAGAAGGTGAAAGTCTGAATGATTTTTCACAACGGGTACAACAGGCCATGGATGAAACCAACCAACGTGCCGAAAACTATTTTAATACCCCCACATAGTTCTTAAATTTAAGAGGAAAATAGGGTCAGGGCTTGATTAGCGGATTAACGCAGCAAGAAAATGGGGTCAGCAAGAAAATGGGGTCAGAGCAAGAAAATGGGGTCAGAGCAAGAAAATGGGTCAGAGCAAGAAAATGGGTCAGAGCAAGAAAATGGGTCAGAGCAAGAAAATGGGGTCAGGGCTTGATTCGCGGATTAACAAGAAAATGGGGTCAGCAAGAAAATGGGGTCAGGGCTTGATTCGCGGATTAACGAGCGTATAGTTTCGGTTATGGCTAGACCCTTACGCATAGAATATGAAGGTGCAGTTTACCATGTAACCTCACGCGGTAATGCGAGATCAGATATTTATCTTGATGATGAAGATAGAGCGCTGTTTCTTGATGTGTTGCAATATGTTGTGGAGCGATTTGGTTGGAAATGTCATGCCTATTGTTTGATGAGCAATCATTACCACCTGATGATTGAAACGCCGCAGCCCAATCTTAGCCGTGGCATGAGCCAGCTCAATGGCATGTTTACACAGCGGTTCAATCGTAAACATGCGCATGTTGGTCATGTCCTCCAGGGAAGGTTTAAATCTATCATTGTTGATAAAGACGCATATTTGCTTGAATTGAGTCGTTATATTGTGCGAAACCCAATCGCAGCAAACATGGTAAAAAACATGCGTGACTGGACATGGAGCAGCTATCTGGCGACCCGTGGATTCGTTCCTGCGCCCGGCTTTCTGCATGTTGATTGGTTGTTATCACAATTTAGTGATTCAAAAGCGAAGGCTCAACAAATATACATCGATTTTGTCGACAAAAAAGATTGTGCGTTGCCTTGGCAATCACTGAATGGCCCTGATATTCTGGGTGATGATGAATTCAGGGGACGATTACAAAAGAATATTGATGAAATTCCAACAGGGGTAGCCAAAACCAAAGCGATATTAAGAGACCTTCCGCTGTCTGAAATTGCAGACGGGAAAAAGGAGCGCAGTGAGTGGATGCGTGAAGCTTATTGTGAACATGGTTATACCATGCAAGCCATAGCTGAATTTGCCAATTTACATCATTCAACGGTGAGTAAGCTGATTA
>JAUZQQ010000062.1 GCA_030950905.1 Mariprofundaceae bacterium
CTTCATCATCAATTGTAAGCACTGCTACTGTACTCATTTTTTCATCTCCTGTTTTCTTATCCTGAATAAATGATCCGAAAAAGTCTAACCTTCATATTCGACCAAAAGTAGTTGACACTTTACCACCTTGTAGGTTGGTGGTGTGGAAAGCGAATCCCAACATCTTCTGGTTCCCATGCTCTGCGTGGGAATCCATACCAGCCTATCATTCTGCACTGTGTATGCATTCCCACGCAGGAGCGTGGGAACGAGGGGCAAGTGAACTAAAGTGTAAACCAAGACATGAAGGATGCCCGAAAAAGTCTAACCTTTTAAATAATTTTTTATCTCAACTTCATTCAACATGATAATAAACCGTTTATTAACCTGTGGCATATCACGGTTCGCCAATAAGCCACGTTCACACCAGCCATGCAAACTCTCTGGTGTCGGTGGTTCGTTCAATACTGTCGTACAAACAAAAAGAAAAAAGTGCAAATGCAGTGTTTCCCCTACCTTTTCAAAGGCCTTGCCAAGGTGTCGCCAGCGTTTTCCTTTGATGCCTGTTTCTTCTTTTAACTCACGAACGGCTGCCTGTAAAGGTTGTTCGTTCGGTTCAACATGACCACCAGGAAACGTCCACAAGCCCGTCTGTGTTTGGTCTGCACAGCGTTGCAGCAACAGTAATTTATGATCAGGACGAAAAACAGCAACCAACGCAATTATTTTTTGACGCGGAATCAACTTCGGTACTCCGCATTGATAGTAATATAGTCATGGGTTAGATCACCCGTCCAGACGGTCGCTTCGCCATGACCCAAGCCTAAATCAATATGCAACGTGAACTCAGGCTTTGCAAACACGGCCATCCCTTGTGCATCGCGGTAGTTTTCGTGCAGCAAACCATCGTTCATAATCAATACATCATCGGCTTTTAGCATAACTTGGTGGGCTTTTAAGCTGATGTCACAATTCCCCATGGCCATGATAATACGTCCCCAGTTGGCATCTGAGCCTGCAAAGGCTGTCTTCACCAAGGGGGATACTGCAACCGTACGCCCCAAGGTGCGCGCTTCTGTTTCGTTTTTGGCACCTGTGACATGAATGGTAACAAATTTACTCACCCCTTCACCATCACGTACGATTTTTTGTGCCAATTCAATACACAACGATTCCAAAGCAGCAGAAAACGCATGGTAATCATCCAGCGGGACATGCCCCAAGCCCAAACCAGATGACAATAAAAGAATTGTATCATTGGTTGAGGTATCACCATCCACTGAAATGCTGTTGAACGAACGTGTCACGGCTTGCTTTAAAAGTGTTTGTAATACATCGGCAGGCAAGGGTGCATCTGTGGTCAAAAAAGCCAACATTGTTGCCATATTGGGGTGGATCATACCAGCACCCTTGCACATGCCCGTTAATGTGTAATCACCAATGCGCCGTGAGCCTACTTTTTTAAAGGTGTCGGTGGTGCAAATAGCTGCTGCTGCTGGTAACCATTGATCGGCTGTTAAATTATCGCCGCATGCTGCCACACTTTCTTGAATTCGTGCGATAGGAAACGGCGTACCAATCACCCCTGTGGATGCAGATAATACCTGCTCTATTGAACAACCCACCGTATCGGCTGCCAATTGCAGCATTTCTTCTGCCCACGGACGCTCTTTGATGCCTGTTCCTGCATTAGCGTTACCACTGTTGGCAATAACCGCTCGAATATGGCAGGGATCATCATGCAATGCCTGCTCAGCCAAGTCCACACAGGCTGCGCGGAATGCGTTTTGGGTAAACATACCAGCCGCATGCGCATCCACATCGCAGGCTATCAGCATTAAATCTTGTCGTTTCCCGACCCCGCTTTCTGACTTTATGCCACAAGCAGCCACGCCAAGACGAAAGCCGGGAACCATTAACGGCGTATCACCCATGATTAGCGTCGTCCGTGGCATTGCTTGTATTTTTTACCCGAACCGCACGGGCAAGGCTCATTGCGGCCAATTTTTCGCTGGCTCCGTCGCATCGGTTCATTCGGTTCTTCGGGTTCTATTTTTTCATCGTTGTGCGTATAGTGGACATCGGCTGGTGCTTCTATCGGTTGGTCTGTCGCCTCTTGGGCTTCTTGCACCCCAACGTGGTACAGGGTGCGAATGGTTTGTTCCCGCACACGATCTATCAAGGTCGAAAATAACTCAAACGACTCACGTTTGTATTCTTGAATGGGTTGTTTTTGCGCATAACCACGCAGACCAACACTTTGACGCAAATGATCCATGGCCAACAAATGCTCTTTCCAATGGTGATCCAAAACACTCAAGAGCAACCACTTTTCAAAGGGGCGCATCTGTTCAGGCGTAAACAAGACTTCTTTTTCTTGCATCATTGCTGCCATCGTTGCCATTAATTTGGTGTTTATATCTTCGGCAACGTCCACGTCATCGGCATCAACCCATGCTTGCAGATCAATATCAAGATCGAGTTCTTCAAAAATCTTTTTCTGCAATCCTTCAACATTCCATTCATCATGGCGACCTTGCAAAAATTGATGCACAAGATCTTTAGCAAAATCTTCGCCCATGTTTTCAATGACATCATGCACATCATCGGCTTCCAGTAATTCACGGCGTTGCGAATAAATCACTTCGCGCTGCTTGTTCATCACATCGTCGTATTCCAATAATTGTTTGCGAATATCAAAGTTTCGCCCTTCGACTTTTTTCTGCGAGTTTTCCACCGCTTTGTTGATCAAGGGGTTTTCAATCACTTCACCTTCTTTAAAGCCAAAGCGTTCCATCATCGCCTGCATTTTTAAGCCACCAAAAATACGCATTAAATCATCTTCAGGGGACAGGTAAAAGCGGGTCACACCAGGATCGCCCTGCCGACCAGAGCGGCCACGCAATTGATTGTCAATACGACGTGATTCGTGCCGTTCTGTGCCTATGATATGCAAACCACTGACTGCCACCACCTCTTTATGTTCCTCTTTGCAACGACTGCGAATCTCCGCTGCTTTTTCTACACGCTGTGCATCCGATAGTTTTTTAGGCAGTTGACCAATTAACATATCAGGGTTGCCGCCAAGCATAATATCGGTACCACGCCCTGCCATGTTGGTGGCAATGGTAATCGCACCTTTGCGTCCCGCTTGGGCAACAATCATCGCTTCATCTTCATGGTGTTTGGCATTCAATACCGAATGTTTAACACCGCGTTTCTTCAACATATCCGACAGCATTTCTGATTTTTCAATGGATATTGTGCCAACCAATACGGGTGCGCCTGTTTCATGGGCAGCAATCACATCATCAATAATCGCGTTGTGTTTGTCGTTCAAATCGCGGTAGACAAGGTCATGCATGTCTTTACGAACCATATCCCGGTTGGTGGGCACAATAACCACTTCAAGGTCGTAAATTTTTTGAAACTCTTCGGCTTCAGTGTCCGCTGTTCCTGTCATGCCTGCCAATTTATCGTACATGCGGAAATAATTTTGGAAGGTAATGGACGCGAGGGTTTGATTCTCTGGCTGTACGGTAACGCCCTCTTTGGCTTCCAATGATTGATGCTGACCATCAGAATAACGGCGACCCGGCATCATGCGGCCTGTAAATTCATCAATAATCAGTACTTCGCCGCCACGCACGATGTAATCCGTGTCGCGGGTAAATAATGTGTGCGCTCGCAATGATTGGGTTACAGCATGCAGCACATTGATGTTTTCAGGGTCGTACAAATCAGAGTCGTTGGCAATCAATGATGCCTCACGGCACAAGGCTTCAATATGCTCCATGCCTATTTCTGTAAACGAAACTGCTTTGTCTTTTTCATCTTTTTCATAATCTTCTGGAACCAGTTGCGTGAGCAAGTCATTCGCCTGTTGGTACATATCGGTTGCTTGTTCTGATTGGCCTGAAATAATCAATGGCGTACGCGCTTCATCGACCAAAATAGAATCCACTTCATCAACAATAGCAAAAGCGTATTCACGTTGCACCAGTTCTTCACGGGTGAACACCATATTATCGCGCAAATAATCAAAACCAAATTCATTGTTGGTGCCGTAGACAATATCACAAGCATAGGCAGCACGGCGGTCTTCTTGGGTAATGCCATGCACAATCACGCCCGTTGTTAAGCCCAAAAAACCGTACAATGTACTTAATTGCGCGCAATCACGGCTGGCAAGGTAATCGTTGACGGTAACAACATGTACGCCATGGCCTGCTAAGGCATTTAAATAAACAGCCAGTGTGGCAGTCAAGGTTTTACCCTCACCCGTACGCATTTCTGCAATACATCCTTGGTGTAGCACCACGCCGCCGATCAACTGCACATCAAAATGTCGCATGTGCAAAATACGCTGCGAGGCCTCACGCATGACGGCAAATGCCTCGGGCAAAATATCTTCCAGCGTTTGCCCATCATCCTTTAGGCGAGCGCGAAACTCGGATGTTTTCCCAGTCAGTTCATCATCAGACAATGCCTGCATTGATTTTTCATGGGCATTTATTTTTGTTACCGTGGGATGAATGGTTTTCAAAATGCGGTCATTTCGGCTACCGAACAGCCGCGTCAAAATTTTGAACATGGGGAGTAAAGCTCCGAAAAAGTAAAGTATTGCCCCATCCTAATGATTGATGGGGTAAAAGAAGACCACGATACTAACAATGGGTAGGTTAAAGTCATCAGTCGCTTGGTTTTGCAGTATTACAGCGAACGCAAAGCAGCTATGGGTTCTCACGAAGGAGCCTGGGGACGAATGAAAAAGAAGGGCGGGCTGCGAGTGATTGGCGTTTGTGGAAAGTTGCATTCTAATAAAAACGCACTACAATGCGCGCCTTTTTTCAGGGGCGGCTTAAATAGTTGCATCTTTTATTTGTAATGCGGAGGCTCCAATGGCTTTGAACAAAGAGCAGTTGAATGACTTTGAAATACTGCTAAAAAAGTGGCGTGATGAACTTCAAGAAACGCACAGCCTAAGCATACAAAACATGCAAGAGGAACCTGGCGTTTACCCCGATCCGAATGATCAAGCCAGCATTGAAACAGAACGTGATTTTGATATTCGAATCAAAGACCGCGAACGCCAATTGATTCGCAAAATTGATCAAGCAATAGTTCGGGTTAGAGAAGATCAATACGGCATATGTGACAGTTGTGGTGCAGGTATTGCCTACAAGCGTTTAATGGCTCGTCCCGTGACAACGCTGTGCATCGAATGCAAAAACGAACAAGAACAAGGTGAACGAACCCACACTTGATGGGTATAATGTATACCCTCAAATTATCACCGCAATTTTAAATTAATGCGTGGTGTAGTTAGATTAATAGATGACATATATTAATGAAAAGTGGAGTTGGGATTGAAAAACGATATGGTTTGGTAATAAAAAATACAGAAGAGGTTGTGATGAATGAAATTGAAGATAATCTTGAATTAGAATTAGCAATTGATAAGGAAGATGAAGGCTATCCCTTAAATGAATATCAACTAACCACGACACCAAATGACTTTAATATACTGACTATCATTAGCTTTATTGAGTCAAGAGTCTTTAAGATACCTTCTTTTCAACGTCACTATGTATGGGATTTAAAAAGAGCATCAAAGCTCATTGAATCGTTACTCATAGGATTACCAATTCCTCAAATGTTTCTCTATGAGAGTGGACGGAATGAATTTCTGGTCATTGATGGTCAACAGCGATTGATGACAATTTACTACTTTGTAAAGGGAAGGTTTCCAAGGAAGGAAAAGAGAGCTGCGCTGAGAGATATTTTTGATGAGCAAGGATATATTCCAGATGACGTTATGGCTAACGATGAACTTTTTCAAAAGTTTAACTTGAGATTGGATGGAATAGTTGAAGGTGGTATAAATCGCTTCCATGGAAAAAACTACCAAACCTTGGAAGAATTTAAGACTTCATTAGACCTATCCACTATAAGAAATATGATTGTGAAGCCTGTGGCTGGCGATGAAGAAAATGGAGCAATGTTTGAGATATTTAACCGCCTCAATAGTGGTGGTATTAATTTAGGTGCTCAAGAAATTAGAATGAGCTTATATCACTCAGAGTTTTTAAGGGCGTTGTTAGATATGAACAAAGACCCTCGTTGGCGAAAGATCCTTGGTAAAGCAAACCCTGATATTCGCTTAAATGATGTTGAGGCAATACTCCGAGTCTTTGCAATGGCTACATTTTTGGAAAATTACAAAGCAACAGTGAATGGCTTTATTAACAAGTTTGCAAACCATGCAAAATCATTTGATAACGTAAAAATTGCTTACTACAAAAAAGTATGGACATCATTCTTAGATAATTGTGAGAATTTAGATATTGTGAATTTTCGACTATCTTCGAATCGCTTTAGTATCATGCTTTTTGAATCTGTATTTTATGCATCCTGTAAAACTGCCTTGAAAAATAATGAATGCAACACCAAATTAATTAGCTCAGGCTTCATTGAATTGCTGAAATGCAATGAAGACTTCCAAAGATTCACACAAGGAAAAACCACTTTAAAGAGTAATGTTACTGGTCGTTTAAATAAAGGATTTGAAATTCTACAAGAGCAAGAATGTGCAAGATGATGCACTAATTGCTGTCAATGCGCTTTTTTCAAACTTTGAAGAAAATTATCAGCGTCTAATAGACTCAAGTGAAATTAGTTTCGCTACCGAATATAAAGGACAATTTAGAAAGGTGGTACTTCTAGCTTGTGCTAGTTATTTTGAAACGAAGATTACAAACGTTGTCCTTGATGCTCTTAATCCAAGTGAGTGTCGCTTAACAGATTCTTTTTTATCGAAGAAGGCTTTAATAAGACAGTATCATATGCTATTCAGTTGGGATGCAAAAAATGCGAATAGTTTTTTTGGGTTGTTTGGCAAGCCTTTTCAGGATCATATGAAGGAAAAGGTTAAAGGAGACTGTTCGCTGGATGCTGGTATAAAAAATTTCTTGGAACTAGTACCACGCCCCAGAAGTTCGTGAAAAAAAGTGGTCAAAATGCTGATAAATTATAATAATCCGCAGGATGAACAATGTAAGAGTTATTTTAACAACAGATGAGATGAATGCCTTGAACAAGATCTGCTCCAAACACA
>JAUZQQ010000063.1 GCA_030950905.1 Mariprofundaceae bacterium
CTTTTCAAGCCTGACCCCTTTATTGACCCCTTTATACTCACTTGCACGACATCCAAGTTTTCGAAAGCGTGAATTTCGGGGCCGCCTCCTAGGAACGGAGAGAATATCCTTCAAAGTGTAAACCGAGAAATGAAGGATGCCATCATTCACCTTGTTTATTCCCGTACGGGAACCCTAGACCGAGTGAGGTATAGTATCAATAACTCGTAGCTATTTTCATAAAGGGTTATAATGTGGTCTTTTCTATCAAGCGACTATTGACAGCTTTTTCATGGCTGCAAGCATGGCTTGCATGGCCTTTGAAGACAACAATCTCCCATCTTGGTGGCGCGATACGCCCCCCAATCGTCAGCGTCGATTGTTGGCTTCTACACAAAATGGCGTATCAATCACTGTTGATCAACGCCAGTTATGTAATTTTTCCAGCAATGATTACCTTGGTTTAAGAAGCCATCCTGCGGTCATTGATGCTGCAAGTACGGCGTTACACCATTACGGCGTGGGCAGTGGCGGATCACGTTATATCAGTGGTGATGCGCCACTGTTTCATGCGATGGAACAAGCGTTGGCAACATGGAAAGGTGCAGAGGCGTGCTTGCTGGTGGGTTCAGGAATGTTGGCAAACATGGGTGTATTGCAAGCACTGGCAACACGCCATAGTGCTATTTTTGCAGATCGTTTGAACCATGCTTCGTTGCTTGATGGTTGTCGTTTATCTGGCGCACATCTTTATCGTTACCCCCACAAAGATTTAGCTGTGCTTGAACGAATGCTTGGCAAAAATAAGAGCGATCAGCGTATTATTGTTTCTGATGGTATTTTTAGCATGGATGGTGATGAAGCTGATGCTGCTGCCTTGATGAAATTGACCGAAAAATACGATGCATGGCTGATACTCGATGATGCGCATGGCAACGGTTGCACTGGGGAAAATGGTGCGGGTTTAACCACAAAAACAGGTATACAAGGCCACCCGCGTTTGATCGAAACAGGGACTTTTGCTAAAGCCTTGGGCGGGTATGGGGCTTTTGTTTTGGCTTCTGAGGCAATGATCAATGGTTTTATTCAGCGCTTGCGTACGGTTATTTATACCACAGCATTACCCCCTGCAATTATTGCTGCGATGCAAGTTTCTTTACCCTTGTTCCAACAACAAAATTTACGCCAACGCTTGCAAGAGAATATTTATTATTTTTTACGCTGCAACAAAGGCTTACCATTACTGCCTTCATCTACCCCCATTCAAGCATTCATGGTTGGCGATGATGCTGATGCCTTGGGTGCAGCCAAACAATTGCAGGATGCAGGTTTTTTTATCCCAGCCATTCGCCCGCCCACGGTCAGCAAAGGGACGGCGCGTTTGCGCATTACATTATCGGCAATGCACACCCGCCCACAGATCAAGGCACTGAGTGAGGCGTTGCATTTATTATGAAGTTAGCCTTGGTATTGATTCACGGCTGGGGGCAAAGCCCGCAATGTTGGCAAGCATTGGGGTGTAGCGATGCCATCACGCTTTCATTGCCCGGTCACGCTGGTGCAGCACAGGCTTTGGTTGATGATTGGGTCGATGTATTACTGGCTCAACTTCCACCGTCCCCTGTTTGTTTGGTGGGTTGGTCACTTGGCGGACAACTGGCCATGAAAATCACATTGCGCATACCCAAACGGGTAAAATCATTGGTGTTGATTGGCAGTACACCATGTTTTATGCAGCGAAATGATTGGCCGCATGGGGTCACGCCTGCCGCATGGGGTACTTATCAAAAAGGTGTTTTGCTTGCCCCAGACAAAGTATTGCGACGCTTTCGCGCGTTGATGTTCAAGGGCAGTAAAAGATCAGCCCACGATGCATCTATTCATTCATCGCGTACAACAACAGAAGGTTTGTCTGCGGGTTTGCGCTTGTTAAAAGATGGCGACTTGCGGTGCAAGATTTCCTCTATTCAATGCCCCGTTTACTTATTGCATGGCACGGATGATGCTGTAACGCCGTTGGCCTCTGCCCAGTTTTTGGCCGATCATTTAACCCATGTTCACGTGTTTTTCCTTGCTGGTGCGAGCCACGCCTTGCCTTGGACGCATCCAAAAAACATTGCAACAGCTATTGCCCAAGCACGAGAAGAACCATGAACTTTCGCGCCAAACATGTACGCAATATCATCGACAAGCTGATTCGATTGTTGGTTTATGTGATGGCTTGTTTGCTCGCTTTGGTATTGTTTTATGTGGTCTTAATAGTCGCCGAATCAGCATGGTATGCTATCACGGGTCACCCTGTTTCGGTATGGGCAATGGTGCTGGCAGCATTTGTTGCATCATTGTTTTTTTTACCCATCGCCCACCTTTTTCAGCGGTTGGTTGATCGACTTTTTTACCGCCAACGTATCAACACCCTTCAAGCCATTCGTGACCTTGGGGCAGGGGACCTGGCACGGCTTCCTTCCGAAGATGTTGAGACCACCTTGCTGAAACGAATGGCGGATATTTTTGGCCGAGAGCCGATGGTATTGAATGAAGGTTCGCGGCAATTTTGTTACCCTCCGAATGCCCCCTTGCCAACGATGGATGATACGAACGAAGATCCC
>JAUZQQ010000064.1 GCA_030950905.1 Mariprofundaceae bacterium
TAAAAGAATGGATTGTATGATACACCGTGCCCTATCGGCATATGCCAGAGTCGCCGTATTCATGAATACCTTTAAATATATCAATGGGTTATACGACCAACAGAATCCGTTATAAACAGCTTTCTTCGAACTAGCTTATCAAATGCGCGAACGGTGAATGTGACTATTGGTGAAAATAAAATGGCTTATAAAGAGACCACAGTATTGGATATTTATGGGAAAGTGTTTGATCACACCGATGAAAATCAGCTTACGCGGTCAAATGCCTGAAAACAATAGGACATAGGGGAAAGATGTGCGACTGATAGCCAGATAGAGTGGCAAAATCTCTTCCAAAAAAGCATCACCCTCATTCCCAATGCACCAATTTATAGATCAACCCGTGAGGCTAACGCGCAATAAAGGTTGATATATCAAAAAGAGTTTTTAATAATGGGGGGGATTTTCATTACTTTGTGAGGAATTATGGCGCGTGTAACCATTGAAGACTGTATCAGTTATTATCCCAATCGCTTTGAAATGGTGTTGCTAGCAACCCGCAGAGCACGGCAATTGGTTGTCGGTTTAGACCCGATTGTCGAAGAAGATGAGATGTATAAGCCTGCCGTACAGGCATTGCGTGAAATTGCAGGTGGATTAATGAGCTGGGAAGTTTTGGAAAATATTGATGCAATAGAGAAGCTTCGCTTGCAAGAAGAACAAGAAAATATTATTTAGTAACATACAGCTCTAATAATTAAGACTGTGTTTTCTATTTTTTATTGATTGAATAATGACGCAACTTAATTATCAAGATGTTTTTCAGGCCAACGTTACGTATGCCACGCGGGTTTATGAAATCATTGACCGTGTTCGAAAATATGCACCCGATGCTGATTTTGACCTGATTAAACGGGCTTATGTATTTGCCGCGCAGGCTCATGGGCCTCAAAAGCGGAAATCAGGCGAGCTTTTTATTATTCACCCCTTGGCTGTGGCAGGCTTGTTGGCAGAAATGCAACTGGATGTAGAAACCGTTATTACAGGCTTATTGCATGATACGGTTGAAGATACAGACGTATCGTTGGCTGATATTGAGCACCATTTTGGTGCTAGCGTCGCCAATTTGGTTGATGGTGTTACCAAATTGAGCCACGCTGGTATCGAATCCAAACAAACGAAAGAAGCAGAAAACCTACGAAAAATTATTTTGGCGATATCAAAAGATATTCGCGTATTGTTTGTTAAGTTGGCAGACCGTTTGCACAATATGTCAACTTTGGGGTCTCTACCGCTTCATCGAGCCAAGCTTAAAGCCGATGAATGCCTTACTATTTACGCACCACTCGCCAATCGTCTGGGCTTGTATTGGATCAAACAAGCCCTTCAAGATCTTTCTTTTTTCACCCATGATCGTGAAACCTTTTGTACGTTAAAACGACTGCGCGATGAAGCTATTGCTGCTTTAAAATACACACCCACAGAGATGGCTGATATCATGCAATCTATTCTTGAAAAACGAGGCTTAAAGGCGCACGTAACGTGGCGTGCCAAACATGTGTTTAGTCTCCATCAAAAAATACAAGCCAAAAACTTGACCTTTGATCAAGTGCATGATGTTTTGGCTTTTCGTATCGTGGTGGTCGGGCGCGCAGCTTGTTATCAAGCATTGGGACTCATTCATGAGCTGTATCAAAATAAAATCGGTCACATAAAAGATTATATTGGAACACCCAAAAGCAATGGTTATCAATCGCTGCATACATCGGTTTATGACCATGATGGTTGCTTGCTGGAAGTTCAAATTCGTTCCGAAGAAATGAATCACCGTGCTGAAAATGGGCTTGCTGCCCATTGGTTGTACAAAGAGAGCCCCAATAAAACCAACGATCAAAGCATGGACTGGTTAAGAAACCTTGCTGATTTATCACGGGAGCCAAGCAGCCCGAAAGAATTCCTTGAAAGCGTTCAGCTTGATTTATTTATTCAAGAGGTATTTGTATTTAGCCGTGATGGCGAGCTTTTCTCTTTGCCACGTAATGCCACGGCTTTGGATTTTGCTTATGCTGTTCATACCGATATTGGTCATCAATGTATGGGCGTACGCATCAACAGAAAAAATGCCCCATTGTCGCAGCGATTGCGCAATGGCGATCGTATTGAAATCATCACCAACCCCGAACAAGGGCCATCATATTCATGGTTAAAACTTGTTAAAACCCCCCGTGCGCGTCACCGTATTCGTCAGTTTTTTAAAAAACAAAACCAACAAGACAGCATTGCGCTTGGTCATAGAATGATCTTAAATATATCCCATGCACCATTGCCTGATAACATATCAACAGCATTGGGTTGTTCGAGTATGGATCAACTTAAAATAAAGTTGGGGCGAGGAGAAATATCTTTGGATCAATTGTACAGTGCGGTTTGCAAGCATTTGCACCCATTAAATGTCAGTGGTCTAAAGCAGCGCATGCTCTACCCTGCATCGTGCTGCCACCCTGTTCCTGGCGATACCATTGTGGGAAAAATCGTGACCAACCGTGGCTTTGAATTGCATTACTACCGTTGCAAGCAAGTGCTTGCCCAAAGCAGTGAAAGTTGGCAGGGTTTTGAATGGGAGGGAGAGACCGCAGAATTGTACACCACAGGTATTGAACTCACGACGCAAAACAAACGTGGTATGTTGGCAACATTATCCAACGCCATGTCCAAACAAGATGCTGATATTGAAGATCTACGCATGCAACAATTAAGCGGTGGAATTACCCATTTGTTGTTTTTTGTTGATGTTAAAGGGCGCGATCACTTGGCCGATATTATTCGCGTATTACGCAATATTGATGGTGTAAACACTGTTAAACGCGATAACCATGGTGATGTGCAAACACGCAAAAAAATGAAACCCATTCATCATGTCATAGAAAGCGTTATGGAAATGACCAAAAAAACGAATTAAGGAATAGAGGTATTACAATGTCTGATTGTTTGTTTTGTAAAATAGCATCGGGAATATTGCCTGCTGATATTGTTTATGAAGACGATGAAATCTTTGCTTTTAAAGATATTCAACCCAAAGCACCCATCCATGTATTGGTTATTCCCAAACAACATACTGCCACATTATCCGATGTTGATGACCCTGCGTTGCTGGGGCTGTTGATGCTGCGGGTACAGTATATTGCTGATACCGTATTAAAGCTGGATGCGGGTTACCGTGTGGTGATCAATGTTCGAAAGGGTGGTGGCCAGGTGGTTTTTCATTTGCATGTTCATATTCTTGGGGGCAAAGTTTTATCCTTTTAATACTGCCATATTCTGGATTTTCGGGAGAACTGTACGATGCCAGATAAAGATTTAAATCTTCAGATGGAGGCTGATATGCCAACATCGTTGGTTGCTGCGATAGATATTGGTTCCAACGCCATGCGCTTACGTATTGGTGGTTTAAATGCCGATGGGCAAACAAAATTGGTCTATTATCAACGTGAAGCAGTTCGCTTGGGCAAAGACTCATTTACTTCTGGTGTTATATCTGAAGCCACGATGAATCTGGCTGACGTAGCATTTGAACATTTTAAAGCCGCTATTTCCCGCTACCCTGTGGGCAGCGTCCGCGCAACAGGAACGAGTGCTTTGCGCAGTGCCAGCAACAGCCAAGCATTGATTGCGCGTATTGCCGAAAAAACGGGTATTTCTATTGAATTGATTTCTGGTGAAGAAGAAGCGCGCCTTGTACACACGGCTATTCAACATGCTTTACCAACGTTAACCCAGAAAAAAACCTTATTGATCGATATTGGCGGTGGTAGTGTAGAAGTCTCATTGTCCGATCATGGTGATATTGTTGCTTTGGAAAGCTTTAAAATGGGTACGGTTCGATTGCTAGAGCGTTTCTCTGATGCCAAAGATGAGCATGAACTGGCGAATCTAATTGAAGAGTATGTGGCGTTTATGCAGCGCAAGGTTCAAGAAGAAATTCTGGATGCCGAAGTAGACCTATGTATTGGCACAGGTGGGAATATTGAATGCATTGGTTCATTGGGTGTTGATTTGTTGGGTAATGCATCAGCAGGGGAAATCAACTACGAAGATCTAAAAAAGATTGAAATACACCTCCGCAGCATGGGTTACCAACAACGGGTAGAAGAACTTGGCTTACGCCCTGACCGTGCCGATGTTATTATTCCTGCTTTGTTGGTGTTAAAATCAGTGATGGCGTTGGTTAAACCTGCCCGCTTGCTGATTCCGGGTACAGGCTTGGCTGAGGGTGTATTGATTGACTTGCTGCACAGAGAACAAGGGGTAAGCAAAAAGTCCTTGCGCCATCAGGCTGTATCTTGGGCAGTGGCGATGGCGAGGCGTTTCCACGTTGATCTTCAGCATGCCAAACATGTGGGTGTATTGGTTAAAATTCTGTTTGATGAGTTGGCTGACGTTCATGGTTTATCAGCTCGTCATCGCTTGTTGTTGCATATTGCCAGCTTGGTGCATGAAATTGGCATTATGATTCGCAGTGATGGTCATCATCGTCATGCCGCTTATATCTTGCATGCCTCACCGATGATTGGTTTGTCTGAACTCGAAAAAGACTGGCTTGCCGTGATGGTGCGTTTTCAACGCAAAAAAATGCCGTCTGCATCTCACGCCTTTTATGCCACACTTTCAAGATCCGAGCGCAAGCAAATGGATGCATTGGTACTGTTGCTTCGCCTCGCCATCGCCTTGAACAAAGAACGAAAAGGTGATGTCCAAGATATCACTGTGTTTACCCGTCATGATTCTGTGGTTTTGCAATTAACGGGCAGTGGTGACTTGCTGTTAGAGACATGGGCAGCACAAAAACAGGCTGAGTATGCCTTTGATGTGTTTGGTCAGCGAATGATTATTGAGGCTGTTGGCAACTGATGGCAGCATTATTGTTCCGCTTGCGTGATGTCTCTGATGAAGAGGCAGCAGCCGTGCGTACCTTGCTAGCCGATGCAAACATGGCGGTATACGAAACATCATCAGGAACGTGGGGACTTGGCGTTGCAGCTATTTGGCTGCGTAATAAAAATCAATTAACAGCGGCTCGCGCCCTGTTGCATGCTTACCAACAACAACGTGAAGCCATACCCCAGCCACCCGTGCCAACCCATTGGCAACACTGGACACAAAACCCTGTAAGGTTTTTTCTTTTTTGTTTTTTAATTGTGTTCATGTTTGCGGTAACATTGTGGCCGTTTTTCTTTTTTTCGTAACTGTTTTTTTATAAGGAGGCGTGTATGCGCCGTGATATTATTGTTTTTGATATTGAAACTGTTGCCGATGCAGCAGCCAGCCGGCGTACGCTTGGGCTTCCCAACTTAACAGATACCGAGGCACGCGATGCCCTGAGCGATTACTTTTTAGAAAAAACAGATGGCCGCAATGACTTTCCTCGCCAACCTTTTCATCAGGTGGTGGCGATTGCTTATGCACATTTTTGTGTTGAGTCTGGTGAAAACGGTGTCGAACTCATCGTGAAAAAAATTGCGGCGGGTGGCGATGAAGCCAGTGATGAACACGCCTTGTTGCAAGGTTTTTTTCACCTGATTGAAAAACGCGCACCAACCCTTGTCACCTTTAATGGTCGGGGTTTTGATGTTCCTGTGATGAAATACCGTGCCATGGTACATGGTATTTCCACCCCACGATGGTTTAGCGAAGGTGACAAATGGAACAACTACGATAGCCGTTATGGTAAAGACTACCACCTTGATTTGTTAGAGGCATTGTCTGATTATGGTGCTTCAGCACGTTGCTCTATGCATGAAATAGCCACTGTTTTTGGTGTTCCTGGAAAACTGGATGTGGCAGGTGATAATGTTCGTGCCATGTTTGAAAACAACGAATTGGCGGCTATTCGAAATTATTGTGAAACAGATGTCTGTACCACGGCATTAATCTATTTGCGGTGGCAGTATTTTAACGGCAGTTTATCAGAACCAGCCTATGCCAGAACGATGCTTGGTCTGCGTAATTATATACAAGAAGAAAGCAATACCCGTTCACACATGAAAGCATTTCTTGAAGCATGGGATGCTTTTACCGAGACCAAAGAAAAATCATGAACGAAGGCGTGGGTCAAAAATATCACGCAAACCTTCCCCCAATAAATTGTACCCCAAAACAGTGATTAAAATGGCAATGCCTGGGTAAAACGATAACCACCATGCGATTTGAATATTGTCTTTTCCATCGGTAAGAATATTACCCCACGAGGGGTCAGGTGGTTGCACCCCCAAACCAAGAAAAGACAAGCCCGATTCAACCAATACCGCACCCGCCACACCCAATACCGCAGAAACCAATATAGGCCCCATGGCATTGGGCAGCATGTATGCCCAAATCATGCGCAAGGGTGATACCCCCAATGACTGGGCTGCCAAAATATATTCGCGCTGTTTAAGGCTAAGAAATTCCGCGCGAACAAGGCGCGCAATACCCATCCACGATGTTAAACCAATAACAATCATGATATTCCATACCGAAGGTTCAAGAAAAGCAATCACCGCTAAAATCAAAAAGAAGGTAGGGAAACACAGCACCATATCGGTTGCTCGCATCAACAATGCATCAATTCGTCCACCATAAAACCCCGCTACAGCCCCGAAAACAATACCCATCGTCATGCTGATTCCAACGGCCACCAAACCAACAGACAACGATACCCGCGCACCATACAACATCCGAGAAAACACATCACGACCCAACGTATCAGTACCGCACCAATGCGCCCATGATGGGGACAATAAAATAGTGCGAACATTCACATGGGTAGGATCGTACGGTGCCAACCACGGGGCAAAAACAGCCAACACAATCACGCCAATAACAATAAATAAGCCAACAGTAAACAAGGGCTGCTGACGAAACATCGCCCTCATGTTGCCACCCCATGACGGGTACGAGGGTCAGCCCAGGCGTAGGCAATATCAGCCAACAAATTGCCGAGCAGCGTCAATACCGCACCCATGACGGTAATTCCCATCACCACGGTATAGTCCCGCGCTAAAATAGCCTCATAAAACAAACGCCCCATGCCTGGCAATGAAAACAAATACTCCACAATGACTGAACCCCCAATCAAACCAGGGATAGAAAGTCCCAACAAGGTGATAATGGGTAGTATCGCATTTTTTAATGCCAATTTATAGTGAATACTGGTATCATCATAACCCATCGCCCTTGCGGTGGTGATGTAATCGGCGCGAATCACTTCTAACATGCCTGAGCGCATAAAACGGCTCATGCCTGCAACACCACCGATGGCCGAAACAAACACAGGAAGCAACAAGTGTTGTAAAAAATCAATCCCTTGCTGCCATAGGCTCATTTGTCGCCAATCATAATCATGGATTCCAGAAATAGGCAACCAATCAAGGTTGACCCCCAAGGCCAACATCAACAACAAACCCAACCAAAATGATGGAATAGCGAAACCAATAAACACCAACACCGTCATGCTTCGATCCCAAAAACCATCACGATGAACGGCGGAGAGCACACCCACGGGAATAGCCACAAGCATAATAAGCAATATCGCCAATACATTCACCCACAGCGTAACAGGCAAGCGTTCCATAATCTTATCCAACACTGGACGTGCATCGCCTGAAAGTGAATGACCAAAATCCAATACCACAAGGCGTTTCAGCCAATGCCAATATTGTTCATGCAAGGGTTCATTCAAGCCATAGTATTCGCGCAATCGTTCAACATCTTGGGCGGACACTTTGGGGTTAAATTGCTGGCCAAGCACAGAAGGTTCGCCTGGGGCAAGGTGCATCATGGCAAAAGAAATAAGGGTGATGCCCAAAAGCAGGGGAAGCATTGACAACAAGCGGTTCAGCGAATAACGCAACATAGGCGAAAGCTAGGAAGACATTGGAGAATGGCAAGCAGCTATGCTACACGAATTTTGTCTTAACTGAGTGTTGCGTTTATAAGGTCTATTATAAACTAAGTTGAGAAAGTTAAAAAAACGGATTAGCTTCGCCTCATTGTTCATTCTTTTTAAGGATATTTTACCATGTTGTATGTTGCCGTGCGTGCTGCCAGAAAAGCGGGCGACCTTATCGCTAGAAGCTTTGAAAACAGCGCGAGTTTTAAGGTTGAAGAAAAAAAAGACCGTGATTTTGTTACCGATATAGACCGCAAAGCCGAAGCCCTTATTTTACGAGAAATTCAGCAACACTACCCCAGCCACGGTATTGTCGCCGAAGAATCAGGAAGCAGCCAGCCCGATGCGCCCATTCAATGGCATATCGACCCCTTGGATGGTACCACTAACTTTATTCATGGTTTCCCTCATTTTTCTGTTTCCATTGCAGCATGGCAAGATGCTCGCCCCTTGCTGGCTGTGGTTTATGACCCTATCAAAAATGAACTTTTTGAGGCCGAGCGTGGTCAAGGTGCATTCATGAACCGGCGACGTTTGCGGGTTACTACCGTAGAATATACCGATCATTGTATATTTGCATCTGGCTTGCCACCCTACAGCCGCGATACAGAGATTGATCGTTTTCAACAACGTATGGATCGCTGCATGCGCAATACAGAAGGATACCGGCGCGCTGGCTCTGCGGCGCTCGACTTGGCTTATGTGGCAGCAGGGCGTTTGGATGCTTATTGGGAATCAGGCTTATGTTCATGGGATATTGCTGCTGGTGTGCTGCTGGTACAAGAAGCAGGCGGCATTATCACCAACACACAGGGTGGCACTTTAAAACTGGAAGATGGTGATGTCTTGTGTGGAAATGCACGTCTTCACCGACAGTTTTTACGCTTATTGAATGATGCTTAGGAACGCGCACGGAATGAGTTAAGTTACTGACTCAGTATTTTTATTCATCTTTGGCGCAGACGTTTTGCCGTGAACCTTGTGATAATTGTCATTGTATTGTTTTCGTTAATTTAGATTATTCGGATTTCATAACAATATTTCAGCAATAGTGGTTATCTTTTATTTCATCAACCGCTTCATTATTAAGGAATAAATATGCGACTTCGTTTATTTTTAATGCCGATCATCATGCTAAACCTACTTTGCATCGGACAGGTTGATGCTTATGAATCAGAAGATGTATTAAAAGTATCCATCATTGCCAAGCTGGCAAAGTTTGTCAGCGGCAATGATAGTGCTGGTGTACAAAGTTTTACCATTGCTATTCTTAACAACCCTTTTGGCGGGCTTCCTGATCGTCTATTAACGGGTAAACGTATTCACAATCATCCTGTGATTGTACAACACATTGATTCATTGAAAAAACTGGGTGATGCACAAATTCTTTTTATTCCGCGCATGTCGCCTTCAAAAATGCAAGACGTACTGCTTGCGATGAATAAAAAACACATTTTAACCATCAGTGATAGCCGTGGTTTTGCGCAACTTGGTGGTATGATTCAAATGTATACAGCATCACGCAGGCTTAAATTAAAAATTAATTTGGATGTGGCACGTCAGGCAGGACTGCGCATTCGCTCTTCGTTGTTAAAAATCGCAGAAATTGTTAAGGAGGAAAAATAATGCGTCTATTCAACCTCTTTCCGTTTGCTGCTTTTTTGCTAATGGCTGTTATTGCTTTGCCCCTTGCGGCATACAGCAACGAAGATGATCAAGAAAGCTTGGAAGCACTGTTGCAAACCGATATTGAATTAAAAGCCGAGGTTGGTTCTCGCAGCGGTGAAAAAAACATGCTGGATGCCAATGCACCTGTTGATGTGATTACCGCAAAGCAAATTGAGCAATCTGGTCTGCATTCGCTGACCCATGTATTGCGCTATTATATTGCGGGGTTCAATGCACCTGAAACATCGGTGGCAGATGGCAGCGATCATGTCCGTGCTTTTACACTGCGCGGTATGGCGCCTGACCAAGTATTGGTGCTCGTTAATGGTAAGCGTTTGCATAGCGCAGCGTTGCTGCATGTGAATGGTGTGATTGGTCGTGGCTCTAGCGGTGTGGATTTGGATACCATTGCACTTAAAGCCATTGAACGTGTTGAAATACTGCGTGATGGTGCGGCAGCACAATACGGCTCTGATGCTATTGCTGGTGTTATCAATATAGTGCTCAAAGGAATGGGGCAAAAAAGTTCACTTAGCATCAACAGTGGCGTACGCAGCAAACGCGATGGCAAGTTGATTCAAGGCGAAGGTATGCTGGTTGTGCCATTGCCCTATGATGGTTTTATTAATGCTACATTGTCGGCAGACCGTCAGCAACAGACATGGCGGGGCGGCCCAGATCCACGTTTGGCCACACCGCGTATTGATACCCATGTAGGCATTCCTGCTGCCACCAATTACAAAGCTGTGATTCATACCGAAATACCGCTACGCAATGGACTTATGCCTTATGTTACTGCCTTGGGCAATCAACGTGATAGTCGCGCCAGTGCTTTCTATCGTCCGCCAAGCGTGAGTAACACCATGCTTTACCCCAATGGTTTTTTACCCGAAATAAAGGCTAAAATCACAGATTACACCTTGATGGCAGGTATCAAGGGTGAATGGGGGGATGGATTGAGTTGGGAGCTTAGTCAGGCTTATGGCTCCAATAAATTTGATTTTTCAGTGAACAATAGCATGAACTACACACTGGCTGGGGCATCCCCGATGGTTTTTGATAACGGCGGTTTACAATTTATTCAACAGACCACCAACTTGGATTTTAAGCAACACCGTTCCGCATGGGATTTGGCTCTAGGGGCTGAATATCGAAGTGAAACATACCAAATAACGGCAGGTAATGTAGCCTCGTATACAGGTTCGGCATCACAAGGTTTTGCAGGTTTCAGGCCTGAAAATGCCGTGCGTGATGGTCGAACAACCTATGCGCTGTATGGCGATGCCAGCTACCGCTTTGTTAATACGTTATCGGTTGAAGCAGCGGTACGCTCAGAGCGTTATTCTGACTTTGGCATGACCACAAACATGAAGCTGGCAGCAACCTACAAACCCATGCCTACATTAATGTTTCGCACAGGTTTTAGCACGGGCTTTCGTGCGCCTTCATTGTCACAGCTTTTTTATTCGCAGACCTCATCCTTTGTAGACACAGTAACCAATACATTAACCACGCAAGGGACATTTCGCCCCAACGACCCTGTTGCCATCGCCTTGGGAGCCAAACCTTTGAATCCAGAAAAATCACGCCATGCAAGTATTGGTACGGTTTTTCAACCCTCCAAGCACTTTTCATTGATGGTTGATTATTTTTATACCTTGGTTGATGATCGCATTACGCTCTCTAATGATTTGGCTGGCGCAACGGTAGCACAAGCTGCTATTCTTACTGCCAACCATGTACGCAAAGCACGCTTTTTTGTAAATGGCTTAACCACCACCACCCAAGGCATAGATGTTCGCATCAATCAAGCCTATATACTTGCCCATCAAGATAAGCTTTCACTTGGTTTGTGGTTCAATTACAACCGCAATCATGTGACAAAGTTTAAAGGTGCTGCCCAATTGCACCCTACCGGACTGGATCAAATTGATCGCTTGGAAAATGGCCAACCCAAGTCCAGCATAAAACTCCTTACCCAGTACCAGCACAATGATTGGGACTTGGTGATGAATTTTAATCGTTTTGGTGGCTACAAGCAGGTTATTGGCAACACGTCCTATGCTTTTGATGCCAAGTGGACGACTGATTTGAATGTTACCTATACATTATCACCCAGCGTTCGTCTTGCTGTTGGCGGAAGTAATATTTTTGATGTGACGCCCAACAAATGGAAGGGGCTATCGGGAAACTTTTATGGCAATAATGGTATCAAACCCTATTCCCGCTATTCCCCCTTTGGTTATAGCGGTGCCTATTATTATGCCAGATTGATGGCAGACTTTTAACAATGCCAACAAAGTTTCGTTCTATTCGCTTTAACTTATCGGTCTTACTGGCATCCAGTGCTGTTATTGG
>JAUZQQ010000065.1 GCA_030950905.1 Mariprofundaceae bacterium
TGAAGAAGCACGATGGTAAAAAGTGCCCTGCTGAACGCTTGAATGACATGCGCTATGATGATTCTTGGTTAACAAATCTGCTGGTATCAGCCACCATGAATGGCAATAGAGGCTACCAACAGAAACCGTTATAAACAGAAATTCTTGATCATATTGATCGTTGATAGGATGCAAGACATCTTGCGTCTTAAAAAAGTGACGGCAGGTTACGCCTAAAGTTTCACTGTAGCCCAACAGGGCTTGGAGGTTAAAAGATGCGTCGATTATTAATGCTTGGATTGTGTATCGGGCTAATGCAAACATCTGTATGGGCAAAAGATGCACCAAGCAGCGTAGACAAAAGTATTCGTCATGCCAATGCAGATATGGCCATTAAAACCATTAGAACAACACCCATAGCTGGGCTGTATGAGCTGCGTGTGGGCAATCAATTGTTTTATGCTGAGAAAACAGGGCGTTATTTAATTGCTGGCGGACATATTTTCGATACCGAAAGCAAAAAAGATTTAACCAAGGCGCGTTTAGAGGTGATCAATAAAGTCAATTGGAATGATCTTCCTTTGGATAAAGCGATTGTTTCTGGTGACCCTGATGGCAAAGAACTTGCTGTTTTTACAGATCCCGACTGCCCTTACTGCCGTCAATTAGAAAAATCATTGCTTGATGCCAAAGGAATTAAAATTTATACATTTTTGTTCCCCCTAGAAAGTTTGCATCCTAAAGCAAGAGGCCATGCAGCATCAATTTGGTGTGCAAAAAACCAACATGCTGCATTGCAAGACCTGATGCTTAATGGAAAAAAACTTCCCGAAGGAAAATGTGATACCCCCATTGATGCTATACAGAAACTGGCAGCAAATTATGGCATTCGCGGCACGCCAACCATGATTTCCCGCGATGGACGCAAACGCTCGGGTGCAGCTTCACCCGAGCAATTGTTGCAATGGTTGAATAACAAATAGTCTGAAATACCTACACTACAAAGGTGCAATAACTCCCCCATGTCACATAAAAACTTGTCATGTCATGTGCTTTCTGTTAAAAATCGCACCGCTGAAGATCTTGAGGGGATAATTTAAAGCTGCCAAGAGCGATAAAATGACTGTTTTGACACCAGATTTGGATCATAAGAAAATCATAGAACGGCTTGTTTTTTTACAACTCACTGTTGCCCTGATTGCTGTGCCTATCGTTACAATAGTTTTTTCATTGATGTTTGCTGTTGCATTGTGTTATGGCATTATTGTTGTGCTTGCATCTGGTTTAATGATGCATCGAAATATTCATAAAGCCACGGATGCTGATCCTGATCAGGGTAAAAAAATGCTGTTAAAATCCGCAGCAATACGTTTTATTATGGTGTTGGCTTTGTTGTTTTTTGCTTATGCAATAGGTTTGCACCTTCTTTGGGTTGCGGCAGGTTTTTTTGTGGGGCAATTGCTTGCTTATATTTATTTTACCTTCGTTTTTTACCACCAACAAAAACAAAGCATGAAATTTTAAATGGGTGCGCTACCACCGTTATGGTAGCCAAGTTTTATAAATAATTACAATAAGGGGATACAATTGGCTACGGAAGAACACGCAGATGGAACTGAAATCAGCGCACATTTGGACTATTGGGTCTATCAATTTGATGCCGACAATGCTTTTATGCAAATTCACTTGGATACCATGTTGGTAACACTGGTGGTGGCTGGCCTGATGCTTGGCTTTTCGCTTTGGTTGCGTGGAAGAATCGTAGCAGGTGCGCCAACAGGCGCGCAAAATGCTGTGGAAGGTCTGGTTGGTTTTGTGAACGATACCGTTCACGATAACTTTCCTGTGCATAATCCAATCATTGCACCACTCGCATTAACCATTTTTACATTTATATTGTTGTGCAACACCATCGATCTTTTACCCGCTTACTTGCTGGGTCACACAGCACATTTGTTTGGTATTGAACATTTTAGACCCGTGCCCACCAATGATTTGAATTTACCCGTGGCCATGGCATTAACCGTGTTTGCTATGGTTTTGTACTATGAATTTAAATTAAAACCTGTGCATTTTATGAAAGAATTATTACTACAACCTTTTGCTAGCCTCTTGCTTGATTCTAAAAACCCAATGGTTAAATTGTTGGGTGTTGCGCTGATTCCTCTTAATTTTACATTAAAAATAATCGAAGAAATCGCCAAGCCATTGAGTCTTTCGTTTCGTTTATTTGGCAATATGTTTGCAGGCGAAGTTATTTTCTTGTTGATCGCTATGCTGTTGCTGGCCAGCAGCATGGAACAATTAACCACGGTTGGTGGTATTTTTGCTCAATTAATTGGCATAGCCGTCGGGGTTGGCTGGTCACTCTTTCACATGTTTATTGGTTTGTTACAAGCCTTTATTTTTATGATTTTGTCGGTGGTTTATTTGTCTATCGCACATCAACCTGTTGAACATTAATTTTAAGTAAGTGGCTGCAACAGACCACTTGCAACTTGGTTTCATTTATCAATAAAAAGGAGTATATAAAAAAATGGAAAATACGATCATCATCGCTGCTACAGCAATTTCAGTGGGTGTTATTCTTGCCGCTGCTGGTTTGGGATCAGCTATTGGATGGGGACTTATTTGTTCTAAAACATTAGAAGGTATTTCTCGCCAACCAGAGATGCGCCCACAGTTGATGTTTAATATGTTTATTTTTGCTGGCTTGATGGAATCTTTCCCCTTTATTATCATGGCATTTGCATTGTGGTTCTTGTTTGCCAACCCATTCATTTAATCACATATAAGTTACCCATTTGGATGGTGTATTATGTACGCCATCCTTTGATAATGAATAACCGTTAGGAGGAAAACAAGTGAGTATTGATCTGACATTTGTTGGTCAAATCATCGTCTTTGTAACAATGGTCTGGGTATTAAAAGCTTTGCTTTATACCCCGATTAACGATGCTATGGCAAACAGAACAAAAAAAATTGAAGATGGTCTAGCCGCTGCCAGTGCAGGCGTTGAAGCCAAATCAATAGCAGAAGCAGAAGCAGAAGCAGCTATTGCGGCAGCAAAAAATCAGGCGCAAGGTATTGTTTCAGCAGCAGAGCGACGCGCTGCCGAAGTGAAAGAAGAATCGGTGCTTCGTGCCCGGAAAGATGCCGCTGCGATTGTTGATGCAGGCAAAGAAGAATTAAAAGCAGAAGTAGGTCGTGCACGGCAAGATTTGCGAAAAGAAGTTGCCAGCATCGCCATATCTGCTGCTGAAAAAATTATTAATGTCGAAATTGATGCCAAGCGTCATGCCAGAATCATTGATGATACCATCAGTAAGGAATTAGCAACAGCATGAGTACGGCACTGATTTCTCGCCGTTATGCATCTGCATTGTTTGCATTGCATCAAGAATCTGGATTTGATCGCGAGGGTCTCATCAAAGCTACTGTTGCTGTACTTGATACAGGTGCAGCAGAGGCATTGGCATCACCATTGTTTGATAAAACATTTAAAGCCTCATTGATTAAAAAGGCTATAAAAGTTAAGAATGATAGTGTTATCACACGGCTGATTGATCTGCTAGCAAGCCGCAATAAATTATCATTATTGCCTGAAATAAACACGCAGTTGGATGATATGATTATTCGTGCAGGCAGTGAAATAGATGTGCAAGTTACCGTTGCCACCCACCTAAACAAACGCGAAGAAAATCTACTGGTGAAAGCCTTAAGAAAAACAGCGGGGGCGAATATTGTGCTTCATGTTGTTAAAGACCCCAGTATTCTTGGTGGTTTGATCGTGCAAATGGGTGACCGAAAAATTGATGGCTCTTTAAGGGGCAAGCTTAATAGCTTGCGCCAGTCCATCGTTCACTGATTAATTAATACAAGCCTTGCCAATATTGGTGAGGCTTTTGGTGTTCAAGCCCAATCTTATGGGACGGACACTGCCCCAATAAAAAAATGTAACCGTTCACCTGCCCCTTAATTTTTTTGGCTACAAGGCGAAAGCGCGCAGTTTACACTAGGGTAAATGAGCACTTTCAACGCTGTAGACGGGGAAATTACGGGGTAGGTGAACGGTTATAAAAAATAGAGGTTGAAAATGAAGCTCGACACAGCGGAAATCAGTTCCATAATTAAACAACAGATTCAAAGCTTTGAATCTTCGGCGGCTGATGTAAATGTGGGACGAATCATCTCCGTTGCAGATGGTGTTGCATTGATCCATGGCCTAGCTGATGCAATGGCAGGAGAAATGCTTGAGCTCCCAAATGAAACGATTGGCATGGTACTGAATCTTGCGGAAGACTCTGTCGGTGCGGTAATTTTTGGTGAGTACATCCATTTGCGGGAAGGCGATGAAGTTCGCTCCACAGGTAAAATTTTTGAAGTGCCCGTTGGCCCTGAATTAAAAGGACGCGTGGTAAACGCTTTGGGTCAACCCATTGATGGTCTTGGTGCCATCAATACAAGCCTTACCGATGTGGTAGAAAAAGTAGCCCCTGGCGTTATTGATCGCAAAAGTGTTGATCAACCCATGGCCACGGGTATTAAGTCCATTGATGCAATGATCCCTGTTGGGCGTGGTCAACGTGAATTGATTATTGGTGACCGTCAAACAGGAAAAACAGCGATTGCTATTGACACCATCATCAATCAAAAAGATTCAGGCATTACTTGTATCTATGTTGCAATAGGTCAAAAAGCGGCAACTGTGGCCAACGTGGTTCGCACATTAAAAGAACATGGCGCGCTTGATAACACCATTATCGTTGCGGCATCAGCATCTGAATCTGCTGCCTTGCAATACATTGCACCGTACACAGGTTGTACCATGGGTGAGTATTTTCGTGACCGTGGTGAAGATGCACTGATTGTTTATGATGATTTGACCAAACAGGCGTGGGCTTATCGTCAAGTATCGTTGATCTTGCGTCGGCCTCCAGGCCGTGAAGCCTACCCTGGTGATGTATTCTACCTTCACTCTCGCTTGCTTGAGCGTGCATCGCGGGTTTCTGAGAAATACGTTGAAACATTTACAAATGGTTCAATAACGGGAAAAACAGGTTCGTTAACAGCATTGCCCATCATCGAAACCCAAGAAGGTGATGTTTCTGCTTTCGTACCAACCAATGTAATCTCCATTACCGATGGTCAAATTTTCTTGGAAACAGGCTTGTTTAACTCGGGTCAACGCCCGGCTGTGAATGTTGGCTTGTCGGTCTCTCGTGTTGGCGGTGCGGCACAAACCAAGGCTGTGAAAAAAGTTGGTGGTGGCTTGCGTCTTGATTTGGCACAGTACCGTGAATTGGCAGCATTTGCCCAGTTTGCCTCTGACCTTGATGAAGGAACACGGAAACAAATTGAACGCGGAAAACGCGGTATGGAAGCCTTGAAACAGGGTGAAAACTGCCCGATGTCTGTTGCTGAAATCACTGCGATTTTGTATGCCCTGGGCAATGGTCATCTTGATGACATTGAAGAAAACAAAGTGGTCGCATTTGAAGCAGCGTTTATGTCATACTTAAAACATAATCAGCGTACATTGATGGAATCATTGAATGAAAAATTGGCATTGACCGAACAAATCGTGGAACAATTGGATAAGGCAATCAGCACATTCAAATCCACAGGCACTTGGTAAGGGGTTAATCAGTGGCTTCTGCAAAGGAAATTCGCGGCCAAATTAAGGCGATTCAAAACACAGGTAAAATTACCAAAGCCATGGAAATGGTGGCTGCCTCAAAAATGCGTAAGGCTCAACAGCAGGTTATCAATGCCCGCGCCTACGCCGAAGGCATTCACCGAATCATTGCTAATCTGATGCAAGCGCATCCTGAGTATCACCACCCTTTTATTAGCCCGCGTGATAAGGTTAAACGCATTGGAATTATTGTTATTAGCACCGATAAGGGTTTATGCGGTGGTTTAAACAGCAACGCCATGAAAAAAGCTGTTGCGGTAATGAAAACCGTCGGTGTTGATGCCGATATGCTGAATATTGGTCGCCGCGCAGGCATGTTCATGCGTCGTATTAATGCACCAATTTTAGGCGGTGCAGAAAACATCAATGATCAACCTTCGATGGATGAATTGATTGGTGTGATTCAAGTAGCGATGAACCATTATATGGAAGGTAAGTTGGATGAAGTTCACATGGTTTACAGTGAATTTGTTAACACCATGACCCAAACACCAACGAGTACCCGTCTGCTTCCTTGCCCCGTGCCTGAACAAGTGTCACACCCAGGGTATTGGGATTATTTGTATGAGCCAGAAAGTCATGGGGTGCTTGAAGGTTTATTGAAACGTTATATCGAATCATTGGTCTTTGAAGCAGTCTTGGAAAACAAAGCATGCGAGCATTCTGCGCGTATGGTTGCCATGAAGTCAGCAACAGATAACGCCAAGTCGATTGTTCATGATCTTCGTATTACCTACAACAAAGCACGACAAGCTGCAATCACGCAAGAAATTGCCGAAATTTGTTCGGGTGCTGCGGCTTCTGCATGACCCATTTCATTAAAATATTTTTGGAGAGAAAGCTATGAGTACAGGAAATATTGTACAGGTCATTGGACCTATAGTTGATGTGCGTTTTTCTTCTGGTGACTTGCCTGCAATCTACAATGCATTGCGCATTGAAGATGCAAAATTGACACTGGAAACACAACAACATATCGGCAACAATACTGTGCGCGCCATTGCCATGGGTTCAACCGATGGTTTGAAGCGTGGCATGGAAGTCGCAGATACGGGTGACATGATTCAGGTTCCCGTTGGAGAAGGCACACTTGGCCGCATCATGAATGTGCTTGGCGAAGGTATTGATTTTGAAGGTATTGAAGTTAAAACCGAAAAACGTGCCTCTATTCACCGTGCTGCGCCTCCCTTTGAAGACCTGGCTCCTGCGCAAGAAATCTTGGAAACAGGCATCAAAGTTATTGACCTGATGGCACCTATCGCCAAGGGCGGTAAGGTAGGTTTGTTCGGTGGTGCTGGCGTTGGCAAAACTGTAAACATGATGGAATTGATCAACAATATCGCCAAAGCACACGGTGGTTATTCGGTGTTTGCGGGTGTTGGTGAGCGTACCCGCGAAGGCAATGACTTTTATTATGAAATGAAAGAATCCAATGTTTTGGATAAAGTGGCACTGGTCTATGGTCAAATGAATGAACCACCGGGCAACCGTTTACGTGTTGCTTTGACTGGCTTGACCATGGCTGAGTTTTTTCGTGATGAAGGTCGCGATGTATTGATTTTTATTGATAATATTTACCGCTATTCACTTGCTGGTGTGGAAGTATCAGCATTGCTTGGTCGCATGCCTTCGGCGGTGGGTTACCAACCCAACCTAGCAGAAGAAATGGGTAAATTGCAAGAACGTATTGCTTCGACCAAGACAGGCTCTATTACCTCTGTCCAAGCTGTTTATGTACCTGCTGATGATTTAACCGACCCCGCGCCTGCGACTACCTTTGCGCATTTGGATTCGACCATCGTATTGTCCCGTCAAATTGCCGAGTTGGGCATTTACCCTGCCGTAGATCCATTGGATTCTACATCTCGTCAGCTTGATCCTAAAATTGTTGGCTTAGAGCATTATGAAATAGCGCAAGGCGTTCAACGCACCCTTCAACGTTACAAAGAATTGCAAGATATTATTGCCATTTTGGGTATGGATGAATTGTCTGATGATGACAAGTTATTGGTATCCCGCGCACGTAAAATGCAGCGTTTCTTGTCTCAGCCATTCCATGTGGCTGAAGTATTTACGGGTTCCCCCGGCATTTATTGCAAAAAAGAAGATACCATTCGTGGCTTTAAAGGAATTTTAGCGGGTGAGTTTGACGATCTTCCAGAGCAGGCTTTTTATATGATAGGCAATGTGGATGGTGCGATTGCCAAAGCCAAAAAAATAGCAGCCAAGGCTTAAGTCATGGCAAGCATGAATGTTTTGGTAGCAACAGTGGAACGCGAAGTGTATCGCGGTGAAGCTGATTTTTTGGTCGCCCCTGGTGCTTCAGGAGACTTGGGTATCATGCCCAAGCACTCTCCTTTATTGGCGATGCTAAAATCAGGCGAATTGCGTATTCAACTGGGTGAAAAAACCGATGAAGTTTTTGTTTCAGGTGGTTACATGGAAGTTCAACCTGATATGATCACTATTTTGGCCGATACTGCAGAACGTGCAGCAGATGTTGATGAAGCAGCCGCTACTGAAGCAACCAGACATGCCGCAGCCTACCTTGAAAGTCGCAACGGTGAGACTGACCTTGCCATGGCTGAAGCAGAATTGGCCATTGCAACAGCACGCTTGGATTGGTTGCGTAAGAAAAAAAATCGTTGAGCTATGGACTATGCATAAAATAAATTGCATAAAAACGATCTAAAAAAGGAGAGCCATGGCTCTCCTTTTTTTATGCCTATATTCTAATTCTTGTATGTTTTGACTTAAAACCATACTTTTTATCTTTTAATCGGCGAAGGTCTTGTGCTTGCGTTAAAAAAACATCATATATAGCTTGTGTTGGTTTTTGTGAAGGGGCGGATCAACACATGCAGTTTTGGAAGTTTTATTTTTGTACAATACCGCTGTTTTTTATCGCCCCCAATATTGCCCTTGCAGATACATTTCAATCATCTGAATCTTATATATTACCCATCACCAAACCCCTTGATTTGGATGAAGATAAAATAAAACTAGGGCGCGCCTTGTTCCATGAAAAACGCCTCTCTTCTGATAATTCAATCAGTTGCGCGCATTGCCATAATTTGGCATCAGGTGGTGTTGATGGACTTTCGCATTCTTTGGGTGTTGCAGGTGCTAAAGGAAGCATCAATGCTCCAACGGTATACAATGCCGTGTATAACCTAGCACAATTTTGGGATGGTCGTGCAGAAACCCTTGAGGATCAAATTGATCACCCCATCAAAAACCCTGTAGAGATGGCCGCCAACTGGCCTGATATTATCAAAAAATTAGAAATGGATGTTTCTTATAGCACGTGGTTTAAAAATATTTATGGTCGAAAAGGTATAACGTCCAACAGTATTAAAAATGCCATTGCTACCTTTGAACGTTCGTTGGTAACATACAATGCGCCTTTTGATCGTTTCTTGTTGGGCGATAAAACAGCCATCAGCAATGATGCAAAAAAAGGCTATGCTTTATTTCAATCGTATGGTTGTGTTTCTTGCCACCAAGGTATTAATGTGGGTGGCAATATGTTTCAAACCATGGGGGTTTTTGGTGATTATTTTGATGATCGCGGCAATATAACCAAAGCTGATGCAGGACGCTTTGCTGTCACAGGTCGCCCCAAAGACCAACACAAGTTTAAAGTTCCGAGCCTGCGTTTGGTTACATTAACTGCCCCTTATTTTCATGATGGTTCTATTGATAACTTGTCTGAAGCGATTCAAATCATGGCACGTTATGAACTTGGACGAATGATTCCCGATGATGATATTCAATTGATCATTGCCTTTTTAAAGACCCTAAAGGGAGAGACTCAAGCTGGTGGAAAACCATGAAATCATTTCTTCCTATTCTCTTATTGACGATGATTGGGCTGTCTTTGTTGAATTTTATGTTTGGTTCAAATTCTTACCGTGTTGACCTTAAAAATTACCATCAAATCAAATTATTGCTTGGACAAATTAAAGATGAGGACATGGAGCTAAATGAGCATATGCTAATGGCAGGCGGCGGTATGCTTAAAAACTTTGATTCCATGGTTCATATTGTTAAAGAAATCAATAGCTTGAAGAAACAGTTTAAACAATCAGAAGAAGGGTTATCAAAAAACAATAAAAAAGAATTTCTCCCTCTGATCAACCAACTTTTTACTTTAATTAAAGTAAAAACCGAAGGGCTTGAACAATACAAAGAAGAATACGCTATTTTGCACAACTCACGGGCATATCTACCTACAGCAATAGCACATATTATTCCTGAATTAAGCACTGATGTAGAAATACGTTTGTATGATTTAACTTCGCATATCTATGTATACATCAATGCCCCGTCAATAAAAAGGCGGCAACGTATTCTTGATATGATTCAATTATTTGAAGGGTATACGATCAACAATGATGCAAGGAACCATTTAACCATGGTTTTTAAGCACCTACGTATTATTATGAATGGCGTAGATGCACTTCAAAAAACTTCGAGTATCATCATGGGACAAACCACATCAAAAGTGATTGAATCCATTGAGTTACAACAACAACAACTGCATGATCAATCATTGGACACCAATGACATTATCATGCTGTTTTTATCTTTTTTGGTGTTATCCTTGTTTGCTTATATGTCTTGGGTAATGTATCGCTTGCGTGTAACGGCAGATAAGTTGCAATCCAATATTGCTGAGTTAAACCATCAAAAATTCGCATTGGATGAACATGCCATCGTTAGTGCCACCGATATGCAAGGGGATATTACCTATGTCAATGATAAATTTTGTAGCTTAAGTGGCTACAGCCAAGAAGAATTACTCGGCAAAAATCACCGCATGATCAAATCAGATGAACATAACCCTGAAATGTTTCAAACATTATGGGCGAGCATCAGCCATGGCAAACCATGGCACGGAGAAATTAAAAACATTGCCAAAAACGGTAGCTTTTATTGGGTTGATGCGACCATTGTACCCTTTATGGATGATGCAGGAAAACCTTTTAAATATATAGGTATTCGTACGGATATTACAAGCAAGAAAGCTGCCGCAGAAGAAAAGTTAGCAAACAGTGAAAACAATTTGTTTCGTGTTTTTGAATGCACCCCTATTCCCTTGGCTATTATCGACAACCTTGATCAGGGCAAAGTGTTGCTTTGCAATCACGCCATGAAACAATTGCAAAAGCTGAATGATTATGATGCACAACCCAACAAGATTTTTGAATCAGCCATTGACCCCAAACACCGTGTAAGATTGGGTGAAAAATTGGCAGAAAAGGGTCATGTCTCAAACTATGAACTTGGCGTAAAGTTTCAAGGAATGAGCGAAAAGCGTTGTTGTTTGATGTCGCTTCACCCGATACAGTTTTCTGATGAAAAAGCATTTTTAATCAGCCTTTTTGATATCAGCAAACGCAAACAAGATGCCCTTGAATTAGAGCGGGCAAAAGAAGATGCAGAAGATGCAGCGCGAGCCAAAGGCGATTTCTTGGCCAATATGAGCCACGAAATACGCACACCCATGAATGCCATCATGGGATTGGCCGAACTGGCCTTAATGGCTGACTTACCACCAAAACAACGTGATTATTTAACGAAAATCAATAGATCTGCAACAGCATTATTATCCATCATCAATGATATTTTGGATTTTTCTAAAATTGATGCGGGCAAGATGGATATGGAAGACATTGCCTTTGATTTGCAAGATGTGTTGGATCATGTCACCGATATGATCGCGCTCAAAGCCAGTGAAAAAAACCTTGAGTTTCTTATTGTCTCCAAACCAAACCTGCATACTGCGTTGATTGGTGATCCCTTGCGCTTGGGGCAAATTTTAATCAACTTGGCAAACAATGCCGTAAAGTTTACAGCGTCTGGTGATATTACCATTGTCATTGATATTGTTGAACAAACAAAATACCAAATAAAATTATCGTTCATGATCAAAGATACAGGGATTGGCATGACCGAAACCCAGCTAGCCGGTCTTTTTCAATCATTTTCGCAAGCTGATACATCAACCACGCGAAAATATGGCGGAACGGGACTCGGGCTAACGATTTCTAAAAAGCTGGTGGAAATGATGGGCGGAGAAATTGGCGTAAACTCAGTATCAGGCCAAGGCTCAACCTTTTATTTCACTGCCATGTTTGGCTTTAGCCATAACATTAAAAAAATACAACATATTCCATCCGAAATGAAAGGCCTTCGGGCGTTGATTGTTGACGATCATGCTGCATCGCGTGAGGTTTTACTCGGCTTAATGGATTCCCTTGGTTTTCAATCTGGTGAAGCTTGTTCGGGTGCAGAAGCTATACAGAAGCTAGAAAGTGCCAATGAAAATGACCCCTACCAATTGGTGTTGATGGACTGGAAAATGCCCGGCATGGATGGTCTTGAAGCTGGGCGATACATCAAACAGCAAATGAACCTAACAAGCATACCAACCATGTTGATTGTCACAGCGCATGGACAAGAATCATTAAAAGAAGAATCTGAGCGATCAGGGTTTGATGGTTATTTGCTTAAACCTGTGAATCAATCCTCCTTGTTTGATAGTCTTGGACTGGCACTAAAATTAACAGCAACAGCAAACGATACCGCCACCAGACCACACAAAAGCATCAAACAAGCATCACATGGACTTGAAGGAAGACACGTATTGCTGGTGGAAGATAACGATATCAACCAGCAAATTGCAATAGAACTGTTGGCAAAAGCAAGCATTAGAGTAAGCATTGCTGAGAATGGGAAAAAAGGTGTCGATGCTGTAAAGAGTACGGAATTTGATGCCATATTAATGGACATACAAATGCCGATCATGGATGGTGTTGAAGCCACACAAAAAATCCGATATTTTAATACCAATATACCCATCATTGCCATGACTGCCAATGCCATGTCTGGTGACCGCGAACGATGCATCGCTTGTGGAATGAATGATTATATCACAAAACCCATCCACAGCGCAACGTTATTTGACGTTTTGAAACGCCAAATTAAATCCGCCTCAGCCATACCGAGTGTCGTTGAGGAAGAACCCAACAAGCAACAGCGGCATTGCGTAGAAGTTTTTTCCGATGTTTTAATATTGGATACAAAACAAGGATTATCACACGTTGATCATGATAAAGACTTGTATGCCACTGTTTTAAAACGATTTTGCAATACGCGGGCAAACACCCTAAGTGAAATTAAACAAGCCATTGCTGATCACCAGCTTAAAGATGCCTTGCGAATTGCACACACACTTAAAGGTATAGCAGCAACGATTGGCGCGCCATCATTGGCTGAAGCAGCATTGGATTTAGAACGGGTTTTCCACATGGGGGAAATTGAACCGTCAAACCCACTCTACGCCACTGCAGAAAAGGAATTAGCCAAAGTGCTTGATGCTGCCAAGGCATACCTTTCATGAGCCCGTCTGTTTTTGATAAAAAATTGTTTTTAATAAAATCTAAAGTATTAATCAATGCCACACCCATTTCAATTTCCTGACCCCTTATTTACAACAGATGACTTCCCTAACTGCAAACCCTTTCATTTATGCAAGGGTGAATTTATACTGTTTGAACGGGATGCTGGTTCCGGCAATTGTTTTTTGATCATTGAAGGTGCCGTGGATATTCGCTTGATGATGGCTGGCGGAAATGAAGCCTTGCTCTACACGCTGGAAGCTGGTGAATTGGTGGGCGAGTTATCCTTGTTTTTAGAGCAACGCACGGCAACCATTGTAGCCGCAAAAGACTGTATAATATTAACTATTCGACCTGCTGTTTTCTGGAAGTGTTTTGAGCTTGAGAAATTTCGCTTGCGTATCAGCAGTTTGTTTTTATCCCGTTATTTACGCTCCCATGATGTTATTTGTCGGCTTGGTCAGCCCAGCGTAACCATGCGGCTCTGTCGTTATTTTTTGTCGTTACCTGCATGGAAAGAAACCACTGAAAACACGATCTTAACAGTATTGCCAACACGCACATCGATGGCGCACTTGCTTAGTTGCCAACGAGAAACTGTTAGCCGTTCTTTTCGTAAGTTATTATTAATGGGATTAATTGAGCAACAATCCCGTCAAGAGTATGTGTTATACAAACAAAAAATAGCCTTTTTTTTGGATGATAATTAATTCCCCTATATGGAGTTTAAATGAATATTGAGCAACAAATTGCATTGTTGTCACGCGGGGTCTCTGAGATTTTGCCACAAGGTGGCTTAGAAGAACGCCTGCATTTCGCTAAAAAGCAGCAACGCCCACTGCGCATCAAAGCAGGTTTTGACCCTACGGCTCCAGACCTGCATCTTGGCCACACGGTATTGCTAGAAAAATTACGTCAGTTTCAACAATGTGGTCATGATGTTATTTTTATGATTGGCGACTTTACGGCGATGATTGGCGACCCCACAGGAAAAAGTGAAACCCGTCCCTCGTTGACTGAAGCCGAGATATTGCACAATGCTAAGAGTTATACC
>JAUZQQ010000066.1 GCA_030950905.1 Mariprofundaceae bacterium
GGTAAAGACGGGCGCAGGAATAGCGTGGTATTGAATACGGTCTGTAGATGGCTCATCACCGATCAACAAATAAGCACCCGGTACAGGGGCGTTTTTGACAATGTCCCTAAAAGCCCGACCTATGGTTTCTTCTGTACCTATAAAGGGAGCATCTTGCATCAAATGATCAAACATTTCCCCCATAGTTCCGCTGTAGGTACCCGTGCGTTTATCACCATACCATGAAACAGCCGACAAGTTTTTTCTTGAGCGTATGGCAATCAAACGCAATATGGGAATCAAAAAACTGGTTGCGCCATGCATGGAACCTGTAGCATCCAAGACCAAATGCAAATCTTGCCCTGGTAAATCCTTTAAACCGAGAATAAAAAGGTCAAAATCACGCTTTCCTTGGCCTTTCCCCCACCCAGCACTCGCTTGAACTTTATCCAATTGTTGTTGCACATCAGTACCAGCAACCGTGTTTAGTTCTTCTTGTAGCTGTAAGTTACGTTTTTTACTGGCCTGCAATTGCTCATACAATGATGCTATTTCTGCTTCTGATTTTTGACTTTTTCCTTGCCCTTGCATTTGAGAGAACATCAGCAACATGGCAAAAATAAAAATAAAAGAGGCGAGCATCAACAATGCCATGTCAGAAAATACTTCATAAATGGTATCTTGCTGCTCAGATCCACTGCGACGGTAATGCATATTTAAAGCTGATTTTCTGATGGTGCTTGCTTGGGTGAAGCTTTAAAAAAAGAGAAAAAGCCACGATTGCGCCTTGCGTCACGAAAAAACACAGCATGTCCTTTGGCTATATTACGCATGGTTTCATCGCTGTTAATTGTTACAAGGGTCTGTTGAAGTTGTTGCAACTCCTCTCGAAACACCCCCATCTCACGGCGACTCCCTGCAAGAGCCTGTTGCAATAAAGCCGTATGCTCCGTTAAATGCTGCATGTTCGCATCCAACAATTGCATATCCCTTGTTTCTGTGTTTTTCACCATTACAACACCATACACCAACAAGGTGTGCATTAGCATATCTTGCAAGGATTCAACGGAAGCCTTGGTGATCCAAGCAAATACACGCAATAAAACCCCACCAAAAATTGACCCCAACAAGGTGGTGTAAAAAGCCACGCCCATTCCTGCCATGGCATGGTTTACACCCTCAAGCACCAAGCGTTGGTCTTCTCCTACGGCAGACATGGCATGATTAAGCCCCGTCATGGTTAAAGTCATACCAAGCACCGTGCCGACCAGACCCATGGTGATCAATAAATTACCCATCAATAAAACAAAATCACACATTCGGTATTGGCTGGAAAAGCTGGTCATCAGTAAAGATTCTACATCAGGCGAGCCATGTTGCTGTAATATATGCTGCAAGGCTAACATGATTCGTTCGACGAGACGGGTGCTTTTTTTTATTTTTAAGGGAAGCAGGCCTTTTTTCCGGATCTCTTTTTCGAGTCGATAAGCACGAAACCATTCCATGGTTAATACGCAAACATGAAAAAAATTAACCACCACACCAAAAAGAAACAAGCCAAGAATAATTTGCGTAATATGGGTATGGTCTTGGACAATAAATGTCCATGCTCCAGCCTCGCGGTAAAGCATGAACAGCACGCTTGCCGAGGTTACTGTCCATAGCAACCAAACCACCAGTGTTTTAAGCCCTCTTTGGTCAATCACTTGTTGGTGCATCGGGTTAGTTTTTTGAACGAATGATCAATGAATCAGCATAACCATCGGGAATATTCAAACCCATCAACTGCAAAACAGTGGCCGCGATATGTGAAAGGCCTGGGGTTTCTGGCACAAGCATATTTTTTTTTGCTTGTCGTAATTGGTACTGTTGTGTTGCCATCGAATCATGGACAATGCATGGCACAGGGTTCAAAGAGTGGCGGGTTGAAGCTTCTTTTTGCCCATGTTTATTAACAACACACATTTCTTCAGCATTGCCATGGTCAGCCGTAATAATGACCGCCCATCCGTGCGCGTCGGCACAAGCAATAAGTGCCCCGATAGCCACATCCACAGCTTCAACCGCTTCAATAGCGGCTGCTAATTTTCCACAATGCCCAACCATATCAGCATTGGGGTAATTAATAAGGCCAAACCCATACTCGCCTTTGGCCATCAAAAGCTTTGCTTGTTTGGTGATTGCAACAGATTGCATCTTTGGCTTATCGGCAAATGATAGGCCTTGATCCGATGGGATAAGAATATAATCTTCTAAATTTGGGTCCAGCGGTTCACGGTAGCCGCCATTAAAAAAGAATGTAACATGGGGGTACTTTTGTGTTTCGCTTAATCTAAATTGGCGAATACCCTTTTCCACCAATAACCTTGCCAAGGTATGTTTTACCACCGTCGGCTCCATCAGTTGCAATGGCGGAAGGTTGCGATCTTCATCGTACACCATCATGCCTGCAAAACACACATCTGGCATGTCTCCACGATCAAAGGCGTTAAAATCTTCCAAACAAAAGGCTTCACACAATTCAATGGCACGGTCCGATCGAAAATTCATCATTATTACAGCATCACCACCATGCATTGCACCGCATGCTTGTTGATTTTTATCCACGATAACAAATGATGGTAAATCTTGATCAATAATACCCGCAGACTCAATCCGCAAGGTCGTTATAGCCTCGCGCATGGATGAAAAATAGCGATTGCTGTACCCATGAACATGGGCATCCCAACCCTCTTTTACTTTATTCCATTGATGATCGCGATCCATGGTGATGGTTTCTCGTCCACCTGCCGAAGCAAAGGCATAGTCGCGTTTGGATGATTGATTGATGCTATCAAACACAGCATCCAATTGCAGTACATAATCATCAGCCGTTTGCACACCAACGTCACGTCCATCCAGCAAGGCATGAATACGCAAGCGGGCAACACCCGCCGTATCAGCGTGATGAATAACAGCAATAAAATGATCAATATGTGAATGAATATTACCATCGGATAAAAGACCAATAAGATGCAACGTGCCCTCTTGTTGGCTACAAGCAATAATTTTTTTTAGTGCCTTTGATTGAAAAAAGGAACTGTTTTTAATGCTATGGTTGATTCGCGTGGACCCTTGATCCAGCAAGCGGCCTGCACCCATCGTTAAATGCCCGACCTCTGAACCCCCCAAGTCTTTTTCCGAGCTTAAACCTACATAAGCACCATGGGTCAACAGTGTGGTGTGTGGTGTACTCTTCCATAAATGATCAAAATGTGGTGTGTTTGCCTGCGCCACAGCATCACTCTGATCACCACAGCCAAGCCCCCAACCATCCATAACCACCAGCAAGACAGGTTTGCTTATCGCAGTAGATTCAGCAATAGACATAAAAACTCCATTAAAAAAGGCTCGGAAAAACCGAGCCTTAGAACCATCAAAAAAACAAAAAAAACGAATTAATATTCGTTGCCACGATGTTTCATTGAAATATCAGCCAAGATGATTGGCAAAACAACGCCAAGCACGACAAACAATAAAAACGCTGGTATAAAAGCATCTAAATGCATGGATCCTCCTCCTTACAGTGTACCATATTATAAGTAACTCATCACTAAAACCTAACCTGCTTGTCCCTAGAGTCAAGAAGCGTTATTTTTACACAAGCACATGCAAGCTTCAAAACCAGAGAATACTCAGTCTAAGAAACAAAAAAACTATTAAATGGTTGGCGCGGGCGGGATTGAACCGTCGACCCCCACCGTGTCAGGGTGGTGCTCTCCCACTGAGCTACGCGCCAATAGTACCAAAGGAGTAGGAATGAAAATCCACCATTCAAGTTCGAGGCGAATGATACGAATTCATGCCTTGATAGCAAATAGTAGCCCATGCCACCAAACCAAGTCAAAAGCCCAAGTACTATAATGGTCATGATAAAACCTGAAAAAACACTATTTAACGAATTTCACCATTGCCCATAACAATCCATTTTTGCGTGGTTAAACCTTCCAGCCCAACAGGGCCACGAACGTGCAAACGATCTGTGGAAATACCAATTTCTGCACCTAAACCATATTCAAAACCATCGGCAAAACGGGTGCTGGCATTCCACATGACAGAAGATGAATCCACCTCACGCAAAAACTGTTGGCCTCGTCCATGGTGCTCAGTTACAATGGTGTCGGTATGGGCAGAGCCCCAACGTTCGATGTGGGCAATGGCTGCGTTTACATCATCAACCACGCAAATGGATAAAATAGGGGCCAAGTATTCTGTTGCCCAGTCTTCTTCGCTTGCCAAGGTCATGCTTGCAACATGGGCGCAGGCACGTTCACAGCCGCGCAATGCCACCCCCTTGGCCAACATTTCGCTACAGATCTCTGGCAACAAAGTGTTTACAAGGTCTTGGTGCACCAACAATGTTTCCATGGCATTGCAAACCCCATAACGGTGGGTTTTGGAATTCACCGCGATGCGAACGGCTTTTTCAGGGTCGGCATCAGCATCAATATAAACATGACAGATGCCATCCAAATGTTTGATCACAGGAATACGTGAATCTCGGCTTACCCGCTCAATCAATGACTTTCCACCGCGTGGTATGATCACATCAATGCAATCAGCACAGGCCAACATTGCGCCCACCAAGGCTCGGTCTGTTTTCTGCAACAATTGCACGGCATCGCTGGGCAAACCCGCTTGTTTAATAGCTTGTTGAAAAATTTTGGCTATCACCCTGTTCGAATGAATAGCCTCGGAACCACCACGCAAGATGGCAGCGTTTCCTGACTTTAAACACAATGCCGCAGCATCGGCTGTCACGTTAGGGCGTGATTCATAAATAATACCGATCACGCCAATGGGAACCCGCATATGACCAACCTGAATACCCGATGGCCGATACTGCATATGGTCAATCGCACCAACAGGATCAGCCAAAGCAGCAATTTGTTCCAACCCTTGAGCCATGGATTCAACCCGTGTGACATCCAGTGCAAGACGGTCTTTTAACGCGGCAGCGAGTAATTTCTGCTCTGCTGCGGCCCTATCTTTTGCATTGGCTGCCAAAATTTTATCCATTTGTGTTCGGAACGCTGAAGCTGCATAAAGCAGTGCTTTGTTTTTTGAATCGGTAGAAGCACTGCGTAAGCAACGGGCCGCACTTTTGGCTTGCCGACCTATAACATTCATGCTTGTTTGATCATCCATGCTTGTCATACGGATGGCTCCTTTTCATGCATCAACTCAAGGGTAACATTTTCAGCATTGTTACCACGGTGCGTTCGGTAACTGGTGTAACAAACACGACTACCCACGCCTACCTCATCCATGCATCCATCATCCACCTTGCTGATATGAAAAAATATATTTTCATCGTTTGAATCAGGGCGAATAAAACCATAAGTATCGCGCAAACTGATAACTTCTCCGTGTTGCAAAGGTGCTGTTGGCACCGCCACACTACCATCAATGGTTCGCGCCATAGCAATGGTTTTTTCATGGTTGTCATAGGTTAATTCAATCGTATCAATACCATCCAACATCTCTACCAACTTACCATAACGATGATTTTTGTGGCTGAAATCTGGTTTGCGGCGTTTTAACTCAAGACCAAGGGTTGCTAGGTTTACCCAACGACCTTGAAACGATACTTGCTCCAAGGACGTTAATGTCTCAACAACAAATTTTACGTCTTCTTCAAGACTTACTGGAGCCGCTAATGCCACATCATTGTTATCACTTTCATAAGCGATAACATCATCAGCAATACGGGTAAGGTCTTGTGATAGGGTATCGGGAACTGCCAATATAATTATCCGTTTACCCAATGCTTTTAATTCAGCCAAGAGGGGAATATAATCACGATCACCAGAGCCCAGTATAATCGTATCCAAGGCATGGTTTTGAAAAAATAATTTCATTGCAGCGACAATCAAGTGGCAATCCAAGCTGCTCTTACCATCTTGTGATAAAGGCACAAAAACAGGTTGAATGGCGTTACGCTGAATCTCTGGAAGCTCTTTGGCAAAAGCAACCCAATCACCAAAGGCTTGAATAGAAACAATACGACCATAACACTTACAACTATCAATAATTTTTGACCAGTTCGGTGTTTCAGCATAATGATTTAATGATGAATAATGAATGTTTTCTACGTCAATAAAAACAGCAACGGCTTTTGATTCAGACATTTTTTTCTCTTTTTGTTTTTTTTCTAGGGTGTGCAATCAGCGAGTAATGCTTGGGCATAAGCACAGTCTTTTTTAATTTGCCGCGTTAAAGCTTCCGCGTGTTTAAAGGTTCGGTCTTCACGAATACGTGTTACAAAGCGAACAATCAAACGCGAATGGTACAAGTTAATATCTTGTTCCAACAGATGGGTTTCTAAAATAAGCGTTCGTCCTTGAAAGGTCGGACGGTAGCCCAAATAAGCCACCGCTGGAAAATAATGAAGCGCATGCGCGTCATCAAGCACCCCTGCCCATACAGCATAAATACCTGCCGGTGGATGCACCAATTGCTTGGTCTCTAAGTTTGCAGTCGGAAAACCCAATGCCCGCCCTCTCTGCTCGCCCAAACAAACATGGCCTGATACTTCATAGGGACGACCCAACAAAGCCTCAACTTCTTGAAAGTCAGCCGCTTCGATCAATGAACGAATCCGACTTGATGAAACCACACCGCCATGCAATTCAAAAGCAGCCGCCTCACTCACCGTGAAATTTAATACATCACCCAACTCACGCAACATCGCTGAATGGCCTTGCCTATCACGTCCAAAAGCAAAATCGTAACCCACATGCATATGTTTAAAATGAAATGAATCATGCAGCTTGCGGGTAAAGTCTTCTGCCGAACATTGTGCCAAGGCACGATCAAAAGGCAGTACCAATACAGCAGATACAGCGGCTTCGCGAATCCATCTTAGCCGATCATGCAGCAAACAAAGACGGCGTGGTTCTTCATCTGGGAACAATACTGCACGCGGATGTGGCTCAAATGTAAGCAATGTTGACGGTCCATTCACCGCCATGGCATGACCTTGCAACTCGGCAAAGATTTGTCGATGGCCTAAATGCACGCCATCGAAATTACCAATCGTTATCGCCCCTTCTTGCACCTCAGGGTAAGAAGCCACAGCATCCCAAGAACGCATCACCCGCATCATGATACGGATGCCACAGCAGCAAGTCCATCGCTACCAAAAGCCAACAGCAATGCCAACATCGGTGCGCCAGAATTGATTTTTTCCTGCACCATCAAATCCATGGCTTCTTTACGCGGTAGCCAAAAGCAACGAATATCCTCATGTTCTTCGGCAAGCCCTCCCCCTTGATTGACAGGCTGCTGCCGATCTACCCAACCTAAAGACAAGGTAATGCGTTCAGACGGGCCGCCTGGACTAACATAATACTGTCCCAGATAATCCAATCGGTAGGGGGCATAGCCTGCTTCTTCGATGCATTCTCTCTTTGCCGTCGTCTCTGGGTCTTCCCCTGGCTCAGCTACGCCTGCAACGATTTCAATCAACCAAGCAGGATCATTTCTTACCGCTGGGCCAATACGAAATTGCTCCAACAGCAAAACAGAATCGCTGCCTTGATCAAACAACAATACAGCAACACCATCACCGCGTTCCATGTTCTCACGCTCTACGCGCAAAGGTGCGCCTGTGAAAGTATCATGTTCCAGGGTGTGGCGTTTGACTGAAAGAAAACCTTGGTAGCAGCTTTTTTCTGCCAAAAAATGGTAATCCATGAGTTTTTTATTGAATGTTAGGGTCAGGAACAACTAAAATTTCTACACGCCGATTCAATTGTCGCCCTGCTTCTGTTTGATTGCTAGCTCGCGGAGCAGATTCGCCACGGCCTTCACTGGCAATACGGCCTGCTGCAATACCACGCTCTTCCATATACCATGCCACAGCATCAGCACGCCGCCTCGATAATTGAAGGTTGTATGATGCAGTCCCAATGCTATCGGTATAACCAACCACACGAACCATGCTACGATTGTAACGCTTTAACACATCCGATACTTTGTTCAATGTACGACGAAATGCAGGTTTTATTACCGATGAGTTAAAGCCAAAAGATACTTCATTGTTCATGGTTATTCTTAACGTTTCATTTTGAAGACGCTGAATTTCTAATTGATGCGTGCGTCGTTCTGCCGCCAATTGGCGTTCAAACTCTGCTTGCTGCTTATCCATATAACGCCCAACACCTGCGCCCAAAGCGCCACCCGCCACACCACCAATCAATGCGCCGCGTAATGCACCCTTACCACGGCCACCTTGGTAGCCAATAATCGCGCCCGTAACCGCACCCAGCCCAGCGCCTATGGCTGCTCCTTGTTGGGTATTGCGGTAGGAATTATCTTGTCCATGATTGCCACGTCCATCATGGTTTCGTCCATTGTTACTGCATCCTACAAATGATAATAAAACAATAGATAGTATTGCAATTTTTTGTTTGTATATATTCATATTTTTTCTCCTTGGTCTTTATCCTGAATTATTCAGGTTATATAGGCCATTTTAATCCTCAGCATAAAAAAAAGCCTGTCAATGACAGGCTTTTTATCAAGGAGGCTGCCCTAGAATGGCGACCATAACGAAATATCGCCACCGATTCTAAAACCAAGCCTTAGCCTAAAAAACTCAGGCTAGTTATCTATTGAGCAACTCACTTCTTCTTCAACATTTCCTGATTCGATACTGTCAATCGCTTTTTGATCATGTGGATTCACAGGACAGCCACAGGAATGTGCTGTATTTAAGGCATGCAAACGTGCCTGTTCAATATGCCACTGGGCAACTTTTAAATGCTGGTCAATATTCATGGGTTGTATTCCTTTGCTTTGCATAGAGAAATCATGTGATCGTATATACCATCACAACAATTAGCCGAACGCTAACAGTTTTTTGTGACGTGTAAAAACCAAGTAAGACAAGGGGGATATTTTATACCGATTTCATCATAGCGACGACCTCGCTTGCCGCCTTGGCTGGGTTTTTTGCTTGCACAATCGGGCGACCTATCACCAAGTAATCAGCACCTGCAAGAACAGCATCTTTGGGGGTTGCTACACGCGCTTGGTCATCCGCGCTATTTAAAGCCCAACGAATACCTGGCGTAACCGTTATAAAGTTTTCTCCACAACTGTTTTTGATAGCTGCCACCTCATGCACACTGGAAACCACACCATCCAACCCCGCTTCTTTTGCCAAAACAGCTCTTTCTAGTACATTTTGTTCGGTGTTTTTATTGGTTTTAGTACTCGTTAGCACGGTTACTGCAATCAACTTCATGCCATGGTATTGCTTGGCAGCTACAGCCGCAGCCTGCAACATGGCCATGCCACCTGCGGCATGTACATTCACCATATCTACCCCCAATTTTCCCGCACTTTCAACGGCTTGTTGAACGGTGTTTGGAATATCATGAAATTTAAGGTCCAAAAAAATACGGTGATCCCGTTGCAGTGCGGCAATCAGCGATGGCCCTTCAGCCACAAACAAACGAAGACCAACTTTTAACCAGCCTACCGCGCCAATCAATTGTTGCCGCAGCATTAAAGCTTCTCTAGCATCAGCAACATCCAATGCTACCATGATACGATTTTCCATAAGATTATCCTTCATGATCCATTCGTATGGCGTACATGGATCCCCAAGCATGGCATTGCGGACACTGCCAACGTAAACGCTCTATCTGTACGCCACACTGTTGGCATTGGTAATGTTTCATCTGAAGCCGCCATGCTCGCGCATGCTCGCGCATGCCACTATCATCAGAAAATAATGCTGCCAAACGAAGTGCATCACGCAAACTATCTGGTCTAAAAACAAGCTTTTCTTGCAAGGAAGCTGCCGCCTCTAGCGCATCATGTTTGGCAACATATTCCAACCAAGCCAGTGCCAATTCTGCATTTTTGTATTGTTGCCAATACTGTAAAAAAGTAGTTTCATAGGTAGCATGATCGGTGGGTAAGATCACAGGAATAAGCAAAAAAAGAAAATCAGGCGCTGCCTCGGCCATTGCATCCATGCCTTGCATCAAGGACACGCTATCTTGAAGTTGCAGGGCACTGTGCATAAACACCAAATAAGCATGAATGCAATCAGATGCTAAAGAACACGATGTTTTCGCCTGTTTCAAGGCAAGTTCTAAATCACCATGCTGTAATGCTATTTCTGCTATTTCTGCCATCAAATAGGCGTGATGAAAATTGTCCTTTTTGTTTTCCAGTTGTTCAACGCGTTTGAGTAAATCAATTGCCTGCGCCCATTCAGCCGTTTGTTCATGAATGCGTAACAACGATTTCAATGAACCAAGATGTGATGGCTGAACTTCAAGAACTTTATGGTAATGACGTACCGCACGATCAATAAGCCCACCCGTTTGAAAATCCGTCGCCAAAGCAAATTGAACCTCAATAAACAAGGTGCTGGAGACATCAGGACGCGCCAATATATTTTGATGAATCCGTACAGCGCGACCAAACTCACCTTTATTGCGAAACATTTCACCAAGGAACATATACACCTCAGTGGCTTCTGAACGAAGCCTTGCAACACGCACTATTTCTTGCAATGCTTTATCAGGTTGCTCGGAAAGCAAATAATTGAGGCCACGCAACAACGGGCGAATACGATCATCTTCCACAGGTTCCAGCGGGCGTTCAGACTCTTCTAATTTTTGCCAGTACAACACCGATAATACCAGCAACAAAGCCAGCAATACAGAAATCAACAATGATGTCATGATCGTTGATGTATCATAAATCGTCCTGCAATGGGATGTTTCGTAAATTATCCAGTTCTTCTGCAAGGCGTTGATTTTCACCTTGCAAGCGTTGAATCTCTCGTTTGTGTTTATAGCGCGAAAAGCTCAATGCGATAATACCACCCAAAAAACCAAAGAGAAAAGCAATAAAAACAGCAATATAGAGAGGAATCATACCACTAGAAAAAGAAAAAAAGTGAATGTATACGGGTTGTTTGTTGGCCAATGAAAAAAGGACGGCAAGCATAGCAAGCAATAAAGCAGCCAGTATATTGGTTCTATTCACTTATTTGAACACTTAAGAAGAGGAAAGATCAACACGCTCCCGCATCTCTTTGCCCGGTTTGAAATGCGGCATATGTTTGGGCGGCACGGCAACAGCATCCCCTGTTTTTGGGTTTCTTCCCGTTCGTGCGCGACGAACTTTGGTGCTAAAGCTGCCAAAACCACGCAATTCAATTCGCTCGCCCACGGCCAAGGCATCCACAATGGTGGTTAACACTGCATTAACCACCGCTTCAGCTTCGTAACGATTAATATGCTCGTGTTCTTTAGCGATCCTATCAATCAGCTCAGACTTTGTCATAAAACCTCCCAAAACACGATCACCATCCTAGCATAAACAAAGATCGCAACCGCAACTAACGACCCAAATGAGCAGCGGCAGAACGCCGTCCGACTCGATTTTAATGGCTATATTACACAAGAATAAGACCTTCTTCTAAGCTTTTTATAAAGCCATCAAGAGAAGGAGCCTTATGGCGTGTGTTTACATATAGTTCTTCATATGATAAAGCATCAATTGTTCGTTGTATTTGACGTTTATTTTTATTGTATCGTTTTCCAACACTTTGATATACTAAATCCAGTGTTTTTGCTGGATGCTTTAAACTTAACGCTAAGCTCTTTGAGTCAATACCAACAGAAGCCAACTGAGATGTGGTTATGTTTTTATCTATACGAGAAAAGTGAGAGGATTCTTCAATAAACCAAGCTTCTATCTCCAAAATGGCTAAATGTAAATGTACGGGAACATTTCCATTTGGTATTCCTGTTAAAAGATGTTTTGTTAATTTATTAATATCATTATGAGTCAGTGGATATACATCTCGCAACCCAATAATTAAATCATAACCAGCGGCTGTTAATGAAGCATATTGATCTATAATTTGTGATTTAACCTGTTCATCATTACAACAGTTTGCAATTAAAACTTGTACGGAGGGAGATCCAGTTTGCATTGTTGATCTAAGCTCAGAGTATATAAGATGACCTCTATGTTGCTTGTGAATCTTAAACTCTATGAGGTAATTGGATGCTAATTCGGTAAGTAAGCGGATTGTAAATTCTTGTTCTGTAAGACCTTCAACAAAAACTGCGAGTTTTCTAGTCATTTTGATTGTTGGCTTCAAGGAAGTCGGATGCGAAGAAATCAAAGTTATTTAGACCCAAATATTTAAAATCATCGAACGATGTTTTTGAATTTCTTGAATTGTACATGCTAACTACGCCGCCTTTTCTTTTAAGCACAGACCAGTATTCTAATGGCACTTTATTCATTACAAAACGATCATTGCTTGTCATGATAAGTTGAAAGTCATTTTTTTTCGCTTTAGCAATCAGTAACTCAATCATTGCAACAGACCTTGTATAGTCAAGACCTTCTCCAATATCATCAACAATCACTAGCTGTTTGTTATGTGAAAAAGAGCATAGATTCAGATGAATGATAAGGGCTAAAGCTCGAAACATTCCTTGTGACATATCAACTTGAAAATTATGGAAATCAAGGTCTTTTTCTACAACAAAAATCCCCAATGCTGCAATAGGAAAATTCACACTGCTTTGTAGGTTCTCACAACCTACATCTGACAAGCAATAACCCAATTGATTCATATCAGAAATAATGGCCTTATCAAAAGACTCACCATATTCAGTAAAAGCTGAAGAGTAGACTTTTACTAAATTACTTGGGGCATCAAAAATTACTGACTTAGATTTATTTAAAAAGGCATCCGCCTCTGTCATGCCTAATACTGCTGATCGCCCAAAATCAGACCCAAACAAATACATCACCACACTATTAGCCCATTTATTTAACGCCATTAAAAAAGGATGTTGTATTTCATCTCTTCGATTTACTGTAGCTAAAGCATCATTTGGAATTTTAAAGTCTAAAAACCTACCCTCATTTTCATAAAAAATCTTTCCAGAACCATCTTTATTTCGAGTGAGTTTATCTTCTCCATCGACTTTAAGTATCTCGCTATTTATTTCGGAACCCTTAAATTTTAACTCGTATAAAAATTTTT
>JAUZQQ010000067.1 GCA_030950905.1 Mariprofundaceae bacterium
GGGGGTTTTCTCCATTTGACGCAACAATTGTGATTGCTCTTCAATATTCAGCGAACACCCTGATTTTAATGAGGTTTTACAAGCACGGTTGCCCAACCATCGTTCTAACACACGTCCCATGCCACTTTCGCCAGCTTCGGCTTTTGCGCCGATTAAGCGACAAGAGGCAACAAGCTCTTCGACCAACGCTAATGACGCGTCATCTTGTAGCAATGCAGGTACACTGTGGATAGAAAAATGATCACGATCGGCATGAATATCGACACCAAAAACCTGCAACTCTTCCTTTTGTTCGTGTAGCCATGCTGCGGTGAGCGCATCTGCCTGCCATGGTATCGGCAACAACAGCCGTTGTGGCATGACCCGCCCTTCTGCCATTTCTTGTTTCATACGCTCATAATTGATGCGTTCATGGGCTGCATGTTGATCAATCAATACCATGCCTTCGCTGTTTTGGCTGATGATGTAACGCCGATGAATTTGAGCGCGTGCTTGTCCTAATTGTAGCGGTGTTGATGCAGCAGCGTAGGCATTACTCGATTCATCTTTGTTTTCATGCACCTCAGGGCAATGAAACAAAGGCTTTTCAATATTTGATTGATCCACTGATGGGTAATTCATGGGGCTTGCTTGCGCGCTTGCGGGTGCGCTGGTAAGCGTTGCCATGCGCCCTGAAAAGGTTTGTATGGTTTCTTGTGTGGTGTGCGCTGCAACATGTTGACCATGTGTTGCCAGTGCCACACGTACGCAGGTTACAAGTGCTGCGCGCACGCTTTGTGGTGTTTTGAAGCGAACCTCTCGTTTCGATGGATGTACATTAACATCCACATCCGCAGGGTCTATTTCAAGGTAAATCACAGCCAAAGGGTAACGATCGTGAAACATCACATCACGGTAGGCTGCCCGCAAGGCAGCAACCAAGGGTCGGTCACGAATAACACGGCCATTGACCAAAAATAACATGCGCGTGCTATCACGGTGATGGTAGGTTGGAACACCAAGAAAAGCATCAACAATCATGCCCTCATGGTCAATGTTTTGCACCATGGCATTTTTCATAAACTCATCGCCCATGATCGCACGCACCCGTGTGCCACGGTCTGCGGCGGGAAAGTCCAATCGTTTGCGCCCATCGACATCCAACCGTATGGCGACCGAAGACTTGGCCAATGCAAGGCCGCGAACAACCTCAATGATTGCTGCTTCTTCAGTTTTATCGGTACGCATAAAACGCAAACGTGCCGGCGTATTAAGAAACAAATCACGGACTTCGATGCGCGTGCCTTGCCGCCATGTTGCAGGTGCAGCTTCTGTTTCTCCGCGTTGGTTCACAGTAATTTCAATGCCTTCTTGACCACCTTGTAACGCAGTATGCATACGAAACCGCGATACCGAAGCAATCGAGGGCAATGCCTCACCGCGAAAGCCATGGCTGGCAATGGCTTGAAGGTCTTCAACATCACTTATTTTACTCGTAGCATGGCGTTTTAATGCCATCGAGGCATCAATAGAAGACATGCCACAACCATCATCTTCAATATCAATGCACTTTTTTCCTGCTTGATGGATGCGTATGCGCACGCTTTTTGCACCAGCATCCAAGCTGTTTTCAAGCAATTCTTTGATCGCAGAGGCGGGACGCTCAACCACTTCCCCTGCTGCGATTTGATTGGCCACCCTGGCTGAAAGCAAGTAGATAGATTGCATCAACGGGTAGTCATGGTCAAGGGAGTAATGCTTGATTTGCGCAGAATAATTTACCCTGTTTTACAGGCTGCACGCACGGCAACATACAACATAATGGAAATCCTTTGGGTTTGATGAATCAATGACGGGCGTATGCCATCAATTTAAAATGAATACGCTAACTGGCTTTGCCAATGCACTCAACTGTATGCAGTTGTTTTGCAGGTGATTTTGCCGACTTTCTATTTTTTAACAATAAACGTACGGCGGAAGCACAAAGCTGGGTTTGCCTCTAATATTAAACATAGACATGATTAGGCAGAGGCTTTTGACACGATAGATATTTCTCATGCGCTCTGGCAAAGATTGAAAGCCGTTTTTGTCTTGATTCAAAAATCGAGTATGCTAATATACTGGTATCGGATATTTTTGATAAAATAATGGTAAACATTCAAAGTGTAAACACCAATATGAAAGATTACCTCCAAATTAGTATTCAATGAAAGATAATACAAGGACGTTATGACTAATCATTCATCTGCGCCAATACTTCTACCCCGCTGGCTTCATCTATTGGCTTTCATGAGTTTGGCTTTGTTGTTTGGAGGTGGCTGGTGGACCATTGAAAAAAATAATGATTTGCAACACAAACAGTACGCCACTGATCGCATCATCAGCCAGGTTATTGAAAACACCCAACGGTATCACCTATGGCTGGAAGAATACCTTACCCACCCGACAAATGAGAACCGTCAGCTATTTGAAGACAGCTTAAAACAGAGCAAAGAGGCTATCCATAGCCTCCAACAAGCGGTCAACCCCCCTGATTTTAAACATCACCTAACATCAAAGACCAATCAATTGAACCAAACACTGATGCAACTTGGTGAGATTGGTCGTCTGAGGATATCCTCCTCATTAGAGATGGCAGGTGTTGATTCACCATTGGATAATGCCTTTGATGCCATGTTTAATATATTCCAAGAAGAAGCGGCGCAATTCCGCGAGCATTTACAGCAAGTTTTCCATGGGTATCAGATGGCGTTTATCACAAACAGCCGCCTACTGCTAGTCTTCTCAATGCTTTTCCTCACTGCAATTTGGATCACATTGATCATGATTGATCGCCGTAGGGGTGATCAACAAGGTAAAGTTTTGCTGTTAGAAAAACGTGCGCGTGAACAAAAGAACCGTGAACTAGCGGCGTTAGAGGCATCGGTAGAAACCAAAAATGAGTTGCTTAAACAAAAGGAAAAATTAAAATTACATATTGACCAAACCCCTATGGGGGTGATCGAATGGACACCAGCGTTTGTTGTCCAAGGCTGGAACCCAGCCGCAACAAAAATCTTCGGTTATACGGAAGATGAGGCGATAGGCCGCAATGCTCATGGACTCATTCTTAATGATGCCATGATGGATGAAATCGCTCAAGTCACCCATGATTTGGTAAGCAAAGACGGCGGCTATCGCAGTACCAATTACAATCTTACCAAAGATGGTCGTACTCTTTTATGTGAATGGTACAACACTCCGTTGGTCGATCAAAACGACACGGTTGTTGGCGTTGCCTCGTTGGTAACGGACATCACTGAATTGATGCGACTAG
>JAUZQQ010000068.1 GCA_030950905.1 Mariprofundaceae bacterium
GTGGTACCCATGCCAAGCGCACGGGCGACATTGGTATGATTCGTCTGATTGCAGAAACAGGTATTGCCGCAGGGGTGCGACGCATTGAGGCTATAACAGGAAGATTAGCTTACGATGCCAGCGCAAAAGACCGTGAACAGCTACAGCAGCTTTCAACATTATTGAAAACACAACCAGCAACATTGCGCGCATCTATTGAACAATTACAAACTGAGCTAAAAGATAGCTTAAGGCAGCTTCAATCACTTCAGGCTCGTCAATCAACAGCTTTGTTGCATCAACTAATGGACGCTGTTCGTGTGATCAATGGCACCAATTTATTGGTAGCGGAACTTGGCAACGATGTTAAAGATTTACGTGACTTTATGGATAAAGCACGACACAAGTTAAAATCTGGTGTGATTGTCTTTGGCATCAAGCGTGGGGATAAAGTTCAAATTATTGTTGCTGTTACAAAAGATTTAACTCCCCGCTTTCACGCAGGTACATTGGTGCGTAGCATATCGGCAGTCTGTGGCGGCAAGGGTGGAGGGAAACCTGATATGGCGATGGGCGGTGGCGATCAAGTAAATCAATTGAAAAATGCTTTGGCTACAGTCGATTCATTGATGCAAGCCTAGAAAAAATTGTAAAAAAATAGAGGGGTATATATTATGGCGCATGCGGAAACATCTTTTGCGATCAGCAATAGTGCAAAAAAGAAAGCGGAACAAGCGTTGAAGACTTTGGTTAAGGATTTTGATTGCGTTGTTGCTGCTATTCTAGCCAGTCCTGATGGTCTATTAATGGCATCTTGCACCATTGATGATGAGGTTGAGTGTGATGCTGTTGCAGCGATGAGTTCTTCTATCATTTCATTGGGCGATGCCTTAACCGCGCAAGCAACCCACGATGAGAACCATGTCAGCAAAACGGTATTAAGCGAGACTGAAACTATTTCAATTGCCACCATGTATGCTGGCACGTTAATCCTTACAACTATTGGCCATGCCCATGCGAATATGGGAACGGTATTATCCCGTAGCCGCCAAACAGCAGCAGAAATAGCTATCATTGTTGACCAAGATGATGGAAAAGTTTCAAAGGGTAAACAAAAAGCTTCATTTCAGTTCGACCCTGATGTACTCTTGGCACGCGTTCTTAAAAATAAGAACGAAGATAAATGATAAAGGTTTTCAAGCATTCTTCTGCTGTTTAATTTTAGTGGTTGAAGAGTCGTAGTTAAAAACATGAGGAGGCAAGTAATGAGCTTGAATGATACATTAAAATCTGTGGTAAACGATGTGGATGGTGCATTGGGTTGTGGTGTGGTGGATTTAAATACAGGGTTGATTCTGGGTGCTTGCCATAATGTACCCTATTTCACCCAATCGTATTTGGACGCTGTAGGCGCAGCCGCTGTGGATATGATGCGTGGTCGTAATATTTCTGCCGTGTATAAAATGCTGGCAGCCCAACGTGGTGACGATGATGGTGGGAAGTTTTATGAAATTCAAATGACTTCAGACAATACTTACCATTTTTTGGCTGTCGTAGAAGGTAAGCCTGATGCATTGATGATTTTAATTACCAGCAAAAAAACAAACCTTGGCATGGGCTGGGCGGCTGTTCGCAACAACATAGCCGACATTGCATCCTTCTGTCCTTGATTTTAAATGCTTGGTAAGGCTGTGCATGCCCATGAATGCGCAGCCTTTTGTTTTTTGAATAGGGGAATGAATGAGCATTCAATTATGCCCACAGTGTCAGCGAGGCATGAAAGACGACGAACAAATATGCCCTGCTTGTGGGGCTTCGTTGGCTGTTTATAAAGCAGGTGAAACATGGCTTCGGCAAATCAAAGTTTACGTTGCCAGCATCATCGTTGGCATTATTCTTTTGGTTATGACCATGCCAAAAATTATTCACCACGGCCACGTCCCAGCAGACCAAGGGCTATTGGCCATTGCTATTGCAGGGGGAATGGCCTCAATGGGCGGGCTGTTTGGTTTATGCGTGGCCTTATTTTTTTATTATTTGTGGAAAAATAAGTCAGTGGACAAACATAAAAAATAACGAACGTGTCGTTTTTTCTCGATCCTACAAAATCAAAGGGTAGGTGAACCAGCGTTTCCCTGTTCTTCAATATTTTTAAACAAATATGTCATGGAGTTTATACCGCGTGCAGCACCCTTCCCTTTTTCGCATGAAGTTAAAAGAAAAGAAGCTTCTTACTGACCCTGATTGCGACCACCCTGTTATGCAATTAACCTTGGTTCCCGTATTAAAGGAGCTGCTGCATGATTTTGATCATGGGCAATGCGTTCGCATTGGCGTTCCCCACGCAAAAAAACCAACGCCCGCTTATTTTGCTATTGCATCATCACCTGAGGATGCAGGACATTATGATTTTGTGGTCAAGCAAAATCGTGGTATAGCCAATTATTTATGCCAGATGTCCGAGGGTGAAGAGGTAGAAGTCGATGGTCCCATGGGAAAGGGGTTTAATTTGGCTGATTTGCAAGGTAAAAACGTTATTTTAATCGGGGTTGGTACAGGTATTGCGCCGTTACGCAGTGTTTGGCGTTCTATTATTAATCATCGCAATGATTTTAAACGTGTCTCTATTTATGCTGGATTTTTAACCCAATTGCACCGTTTGTTGGTTGATGAGACCCTTGATTTGAACAAGCATGGTATTGATGTACATACCACATTCACCCGCGAGCATACCAACTGGAATGGCCCTATTGGTTATGTACAAGATGCATTGAAAGATCTTTCACCATGCCCTGAAAATACAGTGGTTTGCTTAGCGGGTATGACGGCAATGATTGAAGGTTGCACCGATATTTTGCATCGACTTGGCTTTAGCGATGATCAAATTGTATTAAATTTTTAACATGGTGATAGAACTTCCTGCTCTTGCCTTGGATATTGGGATGAAACGCATCGGTGTGGCCGTGTCAGATCGCTTGGGCTATTCTTGTCGGGGTATTCGCTGCTTGTATCGCAATGATCAGCAATGGCCACAACAATGCATGCGTTTGGTCGCTGAATATGGTTGCCGTACATTGGTGGTTGGCTTGTCTAAAAACATGGATGGTAGCGAAGGTGTACAGGCTGGTGATTGTCGCAAGGCTGCTAAAATATTGCAGCAACACTGTGACTTACCCATTGTTTTTCAAGATGAGCGATTATCAACGTGGACGGCGAAAGAACGCTTGTATGCGCAAGGTTTGAATGAAAAAAAAATGCGTGAACGGCTTGATCAAACGGCTGCGTCGGTGATTTTAGAAGATTGTTTGGCAGCCCGTATAAAATAATATAACCCATTAAAACAAAGTGAACAAATACATTTCAGTACGTCATAGTTTTTTTTATAAAAAAATAAAGCGAAAGGTTTCCCCTTGATTTTCACCTAAAACCTATGCATCATAAGGCTTGTTTTGAGATAGTTGTCTTCGGGTATAGGGGTGGTTCAAATGTATAAATTAAAAATATTCTTGATTTCTTTGTTGGTTATTGGCGTTATGCCATTGTCCTTAAATACAGGGGGTTTAG
>JAUZQQ010000069.1 GCA_030950905.1 Mariprofundaceae bacterium
GTCAGTACACCATCATTGACCACATCGAACGCCTACCAGAGAAGTTGCCCGAGTTATTTATTGCACTAACGAAGTAGAAGTAGAATGGAATTCAGGTCAGTTGGGCTTTATTCGAGCACAATAAGGCAAGAAAAAAGCCCGCAAACACAAGGTTTACGGGCTTTATGGGACGTTATAAAACGTCAAAATGGTACCAGAGACTGGAGTCGAACCAGCACGAGTTTCCTCACCACCCCCTCAAGGTGGCGTGTCTACCAATTTCACCACTCTGGCAAGTTGATATTCTTGTTATTTGTCGCCAGCAGTAGGAAGGGGTACGTCGTCAGTACTCTTACTGCTCGGTGCTGATGTTTCTTGGGGATCTTTTTGCCCATCGCTTATAGGAATTTCGATGCTTGCACTCTTGCTTGTTTTGGTATTGTTGGCTGGCAACGCTTGCCCTGTTGCCTTTAGGCTGGTTGGGTCAAATGCTGGTCTGCTGCTTTCTGCATCAGAGGATGGCAGTGCTGGCTGTTCTATCGGTGCGGCGCGCTCAACCACAGATATTACATTTTGCTGCGTGAAGAATGCCAGTGTTAGACTCGTTATCATAAAAGTGGCGGCCAATCCGCCTGTTAATTTACCGAGAAATGAACCCGAACCACGGCTGCCAAATAAAGTTTGAGCACCACCACTACCAAAGGATGCGCCAATATCTGCCCCTTGCCCGCGCTGGATCAATACCACGATGATCAGTGCTATGGCCACCAATACATGCAGGGTCATTAAAATGGTTGTCATCAAAAATCCTTATTCAAGCCGTTGAAATTATTTCAGCCAAACTCATGGGCTGCTGCATTAACAATTGCCATGAATGATACTGCCTTTAAACTGGCACCACCAACCAAGGCTCCCTCAACACCAACGCAGCCCATTAATTCTGCTGCATTTGATGGATTAACACTGCCGCCATACAATACCCGACAATCACAGCCCAAGCGTTTTAATTCATCGTGAATAAAGGCGTGTGTTTCAGTTACTTGCTCGGGTGAGGCTGTTTTTCCAGTACCAATGGCCCACACAGGTTCGTAGGCTACAGTCAACAAAGCATTGCCAGGAACGCTGTCTAAAATAGCCAGCTGAGATTTTAATACTGCATTCGTTGCGCCTGATTCGCGTTCACTTAAATGCTCGCCAATGCACAGAATTGGTTCAAGTCCAGCAGCCCAAGCAGCATCAAGTTTTTTGCGAAGTTGTTCATTGTTTTCGCCAATAACATCGCGTCGCTCAGAATGCCCTAAAATAACATAGTGGCATCCACAATCACGCAACATCATGGGCGATATTGAGCCAGTAAACGCACCCTTTGGCTCATAATAAACATTTTGAGCCCCCATCACCACACCTTTTTCAGCCAATCGAGCGTTTAATGTGTGCAACAAGGTAAAGGGTGGCATCAATGCCACTTCCACATGTTCAGGTGATGCATTTTCTTGAAGCCCGCCAACAAAGTCAATCGCTTCTTGAAGTACACCATTCATTTTCCAATTGCCTGCAATCAGACATCGAACAGAACCAGACATACTTCCTCCTCGCGGCCTAAAAAATAGACCATCAGTCGCTGAATGGGGCGCGAAGCATAAAAAGAAAAGCCACAAAGGCAAGTGATTAATTTCTCTGCTAAGGGCATCTTTTAACAAAGGGCAATCAGACCATTCAATTCAGGTGCAAAAACCCATCGCCCAAGGTCTTATTGTATATGCCCCGATAAATAGGACTGACAAGCCCCTAACAACACGTTAGCTTTGCCGTTTCATCTAAAAGAGGAGTACACCCATTGAAAGTTTCAGATGTAATGAGCCGTGGGTTAGAAACCTGTGGTGAAAATGACCGCTTACGCTCAGTGATTGAAAAAATGTTGATGCGTCGCTGTGGTTCAATTCCCGTTATCAATGATAAACAGCAACTTGTTGGTATAATCACAATTCGTGACACGATGTTGCCTCTTTACCCTAATTTTGGTGAATATGTGCATGATTCTGTTCATTCACGCGATTTCGAAGAAATGGAAGATAATTATAAACGTGTTCTTGGCATGAAAGTAAAAGAAGCAATGACACCCAATCCCATGACTGTTTCATCGAACGATTTTATACTAAAAGCAGCCTCTTTTATGGGGCTAAAAAACCTTCGCCGCATTCCTGTGTGTGATGATGGAAAATTGGTTGGTATGGTAAGCATTGGTGATATCACCCGAGGCTTATACGTTCACAAAGGTGTATAAACAGTCATGAATTACGCTAACCCTATTCGAGTTTTACATAGCTTGTTGGCATTGTGTTTGTTGAGCCAAATCGCTATTGGTCAACTGATGGATGTGCCGGGAGAACACCATGTGGAGGCAGAAGTTTCTGCCTTATCCATTGCCAATGAAGCGATGGCAGACGAAGATCATCAATCAAACGCCCATGCTGAAGAAGAATCATGGATGTTTGAGGTGCATGAGTTTTTGGGCATAAGCATTGCAGCATTGATTATGATGCGCTTGGCTTTGGCTTTCACCAATATTCCTGGTGCGCATTGGCGCAACCTTTTCCCTTGGTTTAGCAAAGAGGGACGAAACCGTTTACAGGACGAAATTAAATCTCAGGCATCAGGTTGGAAACAAGGCAAGCTTGCAGCACCAGAAAATGGTGAAAGCGTTGCCCGGAGTGCGCATGGTTTGATGTTGCTTATTGTGCTTGCAATGGCCGCTACAGGGGTCACATTATTTTTTGGCTGGAATGAGCATGGGCAACAAACTGAAATCATTCATATGGTTGGTGAAGCGCATGAGTTTATTGTGATTTTCCTCGAGGCTTTCATTGTCTTGCATATTTTGGCTGTTGTTTTGCACATGCGTGGCGGGCATTCGATCATTAACCGTATTCGCCCTTTTGCAAAGTAAGTTTTCTATACGTGTTGCTTGGTTACGCCAGTATTTCAACCACTGAAGTTTACACCCATGTAGGCTGTTTTCGCTTGTATGGGTTTATTAACCAAGCGCACCCCATGGGTGAGGGGAGCTAATGTACCAACTTCTCAGAAACGCACGAAAAGCTGTTAGCAACAAGGATTATGCTGAAGCTTGTGCATTGTACCGTGATATTCTTGAGCATGATAAGTTGGGGAATATTGATTATAAATTTCGTTTGGCTTGGTGCTCAGAAAAAGCAGGCTACATTAATGATGCTTGTTTTTTGTACGAAGAAATTATTTTTTATTACAATCAAAAAAATGAACAAGCTACAGCAGCATCCTTACAGGTTATCTTGAATCGATTGCGAAAGCCCAAAGAAATGACTTCTGCGATTGATTTTGAGGCCTTGGCCAGTGCCGATCGAACGCGCCTCATGCGGCAGTTGCGGCATATGGGTACAGAACAAACCTTAGAAAAAGGTAAAGCTCTTTTTGAAGAGGGCGATGTAGCCAAAAATTTATGGGTCTTGGTGCGTGGTTGTTTACTTCAAAGCAAAGAAACCCGTGAGCATGCTATGCTTTCAACAGAAGAAGATGGCCGTCCTAAACTGTTGGGGGAAGCATCGGTTTTTACCTTGCAACGGCGCGAATTTACGGTTACTGCAAGCATCCATTCAAAATTATTGTCGATTCCGCTGGAGAAAATCACTCATTTGCGGCAAAAAAGCATTGATTTTGATATAGCAATGGAACATTTGATGCGTGAGTACTGGGTTGCGCCAATTTTAACAAGCCACCCTATTTTTCAACGTGTTAATGATATTGACCGCGTGCGTATTAGCCATTTATTTGAGCCTATTGAACAGCGCGTTGGTGAATGTCTAATGCGCCGCAATGAAGAACATCCAGCGGCTTATTTATTGCAAGAAGGTTGTTTGTTTTTATTGCATGAATGTTTAGAAAATGCCGAAAAAAATGATGATGACCCTGAAGATGGTGCATTATTAGCCAGCGTTTTACCTGGAAGTTTTGTGCATTTGGGTGGCCTGTTGCGCGGTTACGAAAGCTCATGCCGTATTGTTGCTATTACCCCCGTGCGCTTACTTCGCCTTAACCAAGAAACTTTTGAAAGCATTTCAACCCGTCGCCCTTGGATGATTCAAGCCTTATTGCGCTTGGTACGCTTGCCCGTTAAAGAGCAGGTCGCGCAACCGAGTGAAGCAACATTATGGAAAATAAACCATGACATAGAGCTTCGTCAGGTTGCGCAGGATGATGAATACGATTAATGTTCAAGTGTTTCATGCAAGTGTTCTATACAAGATTCCATAAGAGGTTTTATGTCAACCCCAACCAACACCCCCAATAAAACACCATGCTATTCCCCCGGCTTGGATGGTATTCCCGTTGCCGAGTCGGCAATTTCGCGGGTTGATGGTGCCATCGGTACACTGGAATACCGTGGCATTGATATTGAAGCGTTGGCGAGCCAATCAAGTTTTGAAGAAACCATGGTCTTGTTGCTCAATGGTGAACTGCCCAACAAGGAAGCATTACAGGCCTTTAAAAACGGTTTAAACAATCATCGTCGCATTAAATTTCGGGTAAGTGATATCATGAAAAGCTTCCCAGAATCTGCGCACCCGATGGATGCATTGCAGGCCTGTATTGCTGTGTTGGGTATGTTTTACCCTTTACAACGTACTTTAAGCTCCGATCCTTTAACCGAGGAACAAATACAAGTGGCTTGTTTTCGGCTGATTGGAAAATTACCCACGTTGGTGGCTGCCCATGCGCGCATGCGACTGGGTGACGACCCCATTCCCCCCCGAGATGACTTAAGCCAAGCGGGTAATTTTTTGTACATGCTGTTTGGCAATGAACCCTCCGCTTTGACGACCCGTATTATGGATGTTGCCTTGATTGTACACGCCGAACACACGATCAACGCCAGCACCTTTTCAACGATGGTTACAGCATCAACGATGGCAGACCCTTATACCTGTATCAGTGCTGCTATTGGTGCATTATCAGGGCCGCTGCATGGTGGTGCCAATGAAGACGTGTTAAAAATGCTGGATGAAATCGGGCATGTGGATCAGGTAGAGTCATATTTAGAAAATAAATTGTCGAAACATGAAAAAATACCGGGGCTGGGCCATCGTATTTACAAAACAAAAGACCCACGCGCCGTATTATTACAGCGCTTGTACCATGATCTAACCCAAGAAATGGGCGAAGATTCTACTTATGCCATTGCCCGCCGCATTGAAGAGCTATCACTTGGTACATTGGGTGCAAAAGGAATTTGCCCCAATGTTGATTTTTATTCTGGTATTGTCTACCGAAAAATCGGGATTTCAACTGACTTGTTTACACCAATATTTGCCATTGCCCGCGTCGTTGGTTGGCTTGCACATTGGAAAGAAAGTTTATCTGAAAGCAGGATTTATCGCCCCAGACAAATTTATATTGGTGAAGTCAATCGCCCCTATATCCCGTTGAATAAGCGCATGTAAGGTAACTTATTCTGATCGCAGATGCGTTAAACAGTTGCCCGTGACATGATAAAAAAGGAGCGTTGGTATGATGAATCGTAATATAACCTTGTTGTTAATAAGTTTTTACTGTTTGTTCTTGGGCATTTTTAGTGGTTGCTCGCAAAACACCAGCCCAACGGGTGCGGCTGGAATGTCTCAGGTTAGCATTGGTTTGGGGCAAAACGGTGTGGTGCTAGGCGCACTGGCTGTGCCAGGAAGTATTCCTGCCAACGTTCGTTCCTTTGCTGTTACTGCTTTTCGAGCAGGGCAAATTATTGCAGGCCCAGTGCTTGCCACACTACCACAAAACACCATCACCATGAATGTACCCAATGGTCAAGGCGTGACCTTTCAATTGCTGGCCTACGATGCGGCAGGTGGCTTTGGTAAAGTTATTTACCGTGGTGTAAGCAGTACCTACAATTTAAATGGCCAAACTGTTAATATTCCTATTAAAATCAACCTTGCTGTAACCATTACCAGCAGCAGCTTACAAACATCCCAAGGTGGCGTGATTACATTCAATGGTTTTGTCGCTGGTGCTTCACCGCCTGCAACATCGCCGTTGCTATGGACGGTAACAGGCGGCGGTACTTTTGGTGCGCCCACAGCAAATGGTGCAAGCATTACTTGGACTGCGCCCAACACACGCGCAGCCGTCGGGCAAACCTATGCTATTCAGGCAAAAATTGACCCTGCTGTAAATCCCTCACAAGATCCCAACATCACAGGAAATGTAAATGTATTGCTTGTGTCACAAATAAACCGCTATGGTTTTGCCATGAATACCAATATATTCACGGTGAACGGTATAACATCATCTGTTGATGTATATGGTACAGCAACAAGCAGCACGGCATTGGCGGCTGCTCCTTTAAACATTGCCTTTCAATTTCGTGATTACACAGGAAATGGCGCCATGGCTTACCAACCAGCGTTTAGCTTTAATATTCGGGAAGTCACAGGCCTGCGACGTGCTATCGGCGTGATCACCCCTGTTGCCATCACGACAACGGCAACAGGCCAAGTGAGTATTAACGTGCCTGCCAATGCAACATTAAGTTATACTGGCACATCGGCAGCAGGCACTGTGATCAATGGGACATCGCAAAACATACTGGCGAATTTAATCACCACCAGTGCACAAGGAATTGTGACCCTAAATATTAATGCATTATTGCAAACGCTTGCCAACAACAGCATTGCCAGCATGAATATTTTTTCCAGTGCGGGAACATTTAATTATGAGCTCGGATTTAACAGTATTGATTTAGGCCATGAAAATGCCACAGCTACAGGAATAGATCGCTTGTTTAATGTAGGTTTAAACACCAGTACCCGTGCTATTAAAGGTACGATAATCATTCGATGAGACGGTACCTTTGCGGCTTCCTCTGTTGTATGTTTTTCGGGGCAGCTTTTGCCGCTGCAACGGAAACACCAGAAATGGATCGACCTGTGGCGATCACGGGTAATAAAGTTAAAATATGGGCGCGCTATGATTTGTTTACGGAAGGCATGGATCTTTTAAACTACCGCAGTCGTTTTCATAGCAGTACCGTATTGAAACAATTCGATCAATGGAAGTTTGGTATAAATCATGCCCCTTTTGCAACGGGGGCATGGCGAGCTGTATTGTTTGGGTCTCAGCAAAAGTTATCACGGACATTGCAGCCGACGCAAATCAACAGTCATTACCGTGGTTTTTCGCTGGCATGGCAACAAACATTGCTGAAGGCACGCAGAACTCGAACGGTGCTTGAATTTGGAATTGGGAGGCAACGCTCCCCGAACACGTTTTTTGACCGTTACAATACAAGCCCCAATGTAGAAATCATTGCTGCACCCGGCAGGCATTTGGTTAATATATCTGCATGGTCGAAAGAATGGCGTTTGGCTTTACGCCAAGGTTGGCAAGCATCACCCGCATGGCTTTTTCATGGCGACTTAAACTACCGTCAATTGCGTATTGAATCACACATGGATTCTTATGATCCCCTTGTTCGTGCTTCCTTGCGTTCACCTCAAAACGAACCATGGCAAGAACAGCACATTGGCTTCAATATAGATGGCGAATGGCATTTTTCTTCTGCATGGCAGGTGAGTATGGGATGGCAGCATATTCAAATACGTCGTAAAAACTACCGGCAGATAAGTGGTAATCTTGATTACAACACCCAAGATATTATCAATACCCACCTCTATTACCATATAAACCGACGATTAACGGCTTATTGGCGCGCCCAGGCCAATACAAGGTTTTTATTGGGTGATGCCCCTTTGGCGTATAACTCACGAACAAGCGCTCGCTTTCATGCACCTTTTGGGTTTCTTTCTTTTGGTTTAACTTTTTCTTTGTAATT
>JAUZQQ010000007.1 GCA_030950905.1 Mariprofundaceae bacterium
ACTGCTGCGGCTGGGGTTGCAAATAGGGGAAATGGGTAAGCCACTTCGGGTGTAGCTGTTCCATGGTGTATCACGTTGTAGATCCACCCGATGTATTTTCCCAGAGAATCCGCCTTGTGTGCGCCATAGGCCATAAATAACCGTGGGATCCATTTGTAATGGCATGCCTTTTTGGAGTCTGTTTTTAATGACCGATGCAATCAATGGGCGCTCAACACCCAGCGCCGTTTCTTTTTCGATAATCGAAGCGATGATGCGAATGTCTTGTGGGTTTTGAATCTGTAATTCATCCATGACCGCTTGTTGTGCATGGATCATTTTTTGCAACAGTTTTATTGGCTCGATTGGTTGCAAATAATTGTAGGTCTCAGGCAACAAATAACCCTCTTGTTGATCGCCCATCAACGCACTCATCGCCGTTTCCCAGTCTTTTAGCTCGCTGTTTGTTTGTGTTGCCAGCCATTGCAACACTTGTGCTGTGCGCAGCCCTTCAACGATGGTGATTTGATGCTGAATAACCTTGCCCGTGGTTAGTACTTCTAACACTTGGATCATATTTACACCATCATCAAAATGGTATTCTCCTGCTTTGATGTTGCCTTGTTGCTTTTTCCAGCGTGTATAAAGACGAAAAACATGTGCCGATGTAATGATTTTTTGCGTCGCTAATGCCGCTGAAATTTGCTTCAAATTACTGCCTGATGCAATGCGAATACTGGGGTTTTTTATTGGGTTTGATTGATGAATCAAGCGATCATACTGCCAACGCAAGCCACTGATTATGGTAGCTGCCAACAGTAAAAAGAAAAATACATAACGTGCAATGCGCCAAGTGCTTACAGGCATAAAGGAACACCTGCTTGGCCTCGAAAAAAATCATAAAGGGGTTGAAAAATCTTGCCTTCCACAGTCATAACATGCGCATTGATGGCGACCACAGCTTGTATGAAAAGACCACTATTGATGCACGCCATTGCCTCGCATTCTTTGGCAATTTTCTGCCAACATGCCCCAACGGAAATGACACCTTTTTGCAACAACAGATGGCGAACAATACCTGTTAATAGGTGGTCATCTTCCGGGGTGATCCATTGCCCATCGTGGTAGCATAATATATTGGCTGTCATGGTGCTGATTATTTTTGCCTGCGCGCAAAAAAGCATCTGCTCGTTACTACCCAATTGATGGCGTGATTGCTGATAAATACGCAACATATCGGCATAATCACTGTTATGCTTCACGTCTCTATTTCGCAGGGAAATAGAACCACAATCAACCATACGAAGATGCAAGGGACTGCGGGTTGAAGCAGGCATGACTTGTAAATATACGGCGGGTATTGTGCCCGTTGGCAGCACGCCCCATGGTGCTTTACCGCCGGTTAATGTTAAGCGCAATAATACATCACGGCCTTCGGTTTTTGCTGACTTAATGGCTTTTTTAAAAAGCGCTGATGCATCTATTTTCCAAGCAAATTGTGCAGCGGCACGGGTTAGGCGTTGTTCATGCTCGGGCAGTGCAAAGACATTGCCATCAACCACGCGAAAGGTCTCAAAACAAGCCTCGCCATAAGCAAGACCTCGATCCAGCGTTGCAACTTTACGCACAGATCAGCACACATTAATCGGCTTGTTTGCGGATCCACGTGGGAATGGATAATTGTTCCTCATCGTAGGCCGATACAGCATTAGAGGCTTTTCGACTTGAACGACTGGGTGTCGTCGGTGCTGCCTCCCCCGTGCCTGCATTGCGATAATCAAAGCGCGACCCCATGGGAATACTCGGTGCAACATTGCGGGGTACTGCATTACGGGAAGAGGGTGCGGCTGTAGCCGCTGGCATTGGCACATTTTTTGCTTCGTTGCGTGGCATCGCCGTTGGTTTTTTCATCGCTGATTCACACAAGCCTGTCGCAACCACAGTGACCAATAGTTCATCGCCCAAAGAATCGTCATTAACACAACCAAAGATGATGTTGGCATCTTCATCAACCATGTTTTCGATAATCGAGACTGCCTCGGTGACTTCATGCAAACCCATTTCAGAAGAGCCTGTAACATTGATCAAAATACCTTGTGCGCCATGAATATCCATATCTTCTAACAAAGGGGAAGAAATGGCCATTTCTACGGCGGCACAAGCACGGTTCTCGCCGCTTGCAACCCCTGCACCCATCATGGCAATGCCACGGTTTTCACTCATGACCGAGCGAACATCGGCAAAATCCACGTTGATATAACCAGAGTTGGCGATTAAATCAGAAATGCCACGAACGGCTTGCAACAATACTTCATCGGCTTTACGAAAGGCTTCCATCAGCGGTGTGTTTTTACCCACAGCTCCGATTAACTTTTGATTGGGGATGGTGATTAATGTATCAACATGCTGACGCAGTTCAGCAATGCCTTCTTCTGCTTGGCGCATGCGTTTCCGACCTTCAAAACCAAAGGGTTTGGTGACCACTGCAACGGTAAGAATGCCCATTTCTTTGGCTATTTCAGCGATTACTGGAGCTGCGCCAGTACCTGTGCCTCCGCCCATGCCAGCGGTAATAAAGACCATGTCAGTTTCCTGCAATAAATCACGGATCTGGTCTTTTTCTGCTTCTGCTGATTCACGACCTATGGCGGGGTTGGCACCAGCACCTAGACCACGGGTATGTTCTGTACCCAATTGCAAACGAACTTCGGCCTTGCTGCGATCAATGGCTTGCGCATCTGTGTTGGCAACAATAAAGTCCACGCCACTCAGCCGCTGGTCAATCATATTATTTAAAGCATTGCCACCACCGCCGCCAACACCAATAACTTTTATATTGGCTGTTAGGCCGCTGGTATCATCCAACTCATAATATATTGACATCTTACCCTCCTATCGTTGTGTTTGTTGTTGTGTGCATCATAAAGAAATCTGCCAAACTATACCGTTTTTTAAAAAAGTGGTATTTAAAAATTCAATGGGCATCGCCAAACCATCGTCGCATACGTTGCCACAAGCCGTTTCCTGAGGCCGAACGTCCCATGTTATGGCGCGCAGGCTCAACCGAACCGCTGCTTGCCCGTTGTCGGTAGCGGTTGCCATACATCAGCAAACCAACCCCTGTGGCATACATCGGACTCGATACCACATCAACCAGCCCGCCAACGCCTTGGGGCTTGCCCATCCGTACTGGCAGGCCATCGAATGTTTCCTCTGCCAAATCAACCATACCTTCAAGCAAAGAGCTGCCACCTGTTAGCACTAGCCCTGCTGCCACCAGCTCTTGGTAGCCCGAACGTTGAATTTCAACTTTGACCAATTCCAGCAGCTCTTGCACCCGTGGTTCTAAAATCTGCGCCATAATCTGTCTGGGCATTGGGCGCGGCGGACGACCACCAACACTCGGAACATCAATGATATCATCAGGATCGGTCATTTCTACCATGCAAGCACCGTATTTGATTTTTAATTGATCTGCTTCTCGCGCCGATGTGCGCAGCCCCACCACCAAATCATTGGTCAAATGATCGCCGCCAATGGGGATAACCGCCGTGTGGCGAATTGCGCCATCAATAAAAATCGCCAAATCAGTCGTTCCACCACCAATGTCAATCAATACCACACCGATGTCTTTTTCATCTTGGCTTAATACCGCTTCGCTGGATGCGACTTGTTCAAGTACCATATCCGCCACATCAAGCTCGCAGCGGTTGCAACATTTAATTAAATTTTGTGCCGATGATACAGCCCCTGTGATCATATGGATACGTGCTTCTAAACGAATGCCGCTCATACCCACAGGTTCACGAATGCCGTCTTGGTCATCAATAATATACTCTTGTGGTAAAATATGCAGGATTTTTTGATCGGCAGGAATAGCCATGGCACTTGCCGCATCAATAGAACGGGTAACATCGTCTAAAGTAACTTCGCCATTTTTTGTCGCCACCACGCCGTTGGAATTATAACCGCGAATATGACTTCCTGCAATACCAACAAAGACGGAGCGGATATCAACACCTGCCATCAATTCAGCTTCTTCTACCGCCAAACGAATAGACTCTACCGTGCTTTCAATGTTGACCACGACACCTTTGCGAAGCCCACGGGAAGGGTGTTTGCCAATACCAATAACATCCAGCTTACCGCCAGGGCCAACCTCTGCGACAACACAGGCGATTTTGCTTGTTCCGATATCTACACCAACAAGAACATGATCTTGTTTTGCCATCAGATGACCCCTTGATTTTTTGCTGGTCGTATAAACCAACGGTTTTCTTGCCTTGCATCAATACGCCAAATCCCCGTATGCCAGCGTGGTTGTCGCAACAATAATGTGATGCGGCTAACATATTGAATACTTTTGTCACCAAATGGAATCAACCATCGCTGTCCTGCCGAAAGATTTAATCGCCAACCACCGAGATCAGCAACCACTTCACTCAGTGCCAGCAACCACGGTGATTTTATATTACGCATGACAAGCAACAAGTCGCTTGCCGCCTTTAGCCGTGTTGCATCCACCCGCAACAAGGGGTAATCAACGCCTTCGCCACGTACAATGGGGCGAAATGCTGTACCGTGTTGGTCAACCAGCATCAATCGTTCATCAGGGGCTTTCCATAAAGCGATAACCTGCCGCGCTGTTGCCTTAACATGCAAAGAACCAGGCAGTGTACGAGCCACTTCAACATGATCAATATCAGGCACGCGTTGTATTAACTCACGACGAATTGCCGCAGGGCGGGCATCCCATAGACCACGCCTTGCCATATCATTCATGGCTTGTTCAATTTTTTGTTGCAACAATGTGGGCGCATCAATACGCCATTGAACAGCCTCAAAACGTTGCCCCAAAACCCAACCTACAGCAATAAACAAGCCTGTTAATGCAACAACAATAGCCGCTGCACCTGCATAATGGCGGTGGCGATTGGTGCGCAATAGACGCATCGTTTCGGTCATTCTGCGGCGGTTTTTATGAACCATCGCAGGTATCCGATAGATGAACATGATCCAAAGCTGCGTCGCTGAGCAACGCCCCACACAAGTCATCAAAGTCGATTCCTGCGGCCATGGCTGCTTTGGGTAACAGGCTTGTTTCAGTCATGCCTGGTACGGTATTGACTTCCAAAATCATTGCTTGACCACCGCCATCTACTATGAGGTCTACCCGTGGCGCGCCACGACAACCAAGTGCCCGTACCGCAGCTTCCGCTTGTTCCATGCTGTAACGCAGGCTCTCTGGCGGCAAACGTGCAGGGCTATAATAATCTGTCGCGCCCTTGCTGTATTTCGCCTTATAATCGTAACATCCCGAGTGGGCAACAATTTCAACGGGCGGCAAGGCTTCGCCATTTAATACAGAAATTGCCAACTCTAACCCTTTGATTGGCATTTCAGCCATCCACAAATGCAATGCCTCGGCAGGGATTTGCAAAGCACGCCATGCTTCAATGGATGCGATGCGATGCAAACCAATGCTTGAGCCTTCAGCCACAGGTTTGATAAACACAGGGTAGCGCGACGGCCCTTCTTTGGTCAGTGGAATATCCACCGCTGTGTTTAACCCAGCTTGGCGCAACAAACGTTTGCTTACTTGTTTGTTCATGCACACAGCCGAACACATCACCCCTGAGCCTGTGTATGGAATGCCCATCATTTCTAACAGACCTTGGACACAGCCATCTTCACCAAACGTGCCATGAAGGGCAATAAAAGCCACATCCATCGGTGTTTCTAACACATCAGCAGCATGTTTTACATCCACGCCATGCACGGTATGACCCAAGCGTTTTAACGCTGCCAATACAGCATTGCCTGAACGCAGCGATACAAGCCGCTCGGCAGAGCTTCCGCCCATCAATACGGCAATGCGCTTGGTACTCATGACTGCATACCCAACATACAAACTTCTGTTTCTAAATCAATCGCATAGACCGCTGCCACGCGCTGTTGTGCCAAACGAATCAAGGCCAACACATCTTTTGTACATGCCTGTCCGTGGTTGACAATGAAATTGGCATGGCGGGAAGAAATTTGTGCCTGCCCAATGCGGTGACCTTTTAAACCAACGTGTTCAATCAAACGCGCTGCATAATTGCCCGTTGGGTTTTTAAACACGGAGCCACAATTCGGTTGTTCTAGCGGTTGCGTATCACGGCGTTTTTGGCGCATCATTCGCATGCGCTCATAAATAGCTTCGCGCTCACCTGCTTGCAAGTTAAAATCAGCCTTGACCACAATGCTTCCCGCTGGCAAAACACTCGAACGGTAACACATTTGTAATGATTGTGCATCCAACGTTTGTATTTGACCCGTTCTCAACACAAGTTGTACCTGTTGCAAACAATCTGAGACCTGTTGCCCAAAAGCACCCGCATTCATCGCCACGCCGCCGCCGATATCACCAGGCACAGTCGCCATAAACTCGATACCCGTCAACCCCGCCTGTGCCGCTTTCTGTGCCAGCTTGGACATACGCATGCCAGCCCCTGCGCGCATGGTCATAACATCATGGTCATATGTTTGTAATCTACCGACATCCAATACAAGCCCTTCAAAGCCTTCATCAGCGACCAATAAATTGCTGCCGCGCCCCAACGGGAGCAATGGCATATCAGCAGGAATATGCAGCATGGCCTGTGCTAGACCTGCAATATCATACGGTGCAAACAAACAGCGTGCAGCACCGCCAACACCCATGGTGGTGCGCTTGGCAAGTGGTGCATTGTGCTGTATTTCCCCCCACTGGCTAAGTGCCTCATGCCAGTTAATCATGCTTTGCTCGCAAGTGTTTTTCGCAGTTGTTCGGCCATGCTTCCGATAGAGCCTGCACCCAATAAAACGAGCACATTATTATTCTTTAAAGATGCCATAGCCACGGGCATAGCCGCAGCCAGATCATCACAGGTTAGGGCATGGCGATGGCCTCGCAAGCGCATACCGTGAACCAGTGCCGCATGATGCACGCCCTCAATCGCTGCTTCACTGGCGGCATAGATAGGCAAGACATGCACGGCATCGGCCAAGTCAAAAGCGCCCATAAAATCAGACATCAGATCACGGGTTCGGGTGTAACGATGGGGCTGAAAAATCGCTGTAATATGGGCACTCGGCCAACAATCGCGGGCAGCTTGTAGGGTGACACTTATTTCTTTGGGATGATGACCATAATCATCCACCAACATGGCATCTTGGTGGGGGGTACATTGAAAACGCCGCCAAATACCGCCAAAACTTTCCAAGCCGCCACGAATATCAGCCAAGCTGATACCAATATCACGCAATACAGCCACCGCTGCCAAGGCGTTTTCTGCATTGTGGATGCCCGGCATCGGCAAACGCAAAGAAAAGCGTTCTGCTGGCAAACGTGATGTGGCGTGGCAAGCAACCTCCATCCATTGATGGGACCCTTCTGGGGTGGCAGTTAAAAGGTGGACATCGGCTTGGGGGCTACAACCATAGGTGGTGACAGGGCGATGCACGCTTTCTCTTAATTGTGCGACGTGGGGATGTTCATGGTGCAAGATAACCCGCCCATAAAAGGGTGTTTGATTAACAAAACGTTCAAAGGCCTGCAATAAATGGGTGAAATCACCATAATAATCCAAGTGTTCAGGATCAATATTGCTGACCACACTGATCATCGGCGACAAACGCAAAAACGAGCCGTCGCTTTCATCCGCCTCAGCCACCAACCAAGGGCTACTGCCCAAACGTGCGTTGCTGCCGCTGGCCATCAATCGCCCACCAATAACATAGGTAGGGTCTAAACCTGCGACTTCCATGACATGGGCAATCATCGACGTAATCGTCGTTTTTCCGTGGCTGCCAGCAATGGCAATGCCTTGCTTCATGCGCATCAACTCCGCGAGCATTTCAGCGCGGGGAATAACAGGAATATTGGCTTCTTGGGCTGCAAGCAATTCGGGGTTGTCGGCTTTGACGGCAGACGTGACCACCACCACATCGGTGTTGGCAACCCAATCTGCTTGATGACCAATATTAACGTTGATGCCAAGGGCTTGCAAACGTTGTACATTGGCACTGTGACTGACATCGCTGCCTTGCACGGTAAACCCTTGGTTGTGCAACAACTCGGCAATGCCGCTCATACCAATGCCGCCGATGCCTGTGAAATGAATGCGTTGAATGCGTGATTTCAAAGGGAATGCTCCAACCACGGTGACAATACCGTTAATTGTTCTTTGCAAGCATCATCAGGCATTGCAGCACGCATGCTGTGGCGCATATTTATAAGCGTTAATGGGTTAAACAATACCTGCTCCAGTTTTTGCGCCCACGCTTTGTGATCATTATCTTGTTGTTGCCACAACAATGCGCCGCCAGCGCTTACCAACGGTGCAGCATTGTGGTACTGATGTTGATCGGCTGCTGATGGCAACGGTACAAAGATGCTCGGTAAGGCGCAGGCCATAACTTCGCTAACAGTCATCGCGCCTGCCCGTGCAATAAGTAAATCGCCTTGTCTATAAAACGTCGCCATATCATCACAAAAAGCCATCACCGTGGCATCAACCTGCGCACTTTCATAGGCCGCTAAAAGTGCTGCGGGGTCTTGTTGCTGTCCACAAATATGTATTACCTGAAACACCCGCCCATGGGCGCGTAGCTTGGCACATAAAACAGGCATGGTTTCGTTTAAAAAAACAGCGCCTTGGGAGCCACCCATGATCAATAAACGGGGGGGGATATGGGGCGTACGCACTAGCGAAACAATAGATTCTCGCACAATATTCCCTGTAACCACACAAGGCGCGCGTGGTAAATATTGTGCCGCGTTAGCAAACCCGAGCATGATTGTTTTGCACCAACGCGCCAATTGACGATTAACCATGCCTGGCATGGCATTTTGTTCGTACAACACGACGGGTACACCCGCAACAAAAGCAGCCAATACACCATGAACACTGGCATAACCACCAACACCAACCAATAGATCAGGTTTGTTGCCACGCCAAGCACGTAAAATAGAGATGACGGCTCGCGGCACTTCAAAACCCAGCACGTGTAAGCGAGAAAAGAACGCCTTTCCTTGTATGGCATGCATCGGCAATAATTGGACGTGTTCGCCGCGTGCGGGCAATAGTGTCGCCTCTAAGCCGCGTTGCGCACCAATAAAATCCACATCCACATGCCCCCAACGTGTGCGTACGGCATCGGCCAAGGCCAAAGCAGGCATCACATGACCGCCTGTACCACCACCCGCGATCGATAAGCGCTTGCGAGCTATCATACCTTAATCTCCTGCTGTGATAATGTACCACGGGATATTTTTCGCGCCCATCCATCGGGTTTACGGTTCGACCTGTCCCCATGCAATACATGGTGACGGTGGATGCCCAACAACAAGCCCACTAAAATACAATTACCAAACAACGCACTACCGCCATAAGATACAAAGGGAATAGGAATGCCCTTGGTCGGAATCAAACCTGTTACAGCAGCCACATTAATAATAAAACTAAAACCAATCATCAAGGTGCAGCCCATCGCCAAAAGACGTTCAAAGGCATGGTCGCATTGCCCCGACAATTGCCAACCACGCAGCATCAGCACAGCAAACAGCGCAATCAAAAGTAAAGTACCAAACAAGCCCAATTCTTCGGCAATAACGGCAGCAATAAAATCGGTGAAGGACTCAGGCAAGTAAAATAATTTTTGTACACCTTGCCCCAGCCCCAAGCCAGTCAGTCCTCCCGAACCAAAAGCCAACATCGATTGAATCAATTGGTAACCACTGCCAAAAGGATCCGCCCACGGATCCAAAAAGCTCATCAAACGTTTCATACGGTATGGCTCTGCCACCATGGCAATAGCAGCCAAGGGGATCACTGTTAAAGCCGTGCCAATCAAATGCCGTATTGGTACACCACCCAATAACCAAATAGCAAAACATACGGCTGTCAATAAAATAGTATTACCAAAATCAGGTTGCAGCATCAACAAGGCGCAAGAAATACCAAGCACCACCAACATCGGCGCAAGACCTGCTGCAAATTGATGCAAACGATCAGGGAAGCTACTGACATAATAAGCCATATAGGCAATAACCACGGGTTTAAGAAACTCAACAGGTTGCAGTGTGAGACCAAACAACGAAAACCAACGGGTAGCACCATTGATACGCAAGCCAAAACCCAACACCAAGGTCATCAAAAACAAGATCAGCAACAGCAAGGGTAAACAAGCAGCTTTCCACATGGCAGGCTCAACACGAGACACCCACCACATCAGCAACAAACCAAGGGGGATATAGACCAGCCAATGCCCAATAATTCGAAACGGGTCACCGTAGCGCACATCTGAAACGCTCAAGCTGGCACTGCCCACCATCAACACACCAAAGACCAGTAAAATCAGTACCACGCCCAACAAAACACCATCCAATGTAACCAGTGATTCTTTAAGCGTAGATAGTTTCATGTTTGTTTTTCGTGACGGGGCATGCTGGTGCTTAGTCCCGCCATCGCATTAACAAAAGCGCAACCACGCTCAGCATAATTGGCGAATTGATCTTGGCTGGCAGCAGCAGGCGACAACAACACCGCTTTTGCACCACCTTTCTTGGCCGCCATGTCTACCGCCAGTTCCATTGTTTCGGCTACGGCATAAGGCACGCCCGCCGCATCAAGCATCTCGATGTAGGGGCTAGGATCCATGCCGATAACCACCGCAAAAAACACATGCTGCCGCACCACAGGAATCAAGGGGGATAAATCCAACCCTTTACGCAGCCCACCACAGATCCAAACAACTTGCTCAAATGATTGCAACGCAGCCATTGCTGCCGTGGGGTTCGTTGCTTTGGAGTCATCAAACCATGTTTTTCCCAAGGTTTCTCCAACATCCTGCAAACGATGGGCAAGACCACGAAAACGAATCAAGGCATCACGAATAACAAGCGCAGGCACGCCTGCATCAGCGGCACCTTGTGCTGCAACAGCAAGGTTGATATGCTGATGAACCCCCAGCACAGACAAGTGCCGACAGTTCAATTGCTCCATAGAACCCAATTGATGCCAAAACAAACGATGGCTCTTGCCCCGTTGCAAGATGCCAGCAGAAAGCGTCTCAGCAATCAAATCACCCGCCTTGGCCAGGCCAAAACGGTGAACGTGAACGCCGCGTTGGTACAATTCTTGGCATAACGCATCCCACCTACTGTCCAACGGGAACATGGCAGTATCCCCTGATTTTTGTGTGGCAAACAAGCGTAACTTGGCATCAAGGTATGCTTCGGCTGAATCGTGCATATCGGCATGGTCGGGTTGTATATTAAGCAAGGCTGCCCATTGTGGGCGAATATGATTGCTGCGCTCCAGTTGAAAACTGGATAGTTCCAGTACCACACGAGCCGGTAAATCGTTGTTGCCAGACAGGTCTTCTTTTATAAAAACATCCAACATGGGTGTGCCAATATTGCCAGCACTGATACAATCACCAGGTAAATAATTCAACAACTCAGTCAACAGTTGTGTGACCGTGGTTTTGCCATTGGTTCCTGTAATAGCAAACAATGGGCAGGCACAATCTGCGGCAAATAGTTCCAAGTCACCGCACAATACAACACCCGCTTTACGCGCAGCACACAAGGCTGGGTGTTGCCACGGAATACCAGGGCTAAGCAGCAAGCGTTTGTATTGGCAAAGCATCCGCGCTGGTAATGCACCACTTTGAGCATGGTTGGCCATGATACCCAGCGTCGCAACATCAAAGGGGGCTTCATCGTAGACATCAAAAGATTCACCTTGGCGCATCAAATAATGTGCCATCGATAAGCCACTGCGGCCGATGCCAATGATGGCAGTGTCAGCGAGCTTCAAGGTATTCACCGCAGCTTCAACGTGGACAAGGCGAGCAATGCCAGCAGCAACGAGATGATCCAAAAGCGAACAATCACCCGAGGTTCAGGCCAACCTTTAAGTTCATAATGGTGATGAATGGGTGCCATGCGAAATACCCGTTTACCTGTCAATTTAAAACTCGCCACTTGCACCATGACGGATACCGCTTCAAATACAAACAAACCGCCAGCAATAGCCAATAAAAAAGGTTGGTGTACGGCACAAGCAACAAAACCCAACGCACCGCCCAGTGCCAAGGCACCAACGTCACCCATAAACACTTGGGCGGGGTAACTGTTAAACCACAAAAAACCAAGGCAAGCACCCACCATTGCACCACAAAAAACTGCCAATTCACCCGCCCCTGCAACGTAAGGAATCAATAAATAATTGGCAAAGTGAACATGGCCTGCCAAATAAGCAACCAGTGCCAATGCCGTAGCCACCATGAATGTCGGGCCTACTGCCAAGCCATCAAGCCCATCGGTTAAGTTCACAGCATTGGATGTACCGACCAATACAAACACAATAAAAGGTGCGTACCACCAGCCCAAATCCCATTCTATTTTAAAAAATGGAACATCCACAACGGGTGCGCCCATGGTCATTAAAACATAGGTGGGAATGGCGGCAAACAATAATTGCAGCAATAATTTCCACCGTCCTGATAAACCATCAGAGTTTTGTTTGCGCAGTTTAAGGTAATCATCAAACCAACCGATCAGACCATAACCCAAGGTTACCAGCAATGCCATCCAAACAAGCATGCTCGTTAAGTCAGCCCATAACAACGTGCTCAGTGTGATACTGAATAAAATCAACAGGCCACCCATGGTTGGTGTTCCCTGTTTTTTAAAGTGGCTTTGTGGCCCATCGTGGCGAATAGGCTGGCCTTTTCCCTGTTTTTGACGAAGCCAACGAATAAAAGAAGGCCCTACCACCCAGCAAATAACCAACGATGTTACCAAGGCATAAACCGCACGAAAAGTGATGTATTGAAAGACATTCAAAAACGAATAAGTTTCATGCAGGGGGTAGAGTACATTATAAAACATGACGTTACTCCTTTTTTTCCGCAACCAACATGGCGACGATACGTTCAAAATTCATACTGCGCGAAGCTTTGACCAATACAGCATCAAATGTTGTGTGCTTGATGTTGTGTAAATAAACCAAGGCATCATCAACATTCGCGCACCAATGACAATCCGCCACCCTATCAGCAAGCACGCGCATGGCAGTACCGACCAAAAGCACATGATCAACACCAGAAATATCCAGCATCCGATGCGCAGCTGCCGAATCAGAACCCAGCTCTGCCATGTCACCCAATACCGCCATGCTTGAGCCTGACAAGGCAAGCAACGTATCCAAAGCCGCTTGCATGGATGCGGGATTGGCATTGTAGGCATCATCCAATATGAGCATACCATCATCTGTAAAAATTGGGCATAAACGGTGCGGCACAGCTTGCCAACCTGCTAAGGCTTCTGCCACTTCCGATAAGCCAATACTGCGCCCATAACGTGTAGCCCAAGATAAAACAACGGTCGCCACCAAGGCCATGTTTGCTGCCCAATGGGGGGCAGGAAGTGCTAGATTTACGCGAGCCTGATTGCCTTGCCATTGCAAAATGACCGTTGCTTTTCGTTTGTCATCGGGTGATGCCGTCAATCGCCATTGTACTTTTTTTTCATCCCCCCATTTGCCATCATGCTCCATGGTAGCAGTAGCGGACAGGTGCGCAGCCACACCGTCGCCAAAAATAGCAAGACCATGATCACGCAAGGCTTCAATCAAGCGGTATTTTTCAACAGCAATGCTTGCCAGAGAACCCAAACCTGCACCATGTGCCAAGCCAATCCCTGTTAATATTGCCATATCAGGGCTGACCATGTTAGAAAGACGTGCCATTTCTCCAGCTTCGCTGATACCACATTCAACCAGCGCAACATCTGTATTTTTAGGAATGCTTAACAAAGTCTGCGGCACACCAATCAAGTTGTTGTTATTGGCTGTTGTTGCGCTGATGCGAATCCCCAAACGGTTCAAAGCATAGGCCAACATGGCACGAACCGTGGTTTTTCCATAAGACCCCGTAATTGCCATGACGCAGGTATCACGCAATTCGCAGCGGTATGCATGGGCAATATGCCCCAGAGCATCCAAGGTATTGCCCACTTCCAACTGTGGGATTGCAAGCCCTTTCCATTGCTGTATACCTTCAGAATCACCAATCAATGCCAAAGCACGGTTTGCCACCTGTGCGCCAAATGCATGACCATCAAACGATGGCCCACGCAAAGCAATAAAAACATCACCTTGCTGCAAGTTGCGGCTGTCTGTGCAAATCCGCCCTATACCCTCAGGGCAAGCACCCAGCCAACGCCCACCACAAGCCTTTTCTAATACGTCAGTATTTAACATACCGCTGTATTCTTCAAGGCTTCGCTGGCGACAGCAATATCTGACCACGGCTGCCGCTTCCCCCTTGCAAACTCCATGTAATCTTCATGCCCTTTACCCGCAATAAGCAATACGTCGCCTGCCGCCAACGTTGCCACAGCCGAGGCAATCGCTTCACTTCGATTTTGCATGATGCAAACAGTAGCCTCACCCTCAATGTTTGGCCTTTTCTCTGCTGGCGGGTGCCCCATTATATCTGATATAATAGCATGCGGCTCTTCATCACGCGGATTATCATTGGTAACCCAAACGAGATCAGCATACGCTCTCGCGGCTTGCCCCATCAATGGTCGCTTGCCTTGGTCACGTTCACCGCCACAACCAAAGACCAACAAAAGACGTTTGAGCGAAATTTCCCTCGCTGCCGTCAAACAAGCAATCAAGGCATTGGGGGTATGTGCATAATCAACAAATACCCGCCGTCCGCATGTATCAGCAATGGGTTGCATTCGCCCTGGTGGTGCATCGATTTTTGATAAATAGCCAGCAATAGCATTCAAACTGTCACCATTATGACGGTACAAGAACGTCGCCACGGCAGCCAAGTTTTGCCCATGAATAGAGCCACCAAGCACAGGACTTGCCGTGGCAATATGGTTTTCCACCTGTAATTCAAGCTTTCCTTCGCTTGGAATATGCCAGAGAAGATCATCTTTTTTTGGCTGTGAGCCTCTTGCATACCACCATGTAACACGGCCTTCTTGTAATTTTACAATATCAGTTTGATCACCATTGGCGATGATTGTGCCGCCAGCTTTTGCGACACCATCAATAAAACCAGCCTTGCAGTTTTGGTACGTTTGCATATTTAGGTGATAGTCCAAATGATCCCGCCCCATCGTTGTCCAAATTGCTGCTGCAAAGGGCATACCTGCAATGCGTTGTTGATCAATCCCATGGGAAGAAACTTCCATCACCACATAAGGAATTTCAGCATCAGTGGCAGCGGCCAATAATTGGTGGTTGTTTAATAATGATGCCGTGGTATTGCCCAGTGTACTGTGCTTGCCACGTTGATCAATCCAACCCAGTGTTCCTGCCGACCAGCATGCGCCGAGTTTTTGCTCTAGCACATCACGCAGCATCCATGTTACACTCGTTTTGCCATCGGTTCCTGTTATGCCAATGATGCGGGTGGTCGTGTTTTGTGTGTTAAACCAATGCCGAAGCCAGTTACCTGCTGCTACCATATCACTTATATGCAAGATCGGTAAAGATGGCATATTATTGTTCGCTACAGCACCAACATAAATGCACACAGAAGCCCCCGCATCTGCTGCCATTTGCATGTAGCGTGTTTGTTTTTCTGCCGTTGACGGAAGGCATAACCATGCCTCACCTTGGCGCAACAAACGGCTATCTTGCTGCACCCCTGTAATCTGAATATCACGGAGTTTCGCTGGTGTATGTGACCATATATCACCCAAAGATCGTGGTGCACGGCGCGATAATTTCGTTAATATACTTTGCGCGCTACTCATCCAACCACACCTCAATAAAACGCTCACCCGATAGCTGATCAGGGTACAAGGGAACCTGACGAACCACCCACCCACGGCCATGAATACGCAGGTCGAGGTTTTTTCTGGCGGCCAAACGGTGGGCTTCGCGCAGCGATAAGCCAATAAAGTTCAGCCCTCTGTTGCTTACATCCACGTTATGGGTAAATACTGCTTGCAATACACCACCTTTTACCGTGTCAACACCCCCATTGTTTGGGGCAATACCCAAATAAGGCAATGCTGATGCTGCAATATGACGAAAAATAGGTGCTGCCACCAAACCACCATAATACACGCCACGGGGCTCATCAACGACCACAACAATAGTGATTTCTGCTTGTTTTGCTGGCACAAAACCTGCAAATACTGAGGTGTAATGGTGCGCAGAATATTCGCCCTTATCGTCGGCACGTTGTGCTGTTCCTGTTTTTCCTGCAACCAAATAACCTTGGGGTACAGCACGATGACCCGTGCCTTCACGGCTCGTCGCAGCAATCAACATATCTTCAATAATCGCGCTGGTATCGGCGGCAATAACACGGGTGGCTGGTAGAGAAGGTCTGCGGGCAACAATAACAGGCTCCATCTGCTCACCGTGGTTGGCTAGGGTAGAAAATGCTGTCGCCAATTGCATGGTGGTTACTGCAATACCTTGGCCAAAGGCAATATTGGCTGTTTCCACCTTACCCCAATGACGGGATGCGGCCAAAATACCTTGGGCTTCACCTTCGATGGCAATGCCCGTCCGTTCACCAAAGCCAAAGCGAATAAGCTCTTCACGCAAACGTGTGGGACCCAACGTCAAAGCGACTTTTGCTGCACCAATATTGCTGGAGTGCATGACCACACTTTTGAGCGTCTCCCAACCCATGCTGTGACTATCATGAATAATATAACTGCCGACTTTGAATTTTCCATTTTCACAAAAAATACGAGAGTTTGCCTGCCATTTCCCCGATTCCAAAGCCGCAGCAATGGTGAAAGGTTTCATCACCGAGCCTGGCTCAAAGACATCGGTCATGGTTCGGTTACGCCAGTCTGTCGAGCTAAATTTACCAAAGTTATTGGGGTTAAAACCAGGCCAACTCGCCATGGCCAATACTTCCCCTGTTTTAGGGCGCATCACGACAACAGAACCACTGCGTGCATGGTGTTTTTGGATGCCATCGGCCAAAGCTGCGTAAGCCATGCTTTGGATCGTACTATCAATGGTTAATGTTAAAGGTTCACCTTTTTGTGGTTTACGCAGCCACATTGACCCTGGCAATGATCGCCCATGGGCATCTTGGCGCAGCATGCGCACCCCATAATCACCTGTTAGTAAGCGATCAAAGCTGTGCTCTATACCCTCTAAACCATGACCATCTATACCTACAAACCCCAGTGCATGCCCTGTTTCTGGGCCTAGTGGATAAAAGCGATGCCATTCTGTCTCTAGGCGCACGCCTGCAATACCAAGCTCTTTTACGGCTGCCGCAATGGCAGGGGTTGTTTGCCGTTGCAGCCAAATAAAACCGCGATGACTCTTGATGCGCTGTTGCAATTGTGTGGTCGGTATATGCAGTGCATTCGCTAATTCATCAAGGCGTTCTTCGGGAAACTTTTCAACCACCATGCCAATGGAAGGTGTTTCAATACTTTGAGAAAGTACCCGGCCATGGCGGTCTAAAATCAACCCGCGTGGTGCCTCGATTTTATATTGATGGTAATGCTGTTGCTGAGCGCGCTCATTGAGTGCGTCAGCTTTCCACCAATGCAAATCAATAGCCCGAATAAAGAGTGCAACAAAACACAATCCCAATACGATGGATAATATCCGTGTTCGAGCAGCTATATTGGGGCGGTAGCGATTGGCAGGCCGTTTGAGGCGTTTCATCATGGCATTTTGACCGATGCTTGAATGACTTGACTGGCCAATGGCGCACGCATGCCAATATTTTCATGCGCGACGCGACGCAAGCGGTCAGGGCGCATCAAACTTGCGGATTCAATGGTTAATTGTTCCATTTCTTCATTGATTTCAAGGATTGATGCATGGGTTGCATGCATCTCCCGTGCATTGCTGTTGCGTAAAAATGATAACCATACCTGCGTCACGCCTAAAACAGCGCAGCAGAGCAAGAGAATAATATTTAGACGGGTCATTTTGTGGACCGAGAAACAGCAACAGCAGCACGCAGTAATGCTGAACGGCTGCGAGGATTCTCTTGTAATTCCGTATCGCTGGCACGAAGAGGTTTTTTTTGTAGCCACTTTAGGCTTGGTTTACGCTTGCAGATGCAAATAGGGAATTGCGGTGGGCAAGTGCATGGGCGGACTTCAGCTTCAATCATATCCCGCACCCGACGGTCTTCACCTGAATGAAAAGAAATCACAGCCAAGTGAGCGCCTGCTGCTAGCATAGTAATCGCTGCGCCAATGCCCTCGGCCAATTGCCCATATTCATCGTTAACCCAGATACGCAACGCTTGAAAAGTACGGGTTGCAGGGTGTGTATGACCGTGTCGATTTTTGGGCGGCACAGCATGAAAGCAAATGTTTTCCAAATCCGCCGTAGAATGCAATGTATTTGATGCCAGTGCATCCATGATGCGTTTTGCAATGCGGCCAGCAAAACGCTCGTCACCAAAGTCACGCAATACTTGGGTTAATTGACGGGTGGTAGTCGCTGCTAATTTTTTAGCCAATGGTGTGTCGGCATGGGGGTTCATGCGCATATCCAGTGGCCCATCATGAACAAATGAAAAACCACGGGTGGCTTGATCCAATTGGGGTGATGATACGCCAAGGTCAAAACCAATACCTGTTGCATCGTTCCAACCGATTTCGCGCATGGCATCGGCCAGGCAGGAAAAGTCGGCATGAATCATACGAAAGCGAGAATCTTCTGCTTCTAATTGGCGACCAATAACCACCGCTTCAGGGTCACGATCCAAAGCCAATACACGCCCTTTTGGTGACAGTCTATCAAGCAGCATACGGCTATGCCCACCACGACCAAAGGTCGCATCAACATAACAACCGTCAACATCATGGCACAGTAACGCAAGAAAGGCCTCGGCCAGCACTGGAATATGGCATGGAGCAGGCATTATAAACCCATGGCATCGAGCATGCTAACATCAAAGCTATCAGCATCGGCCAATGCCGTTTCTTTGCGCCATGCTTCAGCGTCCCAAATTTCAAAAGTGTTGTTGGTTCCTGCAAAATGAATGGCTTTACTTAAGCCTGCATGGTCGCGCAATGTGGCTGGAATCAGCACGCGCCCTTGTTTGTCGGGTGTGAATTCAAAAGCAGAACCCACCACCCGTCGGTGAATGCGGCGTACGGTACGGTTGCTGCTCGGTAAGCCACGCAATTTTTCTAACCATATTTCCCATTCTGTCATGGGGTAGGCACGCAAACAGTCATCCAACAGATCACGGGTAATGATCACGCGTTCATTGTTGTAAGTTGAATCCAATATACCACGGAATGCAACGGGAACATTCACCCGTCCTTTGGTATCCATGGCATTGGCATGACCACCCAGAAACATCGTTTGAGAATCCCCTCAGGAACAAGAGTTTTAACAAACTTTCGCGCCTTAATGACGAAGCTACGTGTCACCCACGTTTACCCACTAATGCCCACCATCCTCCTTTTATCGCGTAATCTGTCAAATTTATGCTTGTTTTGTATTGATGCGCTGCGTTCTTGCCATGGGTGGGTATTTGCGCCACCATCGCAGCATCATGAGCAAACCCAATCAACAGGCATCCATGCTAAACACACATCATCATAGCCGAGACAGTGCAGGTTTTCGCTATGTATACCCCGTCGTTTCTCGCCGCGCCCGTGGTGTCTCTGTTGGCATCAATTTGAACCCCAACCATTGTTGCAATTGGCATTGTGTGTACTGCCAAGTGCCATCGTTATCGCGAGGCCATGCACCCGTCATTGATGTACAGCAATTACAGCTTGAGCTTGATGCGATGTTGTATGATATATTGCATGGTTGTTTTATGGAAGAGCGTGTTCCTGAAGGGCATCGTGTACTGCGCGATATTGCTTTTTCTGGTAATGGTGAACCAAGCAGCAGCAAACAATTTCAAGCTATTGTCAATGCCGTTATTGAACTAAAAGAACGCCATGCCTTAAAACAACTTCCCTTGCGCTTAATTACCAATGGTTCCTACATGCGGCATAAGGACGTGCAACAAGCAATGACAAGCATGTCCCAGCACCAAGGGGAAATATGGATCAAAGTTGACGCAGGCACAGGCGAAGACAGCAAGCGCACCAATGGTGTGTCGATCACCCGCGAACACTATTTAAACCATGTTGAAATAGCATGCCGCTGTTGCCCTACATGGATCCAAAGCTGTTTTTTTGATGATGACCAAGGGCGCACTATTGCAGAGCGGCGCGCAGCGTATTTGGCATTGCTACAGCAGATGAAGTCAATGGATATAACGCTGCATGGTGTGTTGCTCTATGGGTTGGCGCGCCCATCGCTACAAAAAGAGGCCAAAGACTTGCGTGCACTGCCCCATGCTTGGATGCAATCACTCGCTACTGATGTGCGCTGCTTGGGGTTTGATGTGCAGTTGCATTAACCTTTGCAAGTCCTGCCAAGCCTGTTGCTTACGTGCAGGGTTGCGCAACAAATAGGTGGGGTGGTACGTTACATACACGGGAATACCTTGATAATCATACGTTCCTTCCCGCAAAACTGTTAAGCCATCATGCGTACCCAGCACCTGCCAAGCCGCAACACGACCCAACAAGCAAATGAAGTTTGGTTGCAATGCTTGTAACTGGGCATCAAAGTACACACGGCAAGCGGCAATCTCTTCGCTGCTCGGGTCACGGTTCCACGGCGGTCGACATTTGAGGGTATTCATGGTGTATACTTGCTCACGGTGCAAACCCATGGCCTCAATCATACGGTTTAACAATACCCCTGATTTTCCAGCAAAAGGTTGACCTTCACGGTCATCGTCAGCATCGGGCGCGTCGCCAATAAAAAGCAAATCAGGCTGCGGATTGCCATGACCAAAGACCGTCTGCTTGCGACTTTTTGATAACGCACAAGCGGTGCAAGAAGCCACCTGTTCTTGCAGCCCACGCAAGGATATACCTTGATCAACGCACGGACTTTGAATATTTTTCGGCGATGGTCTAGGTGTTTGGGTGGGGGGCGTTTTTGTTGCGACGACTGACAGTGCTGCAACAGCAGGGGCTGCCGTTTGCATCCTTGGTTGCTGGTTTTTTTTAACAGGATCAGTTGCTGACAATAACGGCGTATATATGCCAATTTCATGCAGGTATGCTGCGATAAAAGCAGCAGGTTCAGCATTCATTTATTTGCCCACACAAAATTCGGAAAAAACACGGTCTAAAATATGTTCTATATCGCCCCTGCCGACAATTTCGGCGAGCGCGGCATGGGCGCAGCGTAATTGTAAAGTAGCCAAATCCAAGGTGGCTTCATCGGCCAATAAGGTCACGGCCACCTGCAAGCTTTCTCGCCCTCGTTTTATTGCATCACGGTGACGCGCACGGGTAATAAGGGGGGCTTCATCACTGCATACACCATCACCCAAACGGGTCGCTATTGCATCCATCAAATGCTCAATTCCTTGACGGTTTCGGACTGATATGGGCAAAAAACCATCAGGGTACAAACAATCATCACTCGCAGCATCCGTTTTGTTGATGACATAAATATCTGCTGAAGACAAACCTTCGGGTAATGTCCATGTATCGGCACGGCTCGCATCGGCAACAAACAAAACCACATCAGCCAAAAGCGCCTGGGCATAAGCACGGCTTACACCCTCTTGCTCAACAGCATCGTTACTGCTGCGCAAGCCTGCGGTATCCAACAGGCGGACAGGAATACCGTGAATCTCAAAGTCTACTTCTAAAACATCACGTGTGGTACCGGCTTGCGCGTTCACAATAGCACGGTCACGGCCAGACAATACATTTAAAAGACTGGATTTACCCACGTTCGGCGCGCCAACAATAACCGCTGTTGCACCATTGAATAAACGCTCGCCAAAATCAGCCGCACACAACATGGCAGCCAGCGGCAGCAATAAATTGGTATGAATATTTTGTTGTAATTCATCAAGGAACAGGGGGGGGATTTCTTCTTCGGGAAAGTCCAAGCAAGCTTCAGCATGGGCAGTTATCGCCATCAATCTATCCATCAACCGCGTGATCACGTCGCCGAATTCCCCAGCAAGATGACGCTGCGCTTGTTTGGCCGCACGTTGGGTCGCTGCATCAATACAGGCGATCACGCCTTCGGCTTGTGATAAATCCATACGCCCATGCAGCACTGCACGGCGGGTGAATTCTCCTGCTGCTGCGGGCACACAGCCCAAGGCAAAACAGCGTTCCAACAATGCTTGCAGCAAGATTTGACTGCCATGCCCTTGCAGCTCGACAACATCTTCACCCGTGTAGGAGGCAGGCGCAGCAAAGTACAATACAATACCTTCATCGATACAATGGCCATCTGCATCAAGCCAACGGCACAAGTACGCGGTGCGCGGAGAGAATGCTGCTTTACGGCAGGTGAGTTGCATGGCAATAGGTAATGCCTCTGCACCAGAGAGTCGGATTATACCGATGCCCCCTCGCCCTGCAGGCGTTGCTATGGCCGCAACCGTAACCTGCAAGTGAGCGGGCATAGCCAAATCACAACGCCTTTTTAAGCTTTAATACATACCACTGCTGGCCGATAGAGAGAACATTGTTGACCACCCAATACAACACCAGACCCGACGGGAAAAACAAGAACATCACGGTAAACACAGGCGGTAAAAACTGCAATACCTTGGCCTGCACAGGGTCAGTGGGTTGTGGGTTTAAGCGTTGCTGAATATACATGGATGCCCCCATCACCACGGGTAAAATAAAGTAGGGGTCTTGCACTGATAAATCATGAATCCACAGCTCAAAGGGGGCTTGTCGCATTTCAATGGACATCAACAAAACTTTATACAAGGAAAAAAATACAGGGATTTGAATCACAATGGGTAAGCAGCCGCCCAATGGGTTGACCTTGTTTTTTTTGTACAAGGCCATCATTTCTTGGCTCATGCGTTGCCGATCGCTACCATGCAGATCTTTGAGGCGCACCAATTCAGGTTGCAACTTGCGCATCGAAGCCATGGATTCATAAGCTTTGTGGGTGGGGTAGAAAAAGATTATTTTAATGGTCAAAACCAAAATAATAATAGCCCAGCCAAAGTTATGCACATAATCAAATAACCACAACATGAATTGATGCATCGGCTTGGCAATGAATGCAAACCAGCCAAAATCGACACAACGCTCCAGTTTAATATTCATGGTTTCTAATAGCGGGATAGATTTAGGGCCAATAAACAAGGTGCTATGAAATAGCGCGTCGCCATTTTCAACCTGCCCATCATCGAGTAAACCAGCCTGATACGAACGACCATCACCTTTATAAAAATAACGGTAGCTGCGATCAGGATCACCTACAATTGCAGTGATAAAATAACGATTCATCATCGCTGTCCAACCACCAATGGCGGCCATTTGAACAGGTTTACCTTCGTCCAAATCATCGTAATCAACTTTCTGTAACGTATCGTTTAAAAAACCTGTTGGGCCAATGTGTTCATAGAAAGTATTTAATTTTTTATCAGGGTTTCGCTGCACCACTTGACGGAACATTTTCATGCCTGCACCATCTTTGATACGGTCTTCAATTTGCACCAAGTATGATCCCTCGGTCATGCGCAAGGTACGTTGCCAAATCAAACCATTATCCAAGGTTGCTTGAAAATGCGCTTCATTGCCAGCACTGTTGGTTTTCACTCGGGCGAATGGTGTTTGAATACGCGCACCAAGAACCCCTGTGTTGATGTAGTTGGAGCGAAACTCAACAGAGCCTTCCAATTGCTGCTGGTTTAGCACATGAACATTACCCGCGCCCGGTTCAATGCTTTCGGTGTATTGCAACAATTCAGCATCGGTTAACCAGCCGCGTTCATCCATCGTCAAACGCAGTAAATTGTTTTCTATTGAATAGCGTTGGTGATGGGTTGCAGGAATCTCACCGCCCGAAGACACATCAGGTGTACGGATAACGGCTGAACCCACATCCTCTGTTGCAGGGCGAAGCTCAGGCATACCACCTTTTGTTACAGCAATATCCTTTGCTGTATTCTCTATTACGGCTGGCTTATCACGCCCATCGGTTGGCGTTTCGGGCGCGGGGAAAAGTGCGCTCCAAAGCCATAAAATACCAACCGACAAAACGACGGCGAGCAGCAAATTGCGTTGCTCCATATGAAAAAACTCCTGAATAAATCAATGGGAATGTGTATGTTTCTCTGGGACGGGGTCATAACCGCCCGTGGTCAATGGATGGCAACGGAAAACACGCCGAAGACCAAGCAAGCCGCCGCGCAGTATCCCATGAATATGAATAGCATCAAGCATATATTGTGAACAGCTCGGAATATATATACAGCGAGTGGGAATAAATGGAGAAATACAGTACTGATACAGACGAATAGGCCAAACAATAATGCGCTTCATGCTGTATTATTTGACCCTGTGTAAGGCAGATATACGATCAAAACATTGTTGAATCACATGTTTTATTTGCACCTGCTGCTGATGTGGATGGCGAGGAATAACCAATACATCCACTGCCATATCACGCACAGGATGCTGGCGAAATATTTCACGAAGGTGGCGTTTTAATTGGTGTCTTGCAACAGAGTTACCATATTTTCGCGAAACAGCAAAACCCATGCGCCCATGACCAAAGTCATTGCGGCCATGCACCATCTGTAAGCCACCTTGGTACACACGTTTTGCACGCCGCATTGCAGCAAAGTCTGCTTTACTTGTTAAACGATAAGCAGATGAAAAACCATGATCAGGCATGGTAATAAATGTGCATTAAGCCGACTAAGGGTAACAAAACCCAGCTTCTTATTGCTAGCAGCTAAGGCGTTTGCGTCCCTTTGCCCGACGGCGATTAATAATAGCTTGACCCGAACGGGTAGCCATACGCGAACGAAATCCATGGCGGCGCGCACGACGAATACGGCTTGGCTTATAGGTGAAACTCATGATCCTGTTACCTCTGCAACCTGCACGGTAATGCAGATCAATATTTTTTTAAAAAAGGGTCGCGCAGTTTAATTTTTCTTTGTTTTTTGTCAATGAACGGTCTGAATTTCTGGGTGATTTCCCATCACTCGTGTTTTACAAGCGTACCGGGCAAAAAAAGAAATGCTGATACGGTTCGCCCTTCGGATACAATAATATTGTAGGTTCTAGCAGCAGCGCGGCTGTCCATAAACTCAAAACCAATACCCGCTTGAGCAAAGGCATCGCGCATAACATCAGGTGGAAAAAACATGCACTTCCCTGTGCCAAAAATAAAAATATCAGGCGCATGATCGTGCAATACATCAGCAAGAAATAGTTTTAATAAATCATCCATTTTAATGATGTTTTTATGGCTGATAACCTTGCTTTGATGCAGCATGATTGCACCACTGTGCTGTTTGTTTGCAAGGATGAAGTAATCATCGCCATAGCCTTTAATAAGTGGCACACCCGCCACCACATCCGGTGAAACATCGGCTTGAAATGAACCGCCCCGCAAGCTCATGTTAGGGGCGAGCCTCCATGGCTTTTAATTCTTCTTCGGATGGGCCAAAATGCCCTTTTAATGAAAGCATTACGGGACTCGCTATAAAAATAGAGGAGTAAGTTCCCACCAAAATACCCACCAACAAGGCAAATGCAAAGTTATGGATCACTTCCCCACCAAGAAAGAACAAGGCTAATACAACCAGCAAGGTCGTTAAGGAGGTCATCAAGGTACGCGCCAGGGTTTGGTTGATGGATGCGTTGCATACGGTGATTTCATTATCGGGTTTTTTACGGCGTATATTGGCATCCATATTTTCACGGATACGATCAAACACCACAATAGTATCGTTCAACGAATAACCAATCACTGCCAAAATGGCAGCAACCACAGGCAAACCAAACTCTGCCCCAGTGATTGCGAAAACACCCAGCACAATGATAATATCATGCAGCAATGCTGCATCTGCACCAAGGGCAAAACGAAACTGAAAACGCACCGTGACATATATTAAAATTGCCATCATCGCCCAAACAATCGCCCAAATACCTGCTGATGTTAGTTCCGAACCCACCTGCGGACCAACAAACTCAACACGCCGCATGGTGACAGCATCAGCACCAAATTTTTGATGAAGCCCTTTCAACAAGGCGGTACTGATGGTCGATGAATTTCCGCTTTCTGCATTTTGCACACGGATCAGAATCTCTTCTGGCGCACCAAACTCTTGAATGATGGCCTTACCATAACCCACAGGTACCAAGGCATCACGCACATCGGCAATCGACTGAACATTGGAAAAACGCACCTCAACAAGGGTTCCCCCTGTGAAATCAATGCCCAAGTTTAAACCACGCACTTGAGGAAACAGCATAAGCACAGATACAATCAGCATCAATGCAGATAATGCCAAGGCTTTTTTTCGCTGACCCATGAAATCAATGGCACTATCGGGACGTATAAGTTGCATAATCGTTATCCTTTTGGCTTAAATACTAAGTGATTCAACGCGGCCACGTCGCTCGACCGATAGTGCAATGATTGCACGAGTAACCATGATCGCGGTAAACATTGAGGCAATAATGCCGACCGATAATGTGACAGCAAAACCTTTGACAGGGCCTGTACCAAACTGAAACAATACGACAGCAGCAATCAAGGTGGTGATGTTGGCATCCATGATCGTTGAAAACGCTTTGGCGTAACCACTATCAATGGCTGCCAAAGGCGTTTTCCCCATTTGCATCTCTTCTCGAATACGCTCAAAAATTAATACATTGGCATCCACTGCCATGCCAATGGTCAACACAATACCCGCAATACCCGGCAAGGTTAGCGTTGCACCAATCATGCTCATGGCAGCAACAATCAATAGCATATTAAAGACCAGCGCAACATTCGCCACCATGCCAAACATACGGTAATAAAACGCCATGAAAATCAACACCAAAATAGAACCAATAATAATAGATTGAAACCCTTGGTCGATTGAATCTTGCCCAAGGGTGGGGCCAATGGAGCGTTCTTCGACCACTTTAATGGGGGCTGGCATAGCACCTGCTTTTAATACAATCGCTAACTCACGGGCTTCTTCGGGTGAAAAACTGCCCGTAATCTGCGCCGTACCACCAGAAATTCGCTCACGAATAACAGGTGCTGAGCTAACGTCACCCTCTAGGACAATGGCAAAACGATCGCCCACATGCTCCTTGGTTAAACGATCAAAGGTGCGCGATCCCTTGCTGGTGAATTTTAGCGTCACCGCATATTCACCGTAACGAGAGTCAATCGAAACACGGGCATCTGCCACTTCCATACCAGATAATTCGACACGTTTTTTCAACAAATATGGCTGGCGAAAGGGTTTTCCATCACGGGTTTCTTTTTTGCCGTACATGATTTGGTCGCCCATTGGAACTTTACCAGCCAAGGCTTCTTCCAAATCGCCTTTTTCATCAACCAGTTTAAATTCCAAGACGGCCGTTCGGCCAAGAATCGCCTTGGCTGCAGCCGTATCTTCATAACCTGGGATTTGCACCAAGATACGGTGTTCGCCCTGCTTGATAATCACAGGTTCAGTCGTGCCTAGGGCATCAATACGGTTACGCACCACTTCGATGGCTTGATCAATGGCGTAACCCTTGTCTTCTTTAATGGTCGCGGCTTTGCGTACCAGTGTAAAAACACCCTGCTCTGTTAATGTTAAGTCATAACTGGGGAATTCATCTTTTAACAATGCACGTGCGGCATCATTATCGCTTGCTTGCTTCATAGCCACGGTTAAAGTAATACCCACTGCATCAAGCTTTTTATAACGCAATTTATGGCTGCGTAAAACACGGCGTACTTCACTAACATCCCGTTCGACATGGCCTTCAACGGCTTTATCAACCGCAACATCCAAAACCAAATGGATACCACCTTTTAAATCCAGACCCAAATTCATAGGTTTGGACATTGATGATGGCCACCAACTCGGCGGCTGCATGACGTTGGGCAGTGCTGCCATCAACGAAACAAGTAAAGCAGCCAAAATAAACCAGAATTTCCAACGTGGGTATGCATGCATAATAGTTCCTTTGGTACGGGAAGAAAAATAAATAAGGGGGTATTCAGGAACGGGGGTTAATCACTCAGCGATGTTACTGCATCACGTTGCATTTTAATGCGAACACCATCAGCAATTTCAACGCGGATAAAGTCATCTTTGATGTCAATAATGGTCGCGAAAATTCCTGAATTGGTGACTATTTTATCACCTTTTTTTAAAGCTTCAACCATATTGCGGTGTTCTTTCATGCGTTTTTGTTGCGGGCGAATCAACAAAAACCAAAATACCACCATAATTAAAATCAAGGGAACCAATTGGGCAAAACCACCGGCCATTCCATCGCCAGCATAAGCTACTGAACTCGTTGCCAGCAAGGTCGCAACGGCTGCTAGCAATAAACGTGTGCGTGAAAACATAAAAACTCCAAAAATAACTTTAATTATCGACTTAAACTTAAGTAACGTTCTAAGAAGGAATCCCGAAAGCTGCACCATCGACCATCTTCAATGGCTTGACGGGCGCGGCGCATTAAGGAGGCGTAATAATACAAATTATGCAGGGTGTTTAACCTTGCACTTAAAATTTCTTTGGCGACAAACAAATGCCGCAAATAAGCCCTTGAAAAATGACGGCATGTATAACAAGCGCAATCAGCCATGATGGGGCGTTCATCCAACTTATGGCAGGCATTTTTAATGTTTAACTTGCCATCATCGGTGAACAACGAACCATTGCGCGCATTGCGTGTTGGCATCACACAATCAAACATATCAATACCACGATCAATGCCTTCAATCAAATCATCGGGCGTGCCAACACCCATCACGTAATGCGGCTTATCTTTTGCTAGGTGCGGTGCTAAATTATCCAGCACAGTCAACATTTCGGCTTTGGGTTCGCCCACTGAAAGCCCACCGATGGCAATGCCTTCAAAACCCATCGACTGCACGGCATCAAGACTTTGCCTGCGCAAGTCCCCATACATACCACCCTGCACAATCCCGAACAATGCCTGATGCTTGTTCACGGGTAAATAATTGCGACAATCTGCTGCCCAGCGCATGGACATCAACATCGAATCTTCTGCCTGCGTATGGGTTGCGGGCCAAGGCGTGCATTCATCAAACGCCATGACAATATCACTGCCTAATTGGCGTTGAATACGCATGCTTTCTTTGGGGCCAAGAAACCATGAAGAACCATCAATATGGGAGCGGAACCGTACCCCATCAGGCTCAATTTTTCGTAGCGCACCCAGCGACCATACTTGAAACCCCCCAGAATCGGTAAGAATCGGGCGATTCCAAGCCATGAAACGGTGCAATCCCCCCATGGTCTCAACACAATCTGCGCCAGGGCGGAGCATTAAATGGTAGGTATTGGCGAGTATAATATCAGCCCCAATCTCATCCATAAGATCAGCAGGTGTCATGCTTTTGACCGTAGCTTGCGTGCCGACGGGCATGAACACAGGCGTTTCGATCATACCATGCGCCAATTGCAATCGCCCACGACGCGCATACGAACCTGCCGCGCTAGCAAGAACATCAAAGTGTAATGGCGACATCAATGCTGCGTTTTTAACCTAAAAGTGTGGGGGCTAGAATGCATCCTGCAACATTTCTTCGTATTCGGACAAGGCCCGTGCAAAAGCAGGGCGTTCAAATAGATTGTCTGCATAACCTTTTAAACTTGGCCATTTGTTAAGATCAATATTATTTGAAGACATGCGCCACAAAATCGGTGCCATGGAAATATCTGCCAAGGTGTATTGCTCACCGATAAAAAACTCTTGTTTGCCCAGGTATTGATTCAACACATCCAAGTATGCGCGCAGTTTGCGCATCGGTTCTGACTTCTTTTTGACGCGAATCAGGTTAAAGTAGAGCGGGTACAATTCTGCTTCAATACGCAATACAGCCAAACGCATTTGCGCACGTGTCGCAGGTGAACCTGGTTTTAAAGGTGGATGGGGGTAACGCTCATCCAAATATTCATTGATCACAGAAGATTCAAAAAACACCGTTTCACGGTCAATCACCGTAGGCAAGCTTCCATAGGGATTGATTTCTTTAAAATATTCAGGAAGCTCTTCAGGATCCAGCTCAATCGTCTCTATCGGCAGGTCTTTTTCAGCAAGCACAATTCGCGTACGGTGCGAATTGGGACACTGCGGATCAGAGTAAAGTGTAACCATGTGCGAAAGAGCCTCCAGATTTTGAAACAAAAATAAAAAACAACAGAAAAGGCGCGCCATAGTACGTATCCTTTCACAAATTGAAAGAAGAAGTTATCATCACTTACCCTATTATTCCCATGTGATGTTTATCACATCTTCAATAGATGAAAAAGGATTATCATCCGCCACGATGGTCATTGACTTTTTAGCTTCATCTTGACAATGAAGAGTCGCTAAGCATACACTGTCGCTCTATACGTTATGGCGTAGAATTTAGGAGGAAAATAGATATGTTTAAGAAAATATTTATGTCACTGGCATTATCGCTGTTTTTAGCGGCAGGTTTTGGTATTACCTCGGCAGCAGCCAGTACTACCTTTTGCCAGCAGAATGATGATGGCACTGAAGAAACCGTCGTTGTTGACGATGCTGATGATACATTATTGCAGGAACATCGTGATGCTGGAGAATCAGAAAATGAATGTTCTAGTGACAGCTCAGGCAGTGACAGCACAAGCAACGATCCTGAAAATACAGACTCCCCCACTTGTTCTTTCCCTGTAGGTCAAGTGTGTGTTTGTGATACAGCTTGTTACCCTGGTAGCACAAGTGAATCAGACAGCAGTTCTACGGACAGCAGTTCTACGGATGGCAGTTCTTCAGAAGGCAGTTCTTCAGAAGGCAGTTCTTCAGAAGGCAGTTCTTCAGAAGGCAGTGCTACGGACAGCAGTTCTACGGACAGCAATTCTAAG
>JAUZQQ010000070.1 GCA_030950905.1 Mariprofundaceae bacterium
TTCGTGATCAGCCTTGGTTTGGGGTTGGTTTGGGGCAGTTTAGTGCTCATTATTTAACGTATCAGTCTAAAGCATCGGCTACATTGGATGCGCCATTGCCCGAGCAGACCGCCGTAGACAGTGCGCATAATTTACTGTTGCAGCTAATGGCCGAGGCTGGTGTTTTGGGTATGGCTTTTTGGCTAATGATTACCAGCGTTTTATTGAGAATTTCTTGGGTTTATCGTTGGCAATTAACGTCAAGGACGTGGCCTTTTTTGGCATGTGCTTGGTTATTATGGATTCAGGGAATGGGGAATATTACACTTTCACGTCCTTACGCCATGTTGATGTTTGCACTTTTTCTTGGTGTTGCTTGCGCACCGATGCTGCGCCTTAACCGTGGAACAAAGATCAGCCTGAAAAAACCATTGTTGCTGGTGATAACTTTAACCATGCTTATTGCTCTTGCTTGGAGTGCTGTTCAAAAAACAGCCCACTGGTTGGATTATGAACAATTACTCTTCTCTGCCGATGCCATCGGGAATAAGAAAAAAGCTGAATTAACGGCTGCATTAATGAATGAACCCAGCATCTTACCTTTTTTAATCGAAGGTATTGTTTCTGATCACCTACTTGACCCTAAACGTCAAATATCCATGATGACCTTGCAGCCTTATGTTCAAAAGGCATTGCTTCTTCGTCAGGATCCATTGCTACTGCAACAACAGCTTTATATGTATGTATTGGCAAAAAAGTGGCAACAAGCTTGTGATGTGGCGCATATTCTCATGCCTATGTCGTCACAAGCGGACAACAAGGCTGCTTATTTGGATGTTTGTGCGCACAAAAAACCAAAAACATTTGTTTTTTTGGGGTTCATTAAGCATTGATGCTACGCAGTGCCATTAAAATTGTTATTGCCGTTTCTTACTTTCGAAAATCATCATGGTCAAACACATCGACGGCTATGACCTGTGCCCGTGCCTGTTCGGCTTTGCACAATAAGGTGTATTCATCATCATCAATAATCCCCGCAGCCAATGCCATGTTGATGCAATGGTTTTGATCGCCTGGGTAGGGCTGAATCTGATGCCGTCTGATGGCTTGATCCAATTTGCGTTCGGCTGATTCACTAAGCAGCACGGCATGCCATGCTTGCTGCAATAATGCCAAGGGTTGTTGTGCATCACTGGGCTGATAAATACCTTGGCTAACACGGTGGTTGCTTGCAGGCTCCATCAAAGCCGCTGCCACTTGATGCACCAGCCAATCAGGCGGTGGCGAAAGTGTTGCCCCCCAGGGGAACACGATGCGACGCAGCAACCATGCCAACGGGCGATTGGGGAGGTTATTAAGCACGCCGATCAATGCCTCTTGCGTAGAATAAAGGGCATCATCACAAGCCCAGCGCAGTAGGGGTAATTCGTCTTTTCGGCTGCCGTGATCGGCAAAGTATTTTAATGTGGCAGCAATCAAATACAATTGACTAAAAGCATCACCCAAACGGGCTGAAATCGCTTCTCGCCGCTTAAATGCGCTGCCAAGTGTTAATAATGTAGCATCAGCACACAAGGCCAAGGCCGCAGAAAAACGGGTGGCATGTTGATAATAGCGGCTCTCTACCCCTGGCACAGGAACATGCGTATATTGCGCCGCACTTAGCCCCAACCACAGGCTGCGCACGGTATTGCTGACGATCATACCCAGGTGAGCAAACAGGGCGGCATCAAAACGCCCTTCTACGGCTGCATCCTGAGCTTCACAGCAGACCATTTCTGTGCGCAAATACGGGTGGCAACGCAACACCCCCTGACCAAAAATAATCAGCGAACGGGTAAGGATATTCGCGCCCTCAACGGTAATGCCAATGGGCAAAGCTTGGTACATCTCACCCAAATAATTGCTTGGGCCTTGCGAAATCCCTTTGCCGCCATGCACATCCATTGCTGCATTGATGCAATAACGCATCCGTTCGGTCAAATGGTATTTAACAATCGCTGAAGCAACGGTGGATGTTTCGCCGTGATCCATGTTTTGCACCGTAAAATCCCGCGCTGCATTCATCATATACGCATGGCCACCTATCGCTGCCAATACCGATTCAACACCTTCAAAGCAACCAATAGGCCTATGAAACTGCCGCCGTACCCGTGCATATGCACCGCAACAATAGGCCGATTTTTGTGCTGCGCCTGTGGCCAATGCAGGCAGCGAAATGCCACGGCCATCACCCAAGCATTCCATCAACATGCGCCAGCCTTGACCCAATTGCGCTTGACCACCAACAATCTGATCCAATGTAATCCATACATCCCGCCCTTCGGTAGGACCATTCATAAAAGCAAGTCCCATGGGAAAGTGGCGCGCACCCGTAGAAACACCCTTCGTGTTCGTGGGAATCAACGCCAGTGTAATACCAAGTCCTGTTTTTTTGCCCAGCAAGTGATCGGGGTCGTACAACTTAAAGGCGAGACCCAATAAAGTAGCGATGGGGGCTAACGTAATATACCGTTTTCGCCAATTTAACCGAATGCCCAATGCACCCGATTCATCGCGGCAAACAATGCCATAATCCACCATTGCCGCCGCATCGCTGCCGGCTTCTGCTGCGGTAAGGGCAAAACAAGGAATCTCTTCGCCACGGGCAAGGCGGGGCAACAACTGTGTTTTTTGCGCATCGGTGCCATAGTTTAACAACAATTGCGCAGGGCCTAATGAATTTGGAACCATGACCGTAACAGCGGTGCTTACATTGCGACTCGCCAATTTGACGATCACTGCCGAATGCGCCCGCGCAGAAAAACCCAAGCCACCATATTCAGGGGGAATAATCATACCAAAAAACCCCTGCTCTTTTATGAATGCCCATGCCTCGGTGGGCAAGTCGTGCTCTACATGGGTGATCTGCCAATCATCCAACATGGCACAAAGTGTTTCGACAGTATGATCAAGAAAATGTTGTTCGGCATCACTTAGCGGCGCACTTTTCTTCTTAATCAACGTATTCCAATCGGGAATACCAGAAAAGAACGTTTGCTCCCAACCTGTTTTCCCCGCATCTAATGCTGCCCGTTCAGTATCAGAAATTGATGGCAATACACTTGCTAACTTACGCATCACAGGGCGAGAAATAAGGCGAATGCGCCAGTATGTTGAAGCAAGCAGCAATAATATGAGCGTCATGGGCAACGCCAACATCAACCATTGCCACCAATCAATAGAAATATAATACAAGGCGAACAGCAAAACGCTGCCGATGGCAAAGGCGCTTAAGCAGAATCGCGCACGAAAGTAGGCCAAAAATGATAATGTAATGACTAGAAGTAGTAGGGTATTTAACATGCGTCACCGCCATCGGACCAGGGTAATTGTTGATACAAGCAACGCTCTGTGTGTTGCATGTAAGGGTATTTGATAATATCAAAATAAGGAGAGTAATCAAAATCAGAAGGTGTGAAAAGGCGGGTATTGCGCGGTTTAATTCGCGGCTCTTGGTGTTTGCTGTCAATCTGCGGCAAAATCGGAAAGTGGACAGAGCCAAATGCTCGGGCAATAAGTGTCGAGCAAACCGTTCCCACTTCGTTGCCTGCATCACGCTCAAACAAGCTGGAATGCCAACGGCGTGGCAACAACGTGTAAGGAATCATTAAGCGTGCCAGATCAAACAATTGGCGAATGTCGTAACCCACACCCAACCGTTCTACCGCATAAGCAATCACCTTGTTGATGTCAGTCACGGCAAGACCATTGGGTCTGCAAATACGCAAGTGATAGCCTGAATAATCATGCAAAGAATTCACCACCACGCCTTGCCCCAGCAATGCCTCCAGCACCAACGGTTCATGTTTGTTGATATTTTGAGGTAAATAGGCAACGATTTGATCGCGCACATTCACATCATCAATATCATGCAAATGACCAATGTACAAAGTACTGTGTGTCCACACGCTGCGACTAACGGTTTGAATGACGCGGCTGATTCGTGCCTTCCCCTCGATCAACAACACATCAGCGGGACGAATCTCAAAGCGTAATCGGTCAAAATCACACAACGGCCAATGCTTGCCATCAAGAACTGGCTCGGTTAATAGCCAATCTGTCATGCGTTCCAATAGCCATGTTTTTGATGGTTTCATGGCATGTGTTCAAAGGGAAGCAACATGAGGCTTTGTTTTTTTGTTGTTTTTTGCAAGTTTACCTCGCCAAAAAGGCGACAATCTTAGGGATTAAATCTTCGGCGGCATCCTCCAGTATGTAATGACCACAATCGGCATAACGGTGAACCGTAGCCTCAGGGAAACGAATCAACCATTCATTAAGAAAAGGGCGATTGAACACAAAATCTTTTTCGCCCCATGCAATCAACATCGGACGATCTTGAAATTGCGCCAAGCCAGCAGATATATCCCCCACCAAAGCATAACTTGGATCATCATTGTACAAAGGAATATCTTGCACAAAACGCAAGGTTGCGATACGTGTTTTCCAGCTGTTGTAGGGGCTGCAATAGACTTTTCGCAGATCAGAAGGCATGGGGTTGCGTTTGCACCCCACATAAGCTGCCGTCCGTGCAAAGATATTAAGTTTACGAATCAACCACGTCCCTAGGCGTGTATCGCGGCAAATACGCAGTGCCAAGGGGAAAGGAACAGCCGCAGGCAAATGAAATGCTGCTGTATTAAGCACCACCAAACGGGCAATGCGTTCAGGGTGACGCACCGCATAACCCATACCAATCATGCCACCCCAATCATGCACCACCAATGTAATGCGCTGGTTAACAGCCAATGAATCCAACAACGCTTCCAAATCATCAATACGCTGCGCCAACGTATAAGCATAAGCCGCATCATCAGGCTTATCAGACAAACCACAGCCGATATGGTCAGGCACGATGACCCGATAATCACCTTTCAAAGCAGCAAGCAAATGACGGTAATAAAACGACCAAGAAGGATTACCATGCAGCATCACCACGGCATCGCCCACGCCTTCGTCCCAATAATGCTGCCGCAAACCACGCCGCAAAAAAAAGTGCGGCGCAAAACAATAAGCCTTCTGTCCTTTGTCCGCTGTGTTCTGTCTTCTAAAATTCACCACTGCACCGCCAACATCAAACAGTTTAAACCACTGCCGATACCTAAAAAGGCTACTTTATCGCCAGTACGCAACATGCCACGCTCTTGTGCAATCGCAGCGGTAATGGGCAGCGACACCGTACCCATATTGCCAAGGTAGGGAAAAGTAGAAAAGTCATTGTTTGGGTCTAACCCCAAGGCTTGTAAAATCATGCGTTGATGCCCTTCCCCTACTTGATGGCAAATGGTTTTATCTACCGTATCAGTCTGCCATTGCATGGTTTTGCAAAAAGCCTGCCATGTTTGCGTACCAAGTTCCACGCCGTGGTTTAATACACCCACGGCATCGGTTTTCATGTAAGGCGTACAATGTTCGGGGGATATAGGGGTTGTTCCCCAACAACACAAATCATGGTATTGGGGCGCGGCCATTTCAATGCCGCCCAAAACACGTTGGCCATGCAAAGAGGAAAAAGAACCATCTGTCAACAACACCGCCGCCGCACCTGAACCGCCCGTAAATGTTGCCAATGATGTACTAAATAATGGCATTGAAGGCGTATTAATAAGGCGTTGAAGCATGGTTTCGTTGATTTCGCGTGACGATTCACAAGCGACCACCAGCCCTGCGCGAATTTGCCCCAATTCAATGCGATTGGCTATGTCTAAAATAGCACTTAATACGCCAAGACAGGCGTTTGATAAATCATAAACCGCAGTATTGCCTTGTACACCCAATGCTGCTGCCACATGGCACGCTGTAGCAGGCTCGTATTGATCGCGGCAAACACCTGCATAAATAACTGCACCCAAATCGCGGGCTTTGACTTGTTGCCCAGCCAGTGCTTTGCGCGCTGCAACAATAGCCCCGTCCGATACACGTTGATTTTCTTGCCACCAACGCCGCTCGCGAATGCCCGTTAAAGCTTGTAATTGCCCTGATGCAATATGCAATGCTTCATAGGCAGGCTGCAAACGCGCCTCAAGCTCGCCAGAAGAAACCACGACAGGCGCAAGCTCATAAGCTATTGAATTCATGTACACCCGAGAATATTGCATCAACACCACCTGAATAAAACAAGCAATACTAGGAGCCTCTTAGGAAATGCAAAGGGGTTTGCTTGATTAAAGCGTCTTGATAGAATCTCGCATTGATTGAACACCAACGCCGCTAAAGATAATTATTACCCCATGCCATCAAAAACACCGCTTACGCCTCCATTGTCACATGATAAAGACCTCCCATTGTTGGATGTTCTTTATCAACAGATTCAAGCATCGGATGGTTTTTTGCCTTTTGATGTATTGATGCAACATGCTTTGTACCATGATGTCCATGGCTATTACCAGCAAGGCCATGTTTTTGGTGCATCGGGTGATTTTATTACAGCGCCTGATATGGGGCCATGGTTGGCACTGGCTTTTGCCGATTTAATTCACCATGGCTGGCAACACATGGGATCCCCCCCCAAATGGGGATTGTTGGAACAAGGTGGTGGTCGTGGTCGCTTGCTATCACAGGTGGTTCGTTTGTTGGGTGAACATTTTAAGCAATCACCCACCCATATATTCGCCGTAGAAAAAAGCGCGTTATGGCGCGCAGAACAAGCAAAACATTACCAACAGGCAGGAATAAGCGTTATTGGGTTGGCAAGTTTGGATGCCTTGTCTATTGATGTTCCGTTGTTGATTTTTTCCAATGAACTGCCCGATGCATTTCCTGTGCGTTGTTTTGTTTGGCAGCAGGGGCAATGCTTTGAACGGGCAATCATCGTGGATGGTACGGGGACATTAGGCTGGGGCATTGCTGATGTACCGTTCATGCCTGCCCCCACGGTTGATAACAGCATCATGCAGGCTTGGCCTGAGGGTTATATCAGTGAATACAATACAGGCTTGGCGGCATGGCAGCGACAGCTTGGCGAATTATTAACAAGCAACGGCGGCATGGCGTTCACCCTTGATTATGGCTATAGCCAAAGTGAATACTATCGCCCAAGCCGCATCGAGGGGACGCTGATGGGGCATAAGGGGCATCAAGTGATGCATGATGTCTTGACGCATATTGGAGAAGCCGATATGACTGCCCATGTAGACTTTACGGCATTGGCACGCATAGGCATGGCTCATGGTTTAACCGCTATCGCCTACATGACGCAGGGAGGCTGGTTGGCCAGCAGTCCCCTTGTTCAAACCGCCTTGCAAGAAGTCGCTGCCACCCCGAATGCACAAAACATGCGCCTAATTGCCCACGCCAAACGTCTGATGCTGCCCCATGCGGGCATGGGAGAGAGTTTTAAGTTATTGATTCAAAGCCCTGCTGATGTGGTATTGCCTGATCCATTGCAAGCAATGAATCGGCTGGAGCGATTGCGTATCGAGGGGTGAACGGGCAAGCATCTGTTTTTTCGCTATGGTCTTTATTTTTAGGCAACTGCCTAAGGCACCCATGTTGCTGTGATATAAAATCTAGAGAAACCATGGGGTATATTGATGGATGCTGTCGCGGTGGATGCCGCTAAAGTACCTGATAATGCTGTGGAATTAGCCACGATAGCTGCGCCAGACTCTGGGTGTAAACTGACCTTAATAATGGTTCCTAATGGAACCCCATGCGCTTCTAGGTTGACTACCGATGCACCAACCTTATTAATGTTTATATCAGCAGGGGCAAAACTGGCGTGAGGGTTTGCAGGCATGGTATAACCATCAATACTGACCACACGCACAGGCATGGCAGAAACAGCATGCCGGGCATTCCCTTGGTTACAGGCGAAGTAAATAAGCCGTTGAAATTATTCAAATATGCCTCTTTATTATAATTTTTGTTGCTCAAGCACAGCTTGTACCCTAGCAATATCTAATTCAAACATACTGGCAATATCTTTGCTGCTCATGCCTGATTTTGCTGCGCGAATGATCATTTTGTTTTCAGCACCTAGCCAGCCTTCCTCTTTACCTTTTGCTAAACCCTCCGATCTTCCGTGTTTTTTGGCTGAGGCTATTTGGCTGCCTATATTGGCTATGGATTGCATGCGAACTTCATATACTTTGCGTTCATCTTCGTTGAACATGCGATCTACGGCTTCTATGGCTTTCGCTATATTTGGATCTTGTTGCAAACTTTTGGGTAATTCACCTTTTTTTAATTCGTGGGCACGGGTTAAAAAAGTGCTCCAACGATCCAGGGCTGTTGTGACTTCATGAAAACTTTTTTTGAATTTATTCAATTCCACATAATGAAGTTCAAACATATCATGCAAGCGATCATCTTTAGCATCCGCAACATTCATAATACGATAAACATTATGAAATTCAGTACGATTCGGAACGAAGTTGAAACCCAGAACATTGATGCTAATCGTTTTTTTCAGTTCACAAAACATCATGCCTTCGCTTAATTGTTCTGTGACCAGTTTTGACCAATAATAAATAGCACGTTTATCAAAATCCAAGTCCTGCCCGATTTGCATTTCTACATTAAACCAGCGGTTGTTGGCATCACATGCTTTTATGTCCAAAATAGACATTTTATCGGCCAAATAATCAGCCATATTGTAGGGATTGCGCAATTTTAAATCGACAACCTGATCTTGCTCCGAAACAATGGCATTGATTAATGAAATCAATAAATCTTTATTTTCTTCACTGCCAAATAGTTTCTTAAATGCGAAATCAACACGGGGGTTTATGTGACACATGTTTACTCCTGTTTACGTATGGTAAAAACTTTTTTCATTTCTTATTTTCTCCAAAGCTTCCAGCCTTGATTCAAAGGATTGACCTTGCCAATAGGAAAAATCATTCTTGGCTTCCGTCATTTTAATTTTTCTTACCGCTGTTTTGTTCATGTCAACCGTAGGGTGCGCCGTGCGCACCAATCTGAATAGCCGTGCGTACCAAATCCAATTCATCATTAAACATCAAAACGCATCAGCCTATCCATCAGAAATGCAGCGAGGTCGCGGCGACTGTCCACAACGGCAATGACATACACCAAGCCGCCATGAATACGATAGAATATTCTCCATGGACGAAGCAAAAGTTGTCTGTATTGTAAAACACCGATGTCACGCAACTCAGGAACCACCACCCCTCTTTCTGGCATCGAAACAAGTGTCATGCACGTCTGTTCGACCTGGTGAACAATATCCAAAGCGACAGCGGCTCCGTTGTCTGAGACGATATAATCAGCAATATCATCAAGATCCTGACGAGCTTCTTTCGTCCATAGAACATCGAAATCAGCCATTGTTTTCTTTTTCTTCTTCCAGTCGCGCCTTCAGTGAAGTGAACACCTGCTTTTGAGGCATTAATCGATCATGCTCAATATTGTTCTCGCTCTGAATCATCAATCGCAGTAATACCAACGATTTTTGTTGCCTTTGATAATGTTCATAGCCTTCCACCACTGCCGTTGCTCGACCATTTTCGGTCAGAATCAACGGCGATGATGATTGCTGGAGTACCTTAATTTTTCGGCTAGAATCGGCACTGAACTGATCCAAGCTAATGATTGTTTCGTTCATGTTCTTTCCCTATTTTCCATTCGAACGATTTTGGTGCGCACTCACCATTCCTATATCAGCACGGCGCACCCTACGTTTTGAAACACATATCAACCATCGACATTTCCTTTTTTTTATATCGGGATTGGCACGTGCGCACCACGCTCATGTCAACCGTAGGGTGCGCCGTGCGCACCAAATCCAATAAAATCCAAACCAACATTTACACGATCCAACGCTGGATATGCATTCCCACGCGGGAGCGTGGGAATAAGTCAAAACAGTTGCCGCTGATCGTGCCGTTTGCCCTATTAACGATGATATTGGCGGCAGTACTTTGAATACCTGCGGTAGTTTGCTTGATCAACTTGATCTGGGTTGGGATCGTTCCGACTGGCAGCGTGGCAGGGTCAAACTTCAAGGTGATCGTGACAGGAGCATTGAATGGGGTGCCATGTGGGGTAATGGCAAAAGTAAGCCCCGTCTGATTGGGGCTTATGGTCGCCTGAGATGCTGTGAGGGTGATCGTTGCGTTCGTAGCTAACGCGCCAGCGGGAATGGTGATGCTTGTGCCAGCGTAGAGTGATAATGCTGGATAACTGACGGAACCACCGGCACCGCTAATGACACCACTTACCACGGTGGATGGTTGCTGCGGCTGGGCTGCTGGAGCAGGCGTACTGCCACTGTCGCTGCCACCCCGAATGCACAAAACATGCGCCTAATTGCCCACGCCAAACGCCTCATGCTGCCCTATGCAGGCATGGGAGAGAGTTTTAAGTTATTGATTCAAAGCCCTGCTGATGTGGTATTGCCTGATCCATTGCAAGCAATGAATCGGCTGGAGCGATTGCGATTAAAATAATGAATAAGGCTATAATTTAAAAGCTTAATTTTTTTGTGCATAACCAAGGTAATTTACCGATAAATTATCACTTAATACAAAAGCATCGCGCAACCACTCGTAGTGCATGCCGCGCAAGTCGCAAGTGTTTAGATTGTTTTTTCGCAGTCCTTGCACCATTTCTGATGGGCGAATAAATTTGTTGTGGTTATGCGTACCTCGCGGCAACCAGCCTAAAATGTATTCAGCACCTACAATCGCTTTTATATAAGATTGTGGTGTACGGTTTAGCGTGGCAAAAAAGAAATAGCCTGAAGGTTTTAGCATACGCGAACATGCTGCCAATACAGCAGCAACATCAGGCACATGCTCCAATACTTCCAAACAAGTAATAACATCATAACACGCAACATGTTGCTCTGCCCATGTTTGGGCATCGCTTTGGTGGTAGCTTGGTGGCCAAGATGCGCAGGTGGGTGAAGTTGCCCCAGCATGCACCGTGGCAACCGACAATGCTTTGGGTGAACGATCAATACCTTGCACCGTCGCGCCATGCAAGGCCAACCCTTCGGCAAGCAAACCACCACCACAGCCAACATCCAACACATGGGCATCGTCTAGTTTTATTTGCTGAGCAATATAACGCAAGCGAAGGGGATTGATTTGATGCAGCGGTTTAAAGCGACCATCGACATCCCACCATTCTTCAGCGATAGCCTCAAACTTTTCGATTTCTTGAGGGTCAAAATGCATTGTTTTCATTTCCATTGCCGCAGCATGCGTGTTCACCATGGTTTTGGCAACCAGCTTTTAAAAACCATTCAAAGGCGAGCATAAAACAAGCGCAGCACCCTTTTATTACACGGTAAAAGACACACCACAACCACATTCTCCCTTTTTATTGGGATTTTGGTAGACAAAAGATGATGACAATACATCTTGTTGGTAATCAATATGCAAACCTGTTAATGCCTGTGCGTAGGATGCAGCATCCACATAAAGCAGCACACCATCTTGTTGTAATGTTAAGTCGCCTTCGTTCGGAGCATCAGAAAAGTCCACCACGTATTCTAGGCCACTACAACCAGCTTTTTGCAAGGATAAACGCACGGCTTGCTTGCCTGCTTTGCGCAAGGCTTTGTGAAATTGTGCCACTGCGGCATCGCTAAGCGTAATATTACAATCTTTAATCATGGGTTAAACCTTTGAACGAACAGTATTTAATGTCTCATGCAATGCGGTAACACTAGCGTTGGATAGGATGATTACATCATCGCCCGCTTGTATTTTTCCAGCGAAGGCCTCAGCCAACACAGCATGGCTGTTGATGACCATGGCTTTTTTACCAATATCATGGCACAAACGATCAACATCCAATAAATCCTCATCGTTTTTCCCCCGCTTTGCTGGCGGTAGGCACAAGACATGATCGGCAGCAGCAAAACAAGCTATTAAAGCTTGTTGGTGAATGCCGCAACACATGGTGTTTGAGCGCGGCTCAAGAATTACCCATAATTTTCCCTTGCCTTGCATCGCTGCTTTGGCTGCGCACACGATACCAGCAATAGCCGTAGGATGGTGGGCAAAATCGTCAAACAAGCGAATGCCATTCACTGTATTGACCAAGCTCATGCGACGGCGTACACCTTTAAATTGACGGAATGCCGCTGCAATCATAGAAAGTTCAATGCCCATACCGTGGGCAGCAGCGGCAACGGCGCAAGCATTGGCGACTTGGTGTTGACCAATCATCTGCCACTGTTCTTGAATTACAACAACACCATGATGCCAGAGGGTGAAAGAGCGTCCATCGGCAGTATCAGCTTGCCATTGCCATGCTGTGGCGAGCTTGTTTGCGCGGTGTGAGAAAGAAACACATGGTGTCCAACAACCTTCCGCCAAGACGGCTGCAAGGTTGGCATCATCAGCGTTGACAATAATAGACCCAGCCGCTGGGACGGTACGCAACAAATGTTCAAATTGCACTTGGATGGCTGCCAAATCAGGGAAAATATCAGCGTGATCGTATTCCAAGTTGTTGAGAATAAGTGTGCGTGCATGGTAATGCAAAAATTTACTGCGTTTATCAAACAATGCCGTATCGTATTCATCACCCTCGATCACAAAGGGGGATTCATGATGCCCCAAACGCGCACCGATAGAAAAATCTTCGGGCACACCACCGATCATAAAACCTATGTTTTCCCCCGCATTCGCCAACACATAGGCCATCAGGCTGGCGGTCGAAGTTTTGCCATGGGTTCCCGCAACCACCACAGTATGCCGTTTCGGCACAATATAATCACCGATAAATGCAGCACCACTGGTGTAAGCCAAACTTTCGTTCAAAATCACTTCAACTTCATTATTGCCTCGGCTTATGGCATTGCCAATAAGGCATAAGTCAGGGGCAGGAACAAGGTTGCTTGCTGCAAATGGCAATACAGCAATACCCGCTTTCGCCAATATATCCGACATGGGTGGGTAAACAGCCGCATCTGAACCTGTAACCCGCCAACCTTTTTCTTGTGCCAACACGGCGATTGCTGCCATCGCCGTGCCGCATACACCAATAATATGAATATGTGGCACGGCTGCTTGGTGAGGGTGAAAAAGAGGGGTTATGTTGCTGCCTTCTTTGGCCATGTTAATACAGGTTTTCGTGCGGCAACAGTTTCATCCAAGCGTTGGCGGAAAGCCAGAACAGGGGCATCATGCAAGGCATCGGTATTGTCTGCTTCGCACTGGCTGGCAATGTCCAGCATGGCATCGCAAAAAGCATCAAGCGTTGCCCTAGACTCTGTTTCCGTGGGTTCAATAAGCATCGCGCCATGAACAATCAAAGGGAAATACACAGTCATGGGGTGAAAACCACAATCAATCAAACGCTTGGCAATATCCAAGGTTTTAACACCGTGGGCTGCTTGTTTTTCATCGGTTAACAAGCATTCGTGTTTGCAAAAACCAGCAAAAGGAACATGGTAAGCATGCTGCAAACGGTGCAAGATATAATTGGCATTGAGTACGGCATCTTCGGCAATATGATGCAAATAATCGCGGCCAAAGGCGTTGATGTAAGCCAGGGCGCGCAACAGCACCCCCGTTTGCCCAATACTGCCCAGCATCGCGCCAATGGATTCTTCATCGGTATGGCGCAGGCAAAAGGTATTACCATCACGTTCAATACGTGGCGTGGGTAAAAAACGTGCCAATTCATCGCATACTGCGACAGGGCCACCACCAGGGCCACCGCCACCATGCGGTGTAGAAAATGTTTTGTGTACATTGATATGCAAACAATCAATACCCATATCGCCAGGCCTTGCAACGCCAACCAAAGCATTGAGGTTCGCGCCATCGCCATAAACAAACGCACCAGCAGCATGAACGCGGGCGCAGATTTCGGCAATATCTTCTTCAAATACGCCAGCCGTATTGGGGTTGGTGAGCATCAATGCGGCAACATCATTGCCCAAGGCCGCGTCCAGTGCGATTAAATCCAAACGGCCATCGGGGCGCGACTTTAACTCTACGCATTGCATACCACACAACGCAGCCGACGCTGGGTTTGTTCCATGTGCAGAATCAGGGATCAACACCTTGGTGCGCTGCTGTTCACCACGGGCATTTAAGGCAGCACGAATGAGCATCATACCCACGAGTTCCCCATGCGCGCCTGCCGCAGGTTGCAACGTAACATGGGGTAAGCCTACAATTTCACCAAGGCTTTGTTGCAGCTCAAAAAGCAAGCCAAGTACCCCTTGCACACTGTCTTCGGGTTGGTCGGGGTGAAGCTGCGCCAAACCTGGCAAACGCACCACTGTTTCATTCACGCGGGGGTTGTATTTCATGGTGCAAGAGCCGAGCGGATAAAAGCCACTTTCAATACCGTAGTTCCACTGCGATAAACGCACAAAATGCCGAACAACCTCTGGCTCAGAAAGGCTTGGAATCATCGCCACTTCGTTACGCAAGAAAGCTTGCAAATGCTGCGGTGTATCAGCGACAACACCTGGCAAACTGATGCTCTTTTCATCGGCATGTTGGTGTTCAAAAAGCAGGGGTTCTTCATGCTTTATTGCCGTTGTTATTGCATGCATAATGATGCCTCCAAAATCCGAATAAAGTCAAAAATATCCTGCTCTTCAAGCATTTCAGTGGTAGAAACCAACAAATGCCGCGCTTCGATTGAAACATCCAAGCGTTCCAGCGGAATACCTGCGAATATATGTTCTTGTTGCGCCGCCCGAAGAAACACATCGCGACGGTGAACATCAGCAAAGCTTAATACTGTTTCATGAAAATGTGGTGCAGGTGCGGCAAGCACAGCATCAGGCAATGCTATGACCAGCATGTTCAATGCTGCGGCACAACGCGTTGCGACATTCGCCAAGCCCACATCACCGAGCGATGCCATGTATGTTGCTGCAGCGGTGCACATCAACCCTTGGTTGGAGCAAATATTAGAGGTCGCTTTTTCACGGCGAATATGTTGTTCCCTCGTCGATAAGGTCAGCACAAAGCCGCGTTTGCCTTGCTTGTCGGTGGTCATGCCGCAAACACGGCCTGGCATTTGGCGTACGTACTTTTTCTTGCACGTCAACACACCAAGGTGTGGGCCACCAAAACCCATGGGAATACCCAGTGCCTGCCCCGAACCCACAGCAATATCTGCACCCAACGCGCCCGGTGACTCAAGCAAGCCAAACGCGGTAATATCAGAAAACACCAGCACCAACAAACAACCATGGCTATCACAAGCAGCACGCAATGCCGCAAGATCGTACAATGAACCGTAAAAGTCAGGAAATTGGACAATGACGCAAGCCGTTTGATCATCAATGGCAGCAATCAACATGGCAGGGTCGGTAGCAAAATTTACCGTGGCAGCGACATCGTCGTGATCCCCCGGCAAATAGCGCAAATAATGATGGGCAACAGCGCGGTAACGAGGATTCACCGTATCGGCAATCAATACCCGCGTGCGGCGGCTGATACGCCGAGCCATCAATGCCGCTTCTGCCACACTGGTAGCAGCATCGTACATCGAGGCATTGGATACATCCATACCCGTTAAACGGGCGATCATACTTTGAAACTCAAACAGTGCCTGCAATGTGCCTTGCGATATTTCGGGTTGGTAGGGGGTGTACGCGGTTAAAAACTCCCCCCGTGAAATAATATAATCCACCACCGCAGGAATAAAATGGTGGTAAGTGCCGCCGCCTAAGAAACAACGGGTATTGCCCGCATGCCTATTTTTCTCGGCAGCAGCCGTGAATTTACGCACAATAGCCGCTTCAGATAACGCAGGGGTTATGTTTAAACTGCCTGCATCCATATGAAAGTGCGCAGGAATATCAGCAAACAAGGCACGAATACCTGGCACGTCCATCGCTGCAAGCATGGCGGTGCGATCCGCATCGGTATGGGGAAGAAATCTCATATTAAACCTTTTATTATAGGGTATTAGGTGACGTACAACGTCTAAATCAGTGGCAGGGAAAAATGTGGCTACTGCCCACGTAACCAGCGGCGCACGTTGCGTTGGTGTTGTTTGTGGGTGCTGGCAAAAGCATGACCACCTTTGCCGTTGGCAACAAAAAATAAAAAATTGGTGTCCGCAGGGTTTGCCGCTGCGTATAAACTGCTGCGGCTGGGGTT
>JAUZQQ010000071.1 GCA_030950905.1 Mariprofundaceae bacterium
GGACAGTGTAACCCCTGATAATACCGTGGTTGTCACCGAATCAACCTACACCCTTGCCAAACAAGGGTTTAGCTTTAATGATCTCGGTAAGCAGTCCGTTAAAGGTATGGCTGAGCCCATGCGGGTTTACCAAGTAGTCAAAGAATCTGATGCATTTGATTGGTCTGATGATGAGGAAATGTCCGATCGCCGTGGTCAATTTATTGCCCGAGAAACTGAACTCAGCTTGATTCACAACTTATGGGGACGGGTAAAAGACCAAGCAGGCCAAGCTTTATTGATTACCGCTGATGTTGGCATGGGGAAAACACGCCTCGCACAAGAGTTTTGGCATCAGACAAAGGGTGATGGTGTTAATGTGGTTTATTTGCAGGCTTCAGAATTTGCCAGCAACACCATGATCTTTCCGTTAACACGTTGGTTCAGGCGCTGGCTAAAATACCGAGACAATGACAGCAGTGATAGCGTGTTAAATAAAATTGAACATTTTTTTGGTGGTGTGGAAGCCCTACCCCTTGAAATAACATTGCTGTTGAACTCTTTGTTGGGCAAAGATGTAAAGCTGCCCGAGTCGATCACCCCCGCAGCATTCTGGGGCATGACGATCAGCTTTTTGAACCAATTGATGCATCAATTTTGTAAGAACAATCAAAAATTAATTATTATCGTAGAAGACTTGCAATGGATGGATTCATCCAGCAATGAGTTTTTAATATCCTTGATTAAAGATGTTGAATCACAACCTATTTTCATTCTTGGCACCAGCCGACCTGTGACGGACTTACCGTGGAATAATATACCACAGGTACAAAAAATAACCGTCAACCGATTGCTGGCTGCTGATTGTCGAAACATGGTGGATGCACTGGCCGAAAAAAGCAATTTAACGGTCAAAAACCGTGATGAAATTGTGCGCAAGTCTGACGGTGTTCCATTATTCATCGAAGAAATGACCCGCTTGGCCGTGGAGCAAGACAAGCAAGGCGGTGATATATCGATTCCTGATCATTTGCGTGGCGTATTAACAGCACGCATGGATCGCAACCCCCGTGCCAAAGTATTGCTGCAAACAGCGTCTGTTATTGGTAAGGAATTCTGGTTCCCATTATTGCAAGCGGTATTGGGGCATATGGATGAGGTCGAATTAAGTGACATGTTGCTGGACTTAGGGCGCAATGGCATTTTGATGCAAAAAGGCAAAGGTCATGACGCACGTTATGTTTTTCGCCATGCGCTGATGCAGAGTGTCGCTTATGATGCTGTATTGCGCAGCAAAAAGAAAGAGTTGCATCAAAGTATTGCGAATATAATGATTAAAAAATTTACCAGTATTCGTGTTTCTCATCCTGATCAAGTGGCTTGGCACTTTTGGAAAGGTGAATGCCCAGAAAAGGCATTACCCCTGTATTTTGAAGCTGGAATGAAATCAATGAGTCGCTCGGCACATGGGGAAGCCATCAATCAGTTGCAAACAGGCATTGATTGCTTACAACAATTCCCCGATGGCCCTAAAAAATATGGTTATGAAATTACCTTTTTAAGCTTGATTGGTAATGCATTAATGGCAACCAAAGGCTTTTCTTCCAAAGAAGTGATCGAGGTGTTTGCACGCGCGCAGAAAAAATTGGCTGAATGCCCCAATGCCCCTGGTGCCCATCGCGTACTGTATGGCTTCTGGGTGTTTGAATTAACACGGGGAAACTTGAAACGTGCAGAAGAAATAGCCAGAGGCATTGTTGATCGTTGTAACCCTGAAAAAATGCCCGATGTTGCCAGTGTTGCCAACCGTTGTTTGGCTATTGTTGAGTACCATGCAGGTAATATTACAGAGGCCATTCCCCACTTAGAAACGTCCTTAACGTTACTTAAAAAAGTCAAAAAACCAGAAGGGCTAAAATTTATTTATGGTCAAGACCCTGAATGCGCGACCCATGCTTATATGGCGCTGGCACGTTTATGCACGGGTGAAGTTGATCGAGCGATGAATCATTTGCATCTGGCGGAGCACCGTGCTGAACAAATGCAACATGCCCCCACCCGTTGCTATGTTGAAGTAAACAGCTTGGTTTTTCGCCAATTGACGATGGATTTTGACCGTTTTAGCGAACGTTCGGCTGAGGTATTAAAGCGTTCACAAGACAATGGCCTGCGGCTGTGGGGAATGTGGGCATTGGCCATGGATGGCTGGTTTGAATGCAAAATGCGCGGTGCCAAGGCGGGAATTGAAAAATTAATGACTGGCATTGGTTTTTGTCAGGCAACAGGTACCCGCTTGTACCTTGGTTATTTGTTAAACTTGTTGGCAGATGCACAATTGTTTGCCAATGCCGATGATATGGCCATTGACACCATCACCAGAGCAGAGGTTCTTGCTGCCGAAACAGGTGATTATTTTGCTTACAGTCAGACCTTGGCAATGAAGGCACGATGGGCTTCCATACATGCCGACTTTGATGAAACATTTAAATTATGGCGAGAAGCCATGAACTATGCCAAGAATCAGAATAATGCTATCTTTCAAGTCAATGTCGCTTTTCGTTTTTCACAATGGTTGTACGAAGAAGAACGGTTTGAAGAAGTCAAAGAGCTACTGGCTGATTTGCTGGATTACAACCCTTCATGCGTCAAGCTGCCTATTTGGCAAAATATCAACCGCATCGCGGATAGCGTCGCCGCATCTCACTTTGATTGACCGCATGTAAGAATGTTGGTACATGCTTACTGTTTAAATGTTAGCTATTGGTAACCATGAACCACAGTACTGAAATTTTACTTACCACGCTGAATGCCCGTTATGCCCATGCTTCATTGGGGCTGCGCTATTTGTACGCCAACCTTGATGACCTACAATCACGGGCAGCGATCATAGAATTTGTGATCAATGATCAAATAGGTGATATGGTAGAACGCCTATTGCAAGAGAAACCCGTCATTATTGGCTTTGGTGTGTATATTTGGAATGCCGTACAAACAGCGGTGTTGATTCGTTTCATTCGTATTGTTGCGCCGAATACTATTTTGGTGCTTGGTGGCCCCGAAGTTAGCCATCACCCGATTCGCATGGATGACTCGGCCGCCAATTATATTATTCAAGGGGAAGCTGAACTTGCCTTTAAAAACCTTTGCCAACGGCTATTAAATGGCGACCGCCCCAAAGAGCGCGTGATTCAAGGTGAAAAATCGCCACTAACAGCATTGCAACCCCCTTATAAATTTTACACCGATGATGATATAAAAAATCGTTGTATTTATGTAGAGGCTTCACGCGGCTGCCCTTTTCGTTGCGAGTTTTGTTTATCGTCCATTGACCCCTTGGTGCGCCACGGCATGTTGGATGTTTTTTTTGTAGAGATGGAAACATTATGGCAACGCGGTGTGCGAAGTTTTAAATTTATTGACCGAACATTTAATATAAATATTAAAGCTGCCAATGCCTTGTTGGACTTTTTTCTGGCCAAAGAGCCGCCGTATTTCTTGCATTTTGAAGTAATCCCCGATCATTTTCCTGAAAGCTTACGCCAACGTGTTGCAGCGTTTCCTGCTGCTGCATTGCAACTTGAAATTGGCATTCAAACGCTGAACCCAACGGTGGCAGCCACCATTCAACGAAAAATGAACATGGCTAAAATGCTTGATAATATTTCTTTTTTAACATCCGAAACAAAAGCGCATATGCATTTGGATCTTATTGTTGGTTTGCCTGGGGAAACCATGGAAAGTTTTGCCCATGGTTTGAATCAACTGTGTGCCATCAGCAGCTGCGAAATTCAAATTGGCATATTAAAACAACTATCAGGCACTCAACTTCACCGCCATGATGAACAATATCAAATGTGCTATGCTGCAATCGCGCCTTATGAATTGCTGCAAAACAAGCAATTTAGCTTTTTTGATATGCAAAAGATGAAGCGTTTTGCACGCTTTTGGAATTTATATTACAACAGTGGTAATTTTAAACAATCCGTTCGCTTGTTGTGGCCAGATGGGTGTGCCTTTGAGCATTTTTATGATTATTCACAATGGCTGTATGCCCAAACACGCAGCACATGGAAAATAGCATTGGAGCGACTGGCGCAATTACTTTTTGACTATTTAAATCAACACAAAAAGGTCAACAATAGCATGCTGGCTGATACAATGATTCACGATATCATGCGTTTGCCTGGGCGAAAACTGCCAAGTTTTTTACGCCCTTACACCAAGCATACGATACCCATGTCCAAGTTGGCGAATGATCAAACAAACATTCGCAACAAACGACAGCGCCATCATGCATAAGGCATTATTCAACCGTACCCCGTAGCACTTCACGGATGTTTGTTCGTTTGGGGTTAAATGCTGCCTGCAAAGGTGCAATGGCCAAATGGGGGTCACAATCACCACACATAAACACATCAAGTGCCGCATAACCACTCTCTGGCCATGTATGAATGCTGATGTGGGATTCCGCAAGCAATGCCACTCCCGTAACCCCTAGGCCTTCGCCAAAACTGTGCAATCGAACATCAATGACTGTGGCATGGCAGGCTTTTGCTGCAACCCGCATAGCCCGCTCAATGCTGGTTTGTTCGGTTAATTGTGTCGCGCCAAAGAAGTCCAACAAAAGGTGTACACTTGGGCGGCATGTGAGATCCGTCAATGTTTTTTTCCTTCCGCCGCTTCTGTTTTTCGTAAACTGCTCTCTAGTGCCATATACCAAGGACTTTGTTTGTTTTTACGGTAAAAAAACAATAAAAAATCCTGACTTCTTATTTCTTTGTTGATTAGGTTTTTTGCCTTCATGCGCACCTTAGCCCGACCACGAAGCTTACTGGTATCAAGTTTACAAAAAACAATTTCATAAGACATAATATCCAAAGACTCGGGTTTTTGAAGAAAAAGTCGCTGCAACAAAAACGGAATATCAACGGTCTTTATCGCTTCAGGCGCATGGTAAGATGCTGCTTTCTTAAAGTCTTTGAATTGGATGTCTTCCATAAAGTTATGGGCGATTTTTCGCAGGTCTGCTCGCTCGCCGCCCAAAGGCAGGCCAAAAGCATAAAAAGCACCACCAGATATATGCACAGCACCAAAATACAAGGCAAGCAATACAAAAAAGATCAGTATAAATCGCATAAAATCTCCATCATTGGCGTACATGATTGATAACCAACATCATTAATAATCAGGCATCAATACCCCTTCTTTGTCTATTAATGGCGCGTCAAACAACGCTGACAAAGTGTCAGCATCGCACAATGTATCAGCCTTTCCATATTGCACAGCTCTTTTTTTATTCATCAAAATAAAATAATCAGCAATCGCCATCGCTTGTTGAATATCATGCAATACCACCACAATGGCACGCCCCATCGCGGCTTGTTTTTTTAGCATATGAATACATTGAATTTGATAGCGAAGGTCAAGGTGTGCTGTCGGCTCATCCAGCAGCCAAACGGCGGCATCCCGTAACATTAAAGCCGCCAGCTCCACCCGTTGGCGTTCGCCACTGGATAGCGCACCCAATGAACGTCCCAGCAATGGGGTGATTGCCATGTCGTTTGCAACAACGGCTATGCTCTCGCCTTGCCCTGCAACCAATGATAGGCGTTGATGCACCGTTAAACCAAACTCGGTCGGTGGCAATTCACCTTGCCAGGCAATATACTGGGCAAGGTCTTTTTGTGGGTAATGATGAAGTGGTTTGTTATTAAATAAAACACAACCAACGACAGGAATAAGCCCAGCCATTGCCAACAACAGGCTTGATTTCCCTGCACCATTAGGGCCAAGTATCACGGTGATTTCAGCGGCATGAATAGGGCAATCAAAATCAGAAAAAAGATGGTGGTTGCCCCGCATGAGGGTGATCTTGTGAAGATCAAGCAACAGCCTCCTTGGGGCTAATTGCTGTTTCTTAATGCTTGGCTATACCAAAAATAGGTTTGATGTTTCGCTTCCATGCGCCATGGTATTTTTTAAGCCAGTTTTCAGCCAATGTTTCACCGCTGCGGGCTACCGTCCATAATGGCTGCAAATAAATAGACTCATCTTCATTTTCAGCATTGTAGTTTGCACTCCGTTGTAACCCTTGTTGTGCCAAGTGAAGCAAGTGAAGGGCTATTTCTTGGACTAAAACACCCTTTATTTTGGCTTTCAAAGCCTCAGAAATAACGTCTTCTCGCAATTGATTCACGGTACTGTGCGACCAATCTTTGATCACTTGCCAAACGGCATCTTCACTGACTCCATCGTACAACAACCCTTTCCATAGGGCGGGTAATGCCGTGGTCATCTCAAGCGAGCCTGCATCGGCACCACGCATTTCAATAAATTGTTTTAAGCGAACATCAGGAAACACTGTTGAGGTATGCAATGCCCAGTCATCCAGCGTTGGTAATTGCCCTTTCAATACCGTCAAATTTCCAGCTTGAAAGTCGCGAAAACTTGCCCCGCTACAATCAATAAATTGGCCATCACGCATGACAAAGTACATCGGCACATCAAGCACGTATTCCACCCAGTCGGAAAAACCAAACGCATCGTCAAAGACACATATGGGAATCCCTGTCCGTTGGGCATCTGTATCCAACCAACAAGCAGCGCGGGTGGACAGTAGACCTGATGCTTTCCCGTCTTTAAAGGGGCTTGCAGCAAACAATGCGGTTACAATAGGTTGCAAGCAACAGGCAATACGCATTTTTTTGGCCATGTCTTGCTCGGATGAAAAGTCCAAATTGGCTTGAACCGTGCTAGTGCGCAACATCATATCCAAGCCTTGACTGCCTACTTTGGGCATATAATCACGCATGATCGCATAACGTGATTTCGGCATCCAAGGCACATCTTGGCGAAGGCATTGTGGTTGAAAGGCCGTGGTTAAAAAGCCTATGTGCAAACGATCTGCAACCGCCATGACGTGCTGCAAATGGTGCTTCGTTTCAGCATGTGTATGGTGTAAATTAAACAGCACCGCGCCAGAAAGCTCCAACTGACCGCCCGGCTCTAAGGTGATGGATGCACCATTGTTGCCTTGCAGGGCAATAATATTGCCGTCCTCTCTCACGGCTTGCCAATCGCTATCCACCAAAGCTTCCAGCAACGCACCAATGCCTTCTTTGCCGGCGTAAGGAACGGGAGCCAATGTTGATGTGTGAAAAGGGATTTTTTCATGCTCCGTGCCAATACCCCAGCTCATTCGAGGTTTGCAGCCGCAACGAAAAAACTCAATCATTGCTTTTGTGGTCAATGGTTTATCTATCATTGCTTATTCCCCAACGCTGGATATTTTCCTGCGCAATATGTAAATGATCAAGCACCCGTTCAACCATAAATGCTTGCAGCTCAGCAATGGATTGTGGTCGATGGTAAAACGCTGGCATGGCTGGAATAATCTCTACCCCCAAGGTGGCCAAACTTAACATATGTTGCAAGTGAATCGCTGACAATGGGGTTTCGCGTGGCATCAGTATGAGCTGCCCTTTTTCTTTCAGCATCACATCCGCTGCACGCTCGATTAAATTTTCTGACATGCCCTGTGCGATACGTGCCAACGTCCCCATAGAACATGGCGCAACCACCATTTGGCAAATACCAGAAGAACCAGACGCGGCTGGAGAAAACCAATCTTTAAGACCATAGGTATGCACGCGGTCTGCTTCAGACAATGCCAGCCGTTCTATCAAAACAAGCTGTGCAGCAGCAGGGTCTTCTGGCAATGACAGATCACATTCTTGAAGCAAAACAATCCTTGCCGCATCAGAAAATATCAGGTGAAGCTCAACCCCTGCAACATGCAAGGATTGAATCAAGCGCAAGCCATAAGCCGCACCAGATGCCCCTGTCATCGCAACAATCACTTGCCGCGTTTTAGCCGTATTTACTGCCATATTGTTGCCCCATCGCTTTCTTGATGAATCCGTACCATCATGGCTTCATGTGCCTGTTGGTCTTCTTTGGGAACAGCAATAGCTGGCCGCCTTGGCAGTAGCTGTATGTTTTCTTTTGTTGTAGCGCTGCGGCGCTTAACACGCGAAAAATACGAGGCAGGTCGTGCATCATCCATGGCATTAAGCGCAAATTGTCGTCCCCCTGTCATGGATAAATAAACTTCTGCGAGCAATTCGGAATCCAACAACGCGCCATGCAAGTTACGATGGCCACGGTCAATCTCAAAACGGTCACACAAGGCATTCAAATTGTTGCGTTGGTGGGGGTATTTCTTCCGTGCTACTTGCAGGGTATCAATAACCAAAACGTCATCAATACTTGGCAACCCTGCGGCTACCAGTTCGTGCATAATAAAACCCAAATCAAAAGGTGCATTATGAATCACCAGTGTCGCACCATCAATAAACTGCAAAAACGCTTCTGCTATGTCGGCAAAAGGCGGACAATCTTTCACTTTTTGGTCATCAATACCATGAATACGTACCACTTCTTGGGGAATACTTCGCTGTGGATTGATGTATTGATGAAACACACATTGCATATTAACTTGACGCTGATGCACCTCAATAGCACCAATTTCCACCATGCGGTCGCCATTTGCTGGCGATAATCCCGTGGTTTCTGTATCCAACATAATAAAACGCATAGGTAATTCGTTCCTTAATGTATCAACGACACTGCTGGAACTTGGACAATATTTTTGATACATACTGTCGCGGCTTATTGGACCAACACCGATAGGGGATTTTAAATTTATTTTTTTTAATCACCCCATAACCACAATTATAGGCGGCAAGGGCTAGACTTATATTATTGTTAATACCTGGCTCATTGAGCTTCTTTCTTAAATAATAGGAACCGCCGTTTAAATTTTGCCGTGGGTCTTTTCGGTTGACCACATGAACTTCTTTCGCGGCAGCCTTACCCAATTGCATTAAACCCGCACAGCAGGGACTCGCTGCATTGGGGTTGTAAGCCGATTCATGAAAGACCACGGCATGAATCAAACAGGGGTGAAAGTTTTGCTGACGGGAGGCATCATCAATCAGACGGCGCAAAGCAATGCCATACTTTGATTCTGCAGATTTGGATTTTTCTAATAAGAAA
>JAUZQQ010000072.1 GCA_030950905.1 Mariprofundaceae bacterium
AGGCTTGGGAACCATTGGTTTGGGCGCGGCCCGTATTTTGTTGGAACAACAGACCTTGATGGCTCGCAGGCTGGGTAAAAAACTTGTCTTGGTTGCGGCTGCCGATCGTTGTATTGACCGTGATTTTGGCCTTGATTTTAGCGGTGTTCGTATCACCAGCGATGCCAACGATGTGGTTGATGCTGATGATATTGATATTATCATTGAATTGATTGGCGGTTATGAGCCAGCGCGCACCTTTGTGGCGACAGCCTTGGCACAAGGAAAGCACGTTGTGACTGCAAACAAGGCATTGATTGCCAAACATGGTGATGATCTGTTTGCTTTGGCCGAAAAAAACGGCGTGGCACTGGCTTTTGAGGCGGCTATTGGCGGGGGAATTCCTTGCATGAAAGCCTTGCGTGAAGGTTTAGCGGCAAACAAAATTGAATCTATTTATGGTATTTTAAACGGCACATGCAACTACATTCTTACCCGCATGGAAAATGAAGGTGCTGCTTTTGCTGATGTATTAAAAGATGCGCAAGACTTAGGTTATGCCGAGGCAGACCCTTCTTTTGATGTTGACGGTATTGATACTGCCCATAAATTATCCATTTTGGCGGCCATGGGTTTTGGTTCAAGCATTCATTTTGATGAGGTATTTACCGAAGGTATCAGCCGTATTACCCCCGATGATATTTGTTCTGCCCGTGAGCTTGGCTACCGTATTAAATTATTGGGCGTTGCCAAACCCCATGGAAAACAAGTAGAGATGCGCGTTCACCCAACATTGATTCCACTGCAATCACAGTTGGCACAGGTTTCAGATTCTTACAATGCGGTGCAAATTTCTGGTGACTTTGTAGAACACACGATGTATTTTGGTCGGGGCGCGGGTGAGCGTCCTACCGCATCGGCAGTCATTGCTGATGTGATGGATATAGCCCGCGTTTTGCCAGGTGGCGTACGCTACCTGGCACCTGCCATGGGTTTTGTGCCAGCCGAGCGGCGCAATTTAACAACCATGCCGATGCCAGACGCTGAATGTGAGTATTATTTACGCCTGATGGTGAAAGACAACCCTGGTGTACTGGCGAGTATTACATCAATCTTGGCGGATCATCGCATCAGCTTGGAAGCAGTCATGCAAAAAGAGCGGCATGCTACCCACTCAGTACCCATTGTGATGCTCACCCACACCACCACCGAAGGCAATTTGCAAGCGGCTATTTCTCGTATTATTGCGCTTGATGTTGTGCAAAAAGACGTGTTGATTTTACGCAAAGAACAAACACATTAATTTTTGGAGTTCACATGTCCTATTACCAAGGTATTATTGAACGTTACCGTGCTTTTTTACCGATTGCCAAGGATGATTCCATCATCACCTTGTACGAAGGCAATACCCCTTTGCATGAATCGTTGAATTTACGCAATGCAATCAATCCAGATTTAAATATTTATTTAAAATTCGAAGGTTTAAACCCTACAGGTTCATTCAAAGACCGTGGCATGACCATGGCTGTTACCCAAGCCTACAATGCAGGTTCGCGAAAAATAATTTGTGCCTCAACAGGAAATACTTCTGCTTCTGCTGCGGCGTATGCAGCCAATTGTGGAATGCAGGCGTATGTATTGATTCCTGATGGTAAAATTGCACTGGGTAAAATGTCGCAAGGCGTTCGTTATGGCGCAAAAGTGATCCAAATTCGTGGGAATTTTGATGATGCATTAAAGATTGTCCGTAATGTATCTGCAGATGGTTCTATTTCACTCGTCAATTCGGTGAACCCTTTTCGTATTCAAGGGCAAAAAACAGCGGCCTTTGAGATTATTGATGAACTGGGTTGCGCGCCTGACTACCATGCGCTGCCCGTTGGCAATGCAGGAAATATTACTGCTTATTGGATGGGTTACCGCGAATACCATGAGCACCGCATTGCCAAAACATTGCCGCGCATGCTTGGCTTTCAAGCAGCGGGGGCTGCCCCGATTGTGAACGGTCACCCTGTTGAAAACCCCGAAACCATTGCCACAGCGATTCGCATTGGTAAGCCAGCTTCATGGCAACAAGCTGAGGCTGCGCGTGATGAATCTGGCGGACGTATTGATGCGGTTACCGATCAAGAAATATTGCAAGCCTATGATATGTTGGCTTCTTTAGAGGGTGTATTCTGCGAACCCGCTTCTGCAGCTTCAATGGCAGGGGTGATTAAATTAAACCAAACAGGTTTTTTTAAGGCGGGCGAAACAATCGTATGCACTTTAACGGGAAACGGTCTTAAAGACCCTGATACAGCCATGCTTAACATGCCCCGTCCGATAACGATTGATGCCAATGAAGATGCCGTACGACGCTTGCTGGACGATGGATCATGATGCATCCATAACATGGAGCCGATGACCCGAATTGAACGGGTGGCCTGCTCATTACGAGTGAGCTGCTCTACCATCTGAGCTACATCGGCTTTTTGAAGATCAGGAGAATACTAACGTTTTAATGAAAAATGAAAACTATAATCTGGGTTTAGGCTGGATTATTTCACCCATAACCTTGAACCCATTGGGGCAACTAAAAACTTTATCGCCTTTATTTTTTTTCAGGTTACACTTCGCACGTTGGCATCAATAGCGAACGATGGGAGCTGAACCAACATAATGTTTGATAAAATATTGATTGTATGTATCGCAAATATATGCCGAAGTCCTTTGGCTGAAGTGATTTTACAAAACGCCTTGAATAAAACAGGGCGTTCATGCAGCGTTTCTTCGGCGGGTATTTATGCCTTGGTGAATCATGCTGCGGCAGAACACAGTATAACAGTGGGGGAAAACCATGGGATTAATCTCTTGCCCCACAAAGCGCGCCAATTGAATAAAGAAATGTTGAATGAAAACCAGTTGATCTTGGTGATGGAAAACGTGCATGTCTCGATGGTTTTAGAGACGGCTCCTTTTGCCCGTGGGCGGGTTCATCGATTGGGAAAGTGGCATAATCAAGAGATTACTGACCCCTATCGAAAGTCATTGGCTCATTTTGAAAAAACCTATGGTATTATCGAAAAAAATGTGGAGGCTTGGCTTGAAAAGCTTTAATTTATTGGGTTGGCGTTTGGGTGTACTGCTATTACTGGCAACATTTGGAGCCTGTGCCATTGCCCCTGGCATGCGTATGGATCAATCTTCTTTTTCATATTTGGATCAACCGGATCCCTCTGAGGGACGAAAAAATATTGAGATAATCCCGATCACTTCGCAATTGGTTGCAGGTGAAATGAGTCATGTTAGGCTTTCTAACCGTATGGCCGTGGATGCTACCAATAAAAAACTCGAGAATGATGTTCGGAATTATCGCTATTTTATTCAAGCAATGGATGTATTGAAAATAACTGTTTGGGATCACCCTGAGCTAACCAACCCTTCTGGAACCACGTCGACCTCATCGAGTGATGGCAGCTTGGTTCGTCATGATGGTACTATTTTTTACCCTTATGTGGGGGTTGTTAAAGTCAGTGGTATGACCGTTGAGGGTGTGCGGCGCATCCTTACTAAAAAACTGTCAGGTTATATCAAAAAACCACAAGTTGACGTACGCATTACCTCATTTAGAAGTCAAAAGGTTTATATCACGGGTGAAGTTAAAAATCCAGGCAACTTGTTTCTTGATGATACCCCTTTAACACTATTGGATGCAGTGAATAAAATGGGCGGCATTACCACCACTGCTAATCTTAGCCATGTTACGGTACACTCAAACGATGGGGCGTTACGCACTATTAGTTTGTTTCGATTATTAAACCGTGGTGATATTACGCAAAACATGATCCTTCAAAATGGTGATACTGTGCACATCCCCAATAACATTAACAATAAAATTTTTGTGATGGGTGAAGTGGTAAAGCAAGCCTCTTTACCGCTGCCAGACGAAGGCATGTCGTTGGCTGAAGCCATCAGCAATGTGGGAGGTTATAACCTAACAACATCAGACCCAGCCAAGGTATATGTTATTCGTGGTGTTGACGCTACGGGCGGACAGGAGTCGGTACAAGATCGTTTGCTGGCACGAAAAGACACCAAAATATTTCATCTAAATTCAGAATCACCCGATGCGCTGTTATTGGCGGATCAGTTTCACCTTCAATCCAGAGACATCGTTTATGTATCGGTCAAAGGAATCGCACGCTGGGGTCGTGTATTTAATCAAATCGGCTCCACCATATCGGCGATCGGCGTAACGCGCGCCATGACACGCTAAACACACAACACACAATAAATATACTTTAGGCGGTGACGTTCGCGTCACCGCCTAAAACGCTTGGAACTTTAATGATACAGCCCCCTGCAGCAATTGATACTTATTCTTCCGACGAAGAAATTGACCTTCGCCAATACATTGGCGTTCTTCTTGATGGAAAATGGCTTATAGCGATTATTATCTTATTGACCAGCGCAATAGGGGTGTTTGTTGCTATAACCGCAACCCCCATTTATAAAGTAGATGCATTGATTCAAATTGAAGATTCAAAATCTTCCAGTATAGCTGGCTTGGATGCTATGTCAGCATTGCTTGGCGAACAGGCACCAACCGCTGGTGAAATTGAAATCATTCGATCACGAAAGATTACTGGTGCTGTTGTCGATCAATTGCGTTTGGATATCCACGCTTCCCCTAATTATTTTCCAAAAATCGGCCGTGCTATGGCACGCCATTTCCCCAGCTTTGAGGCTGTAACGGGCTATGATGTATTAAAACCGTATGCTTGGTCAAATGAATCCATTATCATTGACCGTTTGGATCTTTCCTCAAATCTTCTTGATCAAGATTTTCGTTTGCTCGCAGAAGGAAACAAGCATTACGCCATTTACGATGGCAATACTCTTATTCTTCGCGGGGAAGTTGGAGAAACAGCTACGGCCAAAGGAATAACGATTTTCATCAGCCAGCTTGATGCAAAAGAAGGTGTAAACTTTAGTTTTTCCCGTACCTATAGGTCAAAAGCTATTGATGAATTGCAATCCAGTTTATCCATATCTGAAAAAGGGAAGGCAACATCCATACTTTCAATAAGCATGGAAAGTGCAATACCCGAACAAAGCGTTAAAATACTCAATGCCATTGCCAATGTTTATTTGCGCCAAAATGTTGAGCGAAAGTCAGAAGAGGCACAGCGCTCCTTAGAATTTTTAAACAAACAACTACCCAAAGTCAAAGCTGAAATGAATGTTGCCGAATCGGCGTTGAATGAATACCGCTTAGAGCAAGGTTCGATTGATTTAAAAATGGAAACGCAAGCCATTCTTGACCGTATTTTAGAAATAGAGGGTAAACTTTCTTCCATGGACTTGAAGATGGCAGAGGTGAAATCACGTTTTACAGAAAATCACCCTGTGATGAAAACCATGCTATCCCAGCGCCTGCGTTTGTACCACCAAAAAGAAAAACTCTTGGCACAGGTGAAGTTATTGCCCAAAACAGAGCAAAACATTCTTCGTCTGGCACAAGCAGCCAAAGGAAATGCTGAACTTTACACCTTTTTGCTCAATAAATCACAAGAATTAAAGGTCGTCAAAGCAGGTACGGTGGGTAATGTTCGCATTATTGACTATGCCAGTCTCCCCTATGAACCAATCAAGCCGAAGAAAGTTATGATCGTTCTCATATCCATATTTCTTGGTGTATTTATTGGCGTACTTCTGGTCTTTGTCCGTTACTCGATGCGTCATAACATTGAAGACCCTGATTTTATCGAGCAAAAACTGGGTTTATCTTTGTACGCGGTTATCCCGTATTCTGATGCGCAAGCGCGTTTATCCATGAAATTGTCAAGAAACAACAGCGAATCCTTACTTTTGGCTGAGTTAAAAGAAGATGACTTGGCGCTGGAAAGTCTGCGTAGTCTGCGCACCAACCTTCACTTTGCCCTACTGGAGGCCAAAAATAACATTGTAATGCTAACAGGCCCATCACCCGAATTAGGGAAATCCTTTGTGGCCGCAAACTTTGCTTATATTATCGCAGAAGCAGGGCAACGTGTGCTGGTTATTGATGGGGATATGCGAAGAGGCCATTTGTCGCAATACATTGGAGAACCATCAAGCCCAGGTCTATCGGATGTGATCAGTGGTAGGGCAAGCTTGGATGAAGCCATTATTGTGAGAAATGATGGTGCTTTTTCATTATTACCGAAAGGAACACCACCACCCAACCCATCGGAGCTGTTGATGCACGAAAACTTCACCAAGTTAATAGAAGAGGTTTCTTATATCTACGATGTTGTGATCATTGATACGCCCCCAGTTCTACCCGTCACTGATGCTGTATTGATTGGTAAACATGCTGCGACCAACTTCTTGCTCGTTCGCTCGGGCATGAACAGCGAGCAAGATATTCGTGCTGCCTTACAAAAATTAAAGTATGGTAATGTAACAGTAAATGGTGTAATATTTAATGGACTTCTATTAAACGCATTAACACAATATAGTTATGGTCATTATATTTACTCATACGAAAGTGTTAAATCATGAATGATCAACCTATCTATTGGCAGGAAAACCAAGTTGGCCGTCAGCAACGTGAAGCATTGCACCACCATCAAGGCGCGGTATTATGGTTCACGGGTCTATCTGGCGCAGGAAAATCCACCTTGGCCAATGCCGTAGAAATACAATTGCACAAGATGGGGGTGAACACCTTTATTTTGGATGGTGATAATATACGTCATGGCTTGTGTTCTGATTTGGATTTTTCCGATCAAGGACGCGGCGAAAATATTCGGCGTATTGGTGAAGTGAGTAAATTGTTTGTCGATGCGGGTACTGTTGTATTAACTGCCTTTATCTCACCCTTTCGTGAAGACAGAAAAACAGTGCGCAGCCTTCTGGGTGCGGGTGATTTTATCGAGGTCTACTGTGATTGCAGCATCAATGTGTGTGAAGAACGCGATGTTAAAGGCTTGTACAAACGAGCACGGGCAGGAGAAATTTCTGATTTCACAGGCATTGATTCCCCTTATGAAGCGCCGTTAAACCCTGAGCTTCACGTTGATACAGGAACAGTAGAATTGGCGCTATGTGTTGATAGGGTCATTGCCAAGCTACAAACCTCTGGCGTAATACCTGCCAGTTCACATACTATCCTTTAGCCAACAAAACCACGCGGCGTGGTGCAGGGTAACCTTCACAGGTGCAGCTTGGATCACCATCTGCTAAAAAATTTTCCAGTGACTTAAAATGCATCCAATCGGTGGATCGCTGTTCGTTGATGCTGGTGATGCCTGCATGAACCACATGAATACCATGAAACCCAGCACGGTGTAACATGGTTTTTAACATCGCAATGGATGGAATAAACCAAACATTACGCATGTTGGCATAACGTCCCGATGGCAATAGGCATTGTTGTGCATCACCATCAATATACAGCGTTTCCAACACCAATTCTCCCTTGCCTCGCAACAAGGAGAAAAGCTGCATCAGATGATCCATGGGAGAATGTCGATGGTATAAAATACCCATGGAAAAAACCGTATCAAACGCTTTTGTATTTTGCAGCAACGATTCAATGCCCACGGGTAAAAAAAACGCCGCCGCTTCGCGCTGGTAACGTTTGATTGCCTCAAATTGCATGGCAAACAAGACTGTGGGATCAATACCGACCGCCAACTTGGCTCCTGCGCCAAGCATGCGCCAAAGGTGGTAGCCAGAACCACAACCAACATCCAATACGGTACGTCCCATCAAGGGTGTGATATGTGGTGCAATCCGCGCCCATTTCCAGTCCGAATGCCATTCAGTATCAATGTTGATACCAAACAAAGAAAACGGTCCTTTGCGCCAAGGATGCAATGCGTGCAATGCACTGTGTAACGCATCGTTTTCCTCTGTGTTTATATGCTTCTTTGTACCGATACAGACGACATCATGATTAAACTCAACATATTCAACTGGGCATTGGGGCTGTTTTTGCCATGCCTCTTGCCAGCGCCATGCATCACCATGCTGTTGCACTATTGCATGCCCTTGTTGCATCAAGGAAAAGAAATCATCCTTCCATGGTTCAAGTGAAGAGCCTTGCAATACTGCCTTAAAAGAAGCCTGCTCTTGCTGTTGCCATTTTATAATCTTCAACCCCAAGCGTTCACCTGCCTCGAAAAGCCAGCAAAGAAACAAAGTTCAGGCATTGAAACCAAACACAAACATGCATAAACCCTGCTGCATGCAAGCGTTTTTTATGTGATTTTAATGTCTCTGGCAACAAAATATCTTCCAAAGCTTCGCGTTTTCGGCTGATCTCCAGTTGCGAATAACCTTGACGCGCTTTAAATGCCTCATGCAAGGACTGTTGTGTGGCATCTTGCCACGAATCATCAAAGCTTATTTTTTCCGATAGTATCAACACGCCATCGGTACCAATGGCTGTTGCGATACGCTTAAGCAATGGTAGGCGTTCCGATAACGGAATAAATTGCAACGTGAAATTCAATACCACCACAGAAGCAGAAGAAAATTTTATAGCACACACATCCGCACACAACAACGATACCCGTGTAGATGCTGTATCCTCGGCAAGGACGGTTTGGCATTGCGCCTGCATGGCAGCAGCGCTATCTACCGCAATAATATGGCAACCACGCCCTGTGACAGCATGGCGCATCGCCAATGTGGATGCCCCCAAAGAAGATCCCAAGTCATACAGGGTGCTTTTTTGCCACGCATAGCGTGCTGCAATAATACCGATCATATCCAAAGTTAGACCATAACCGGGTACCGAACGGGCAATCATATCGGCAAACACGCCTGCTACTTGCGCATCAAATTGAAAGCGTGAAGGCATGGGTAGCCCCTCTTCATAAAGCTTATCGATCCGCCGAATCGTCACGAATGAAAAAACCACATGAATGGCTGTTCAAAGTATGGCAACAATAACTTAGATACCATCATGCCGACGGATTAACGCACCTGCATGAAAATAGAGTTGGCGGATGGGGTAGGACGCATCATGCGCAGGCAACAACAATTCAAACCGAGAGACAGCATCAATTTTTGCGGCGGTTTGCGGATGTTTGGCAATCAAGTACGAACATATATCGCAGTATTCTTCGATAGAAATCGTGTAGGTTCCTATGCGGTTTGCCACTTTAATGATTTCATCTTTATCAAAAGCAATCAATGGGGACAGTAAAGGGCGGTTGGCGGCGGTATAAATAGCCTGAATATTGGCCAAAGTTTGGCTCGCCACCTGCCCCAAAGAATCACCCGTCACCAATGCCTGCGCTTTGAGTTTTTCTGCCATTATGCCGGCACTTCGAATCATCTGGCGTTTATAAATCACCATCCGGTAGTCATCATCCACCATGGCAATAGCATGGCGTTGGAATACTTCCAGATCAATAAGGTACAAATCCAAATGCCCTTGATAACGGGATAAACATGCTGCCAAACGTTCGATTTTATCAAAATCACGGTTGATGGTACTGTTGTAGAGATGCACCAAACTTACCCGCATACCACGTTTCATCATCATGTAGGCAGCAACAGGCGAATCAATACCACCCGAAAACAATACCACACCATGGCCTGAACAGCCTACGGGCAAACCGCCGATGCCTTGATGCCGAGATGTGTAAATATATGTCCCTTCTGCTGTCACTTCAAGGTATACGGTGATATCAGGGGCATCCAAATCAACCAATAAATCAAAGGTTTCTTTAAGGTAACCGCCCACCTCAACATTCAATTCAGGGCTGGTCAATGGAAAGGTTTTTAAAGCACGGCGAGCGCGCACCGCAAACGAGCGACCCGTTATAGAAGCATATTCTGCACACAACATGGATTTCGCTACGGTTTGCATGGAGGCAACACTGTTATCTACCCGTTGCACCAAAGAGAAGTTTTTGATGCCTGGAATCAATGCCAAATAGGCCAACAAGGCATCATCAATAACATTAAACCCCAACAGCATGCGGCCATACTCGGAACGAAGACTGGCTGGTTTTAATAATTGACGAAGATTGTTGGATAATTGACGGACAAAACTGCCTCGATTTTTACCTTTTAAGGCCAATTCACCGAAATGAAGTAAGATATATTGCATCAGATTAATGTCCCATAATTGCCAGAAAAAACCACAGTGACCGAGCCTTCTAAGTAAATATCATCATCAATACGAGAAACAAACACCACACCACCAGGCATTTCAATGGTTAAAGGGCGAGCATGATTATCACGTTGCCACACGGCAATGGCTGTGGCGCAAGCACCAGAGCCACAGGCCCGCGTTGGCCCCACGCCACGTTCAATAATATCAATGTATACATGGTCTAGGATATGCCCAGTAATGATTTCAATGTTTCGATCGCGCGGAAAAGCTTCTTGCCCTTGGCATTGAAACACGACCCGATGTGCATTGCCAATATTTATGTCCATATGGGTTTCGCAGGCATTTAAAACAGCAGCAGACCCCATGCAAACACGTACGCCATGCTCGGTATATGTTGCCATTATATCTCGATCTTCTAAGGCAATGGATACATGATCTTTCCCCATCCGCCGCATCAACAAATCAGCCGCACAACGCAGGCCATTACCGCAGTTTATTGCCTCGCTACCATCAGTATTGAAGATCAGCATGCGGGCATCATTGTTGGCATCAGGACACAAGCGCAATACCTGATCGCAACCAATACCATAGCGTCGTTCTGCCAAGTCTTTAATCACTTGCTGGGTTAATGGAGGCATTGTGTGGTGTATCGCATCCAAAACAACAAAATCATTGCCCTGGGCGTGCATTTTTACAAACGGAAGGGTCACGACTGGCAATGCTCCACCACAATGGTGGTATAAATACCACCCCGCACATTAAACTCGGCTTCCAATCGCAATTTTCTAGGGTTAAGGCATGCAATAAGATTATTGGCAATAATATTGCTTACCTGCTCATGAAAATGGCCTTCATCACGAAAGCTGCAGTAGTAGATTTTCAGTGATTTTAATTCAACACATAATGCATCGGGAATATAATCCAAACGTATTTGAGCAAAATCAGGCTGCCCTGTTTTGGGGCAAAGACAAGTAAACTCAGGCGAGTTGATTTGAATACGATAATCACGTTCAGGGTTCGGGTTTGGGAAGGTCTCTAATATTTTAGGCTTTTTTTTACGCATTTTGGTTCCAATTTATCCTTTGGTTCGGTGAAAACGCAACAACGAAGGTGGTGTCTCACGTGAAATACCATCAATAGGAACAGGGTAATCCCCCGAAAAACAAGCATCGCAATGAACCTTGCATGGGCGATCAATCGCAGCATACAAGCCTTCACGCGACACAAAGGCCAAACTATCTGCCCCAATAGCACGGCACATTTCTTCTTGTGTCATGCGATTGGCCATCAATTCATGCTCACTTGGGGTATCGATACCATAAAAACATGCATGTTTGGTGGGTGGACTGGAAACACGCATATGAATTTCACTCGCCCCAGCAGCACGTACCATCTCAACAATTTTACGGCTGGTTGTGCCGCGAACAATTGAATCGTCCACCAAAATAACCCGCTTGCCACGGATAATTGAAGGGTTGGCATTTAATTTTAATTTAACGCCAAAATTACGAATCGAGATCGGAAGAGCG
>JAUZQQ010000073.1 GCA_030950905.1 Mariprofundaceae bacterium
GGGAGATCTGGTTCAGGAAAATAGCGATAATCTTCAGCTACTTCTTTGATTCTTTGGGTAAAAGTTTTTTGTTTATTTTCATTCCACCCGCGGGTTTCATGAATTACCTTTTCTTTGTTTTCTAAAATTTCTGTTTGTCCAAGTACCGCACCAATTTCACAAGCTACCAGCCCAGCCTCTTCATTTACCGATGATGTTGACCCAAACATCAATAGGATAATCATGTCCTTATATAAATCGGATAGTACCTTTTCCTCAAGTAAACCTTCACCATCTATAAATAGCTTTTTATTGCCAAGACCACGAATCGGCAGGCACTTGAAATCATAGGTGTAATTATTTGAATTCCATGAGAATTTTATAGAGTACTTCTCTTTGCCTGATTGAAAAATTGAGGGAAAAGCTCTGCCAAGTCTTTGAATTGGTTCGCCACCATAGAATAGCATTCTCTTCTAACTGAATAATATTACGATTATATTTCATGCTTTCCTCTAAACTTCAAAAACACCTCATTTTCTCATATTTTTTTAGAAATTGCCGCCGCATGTTTTGGCAGCCAACAAATTAAAACATCAGCCATCAACATGAAGAAGCCACTCCAGCAATGCTTTTTGTACATGCAATCGGTTTTCTGCTTCGTCCCACACCACCGATTGTGAACCATCAATCACTTCTGCGGCAACTTCTTCGCCACGGTGTGCTGGCAAACAATGCATGAAGATGGCGTTGGGATTGGCTTCGCTCATCATCGCTGTTGTCACCTGATAATGGGCAAAGTTTTTTTTCCGTTGGGCTTGCTCATCTTCTTGTCCCATGGATGCCCAAACATCCGTAGTGACCATGTCTGCACCGACAACCGCTTGCATGGGATCATCAAAAGCAACAATGTTTGCGCCTTGTGCGGTGGCGGCAGCAAGCAATGCTGCATCAGGCTCATAACCTGCTGGACAAGCGTAATGCAATGAAAAATCAAACGTGCGGCAAGCATTGATCCACGAATGCAACATATTATTGCCATCACCAATCCAACAAAAAGTACGCCCTGCAATAACACCGCGATGTTCCCAAAAGGTCATTAAGTCGGCCAAAATTTGGCATGGGTGGGTCAAGTTTGTTAAAGCATTGATCACAGGAACTTGTGAGTACCGCGCAAATTCTTCAACGATGGCATGTTCAAAGGTGCGAATCGTAATGCCATCAACCATGCGCGATAGTACCCGCGCACTATCGGCAATAGATTCACCCCGCCCCAATTGGGTAACGTTTGAATGCAAAAACAGCGCGTGTCCCCCCAGTTGAAACATGCCTACTTCAAACGAGACACGGGTACGGGTGGATGATTTATCAAAAATCATGCCCAGTGTTTTCCCCGCCAAAATTCGGTGGGGCGTACCTTCTGCTTGCAAGCGTTTTAATACAATCGCCCGCGCCAGCAAGGCTTTGCCCGTTGTAGCGGAAAGATCCATCAATGTAAGAAAATGTTTCATGAAAAAACCTTTATGGCGGCTTGTTTAATAATCATCAACGCTTCATCAATATCGGCTTCGGTGACGTTCAATGGCGGCAAAAATCGCACAACATGGCTGCCAGCAGGCAGCACCAGCAAGCCATCATCACGGCACTGGGAAATGAACGCTGCAACAGCCACCGTACTGCCCAGACCCAATAACAGGCCTTGACCACGAACATCCAAAAATTCATCATGTGCTTCGGCAATTGCCGTTAAACCATGGCTAAAATAAGCACCTTGAACATGAACATTGTGCAATAGATTTTCTGATTCAATGACATCAAGCACCGCCAAAGCAGCACGGCAAACCATGGGATTACCGCCAAAGGTCGAGCCATGGGTTCCCGGACTTAATGTGTTTTCCGTTGCTTCGTTGGCAATCATACAAGCAATGGGCATGCCCCCTCCTAGGCCTTTGCCCAAGGTCAAAACATCTGGTTTAATGCCTGCTTGTTCATGGGCAAACATTGTGCCACAACGCCCCACCCCTGTTTGAACCTCATCCAAAATAAATAAAATACCATGTTCATCACACAACGCTCGCACCATTTGCAAATAGTTGTGGCTGGCCACATGGATGCCACCCTCACCTTGTATCGGTTCCAGCATGATCGCTGCCGTATGTTCATCAATGGCTTGATCCAATTCGATATAAGCATTCAGCGCAACATGATGAAAACCTGTGGGTAAAGGATCAAAGCCTATTTTTACCTTTTCTTGACCCGTGGCAGCCAAGGTCGAAAGTAAACGCCCATGAAACGATTGCTTCGCTGTAATCACTGTGCGCCGAGTAGAACCTTTTAAATAAAAATAACGGCGTGCCAGTTTAATAGCTGCTTCGTTAGCCTCAGCACCTGAATTGCAAAAAAACACTTTGGACAACCCAGAAAGACCCGCCAATCGCTTGGCCAATGCTTCTTGTGCTGGAATGTGAAACAAGTTTGAGCAGTGTAAGATTTCTTTTGCTTGCTCGGTAATAGCCTGTTGTATCGCAGGATGGGCATGTCCCAATGTGTTTACCGCAATGCCAGAGATAAAATCTAAATATTCATTGCCCGAATCATCTTGCACGCGGCAGCCGCGACCACGCACCAAAGTCAAAGGATAGCGGGCATAAGTATTCATAATGGCTGAGTTTGTCATTCGCCAAATGCTAGCTTGAGCCTGGTTGGCTGTCCAAGAATAGCCCTAAATACGGCATCCTTCATATTCGACCAAAAGTAGTTGACACTTTACCACCTTGTAGCTTGGTGGTGAGGGAAGCGAATCCCAACGTCTTCTGGTTCCCATGCTCTGCGTGGGAACGAGGGGCAATTTTCCCAGAATAAGTACTTTTGCTAAAGCGTCGCTATAATTGTAGTCCAAATTACATGGTTCTTTAATCTTTTTTCCTTTACACTTCGTCCCATCATTGTTGGCTGGAGTATTTTTTTGCCTGATAATATTCGTGAAATTCCGTATAATTATACGTCTTATTCTGACCGTGAAATTGTTATTCGCTTTTTGGGCGAAGAAGCTTGGAATGATCTTAGTGTGTTGCGCGAGCAACGAAGAACAGGACGTTCAGCCCGTATGTTGTTTGAGATTCTTGGTGATGTATGGATGGTTGAGCGCAATGTTTATTTAAAAAATGAATTGTTGCAACAGCACCGCAAGCGAAAGCGCATGCAGCAACGCCATGCCTCACGTTTGCAACGCATTGTAAACGCTGCCAGCGACAACCCAAGGGCGCGCAAGGTGACAGCGCAAGTTGAACGGGCGTTGGATGCGTTCAACCAATGGTTCATTGACGAACCAGCCCGTCGCAAACAAGCCAAACGTTGTTTTTCTGCCTTTACCCACCGCAACAACATTCATTTTGATGCGTTCACCTTAACCCACCACGCCACCGATGCCACCGATTGGCGATCCCACCTTCCTTTTTGCGTTCTTACACCTGACACTGCCAATGAAATACCTGGTTTAGTGCGTGCCTCACGGGAACAAGGTTTAATTATTATTCCACGCGGTGGAGGCACAGGTTTGTGCGGTGGCTCCGTACCATTGTCGGATAAGACGGTGATGATTAACATGGAAAAGTTGGATCGTATTGACCCTGTGGTGATCCAAGATATATGCCGTATAGATGATCAACCGATACGCAAAGAGGCGACGATTTGTGCCGGTGCAGGCGCAATAACAGGGCAAGTGATGGAACGTGCCTTGCCCCATGTGTTTGCTACCGACCCAACAAGCCTCTGGGCATGCACCATTGGCGGCAATGTGGCTTCCAACGCGGGTGGAAAACACGCGGTTATTTGGGGTACATGCCTTGATAACCTGTTGTCATGGAAAATGGTTGATGCCGAAGGGCAGTGGATTGAAATAGAGCGTTTAAACCATCAAATGAATAAAATTCACACCTTGGATGTTGCCTTGTTTCAGGTTCGCCGGGTGGACTCGGTCACAGGCAAGGTACTGGGTGAAGAAACCCTGCATATTCCTGGCCATGTGTTTCGTTCCAAAGGCTTGGGCAAAGATGTAACCCGCAAGGCTATGTATGGCTTGCCAGGCATTCAAAAAGAAGGCTGTGATGGTATGGTGGTGGAAGCAACTTTTGTGCTTCACCGTGCTTATGCGCATACCCGTACGGTATGCTGTGAATTTTTTGGTCAAGATTTAAATGAAGCAACGGCTTCAATGGTGGGCATCAAACATGCCTTGGACGACCTGCCCAATGCGTACATTGAGGGTTTTGAACATTTTGATGAAAAATACGTCAAAGCTATTGATTATATTTCCAAAAGCACCCGTCGAGAACGACCCAAAATGGTGCTGTTGATCGATATATCGGGGGATGATGCGGATGCCGTTGCTACGGGTGCAGCACTCACAGCAAGGCTAACATCGCAAGGCAATGGTGAAGGTTTTGTTGCTGTAAAACAAGCCGACCGCCACGCTTTTTGGGCAGACCGCTCACGTATGGCTGCTATTGCCCGCCATACCAAGGCATTCAAATTAAATGAAGATGTGGTGATTCCTCTGGATCGTTTAAGCGAATACAATGATTTTATTGAACGCTTGAATATTGAACATTCCATCGATAATAAACTTCAGATGGTAGAACAGATTGAAGCACTTATCGAAACACTTCGCACCCAATTAACGAGCGATAACAATCACCTGCGGGAATCGCTGAAGTTGGATGATGACGGTTATTTAACAAAAAAATTCGATGAATGTGTATTGTTGCTCGGCTCTGTACGTATGGGGTGGATGTGTTTTAGAAAAGGGCTTGATTTACCAGCCCAAGAATTGGGCTTGTTGCTGGACGGTAGCGAATACGATGCCAGCGAATCGGTTTTTCGGGTGATTCAACGCGGCGAAAAACGCATTTCTTACCGCGAAGAAGTAGAACGGCCACTGCTCGAAAGTTTGCGTGGGCATGATGTCTTGTGCGACAAAATACACGCTATTCATAAACAGGTACTCTCTGGGCGTATTGTTGTGGCGACACACATGCATGCAGGCGATGGCAACGTACACACGAATATTCCTGTTAATTCCAACAATTACACCATGATGAAGCAGGCGCACCATACCGTTGAGTTGGTGATGGCCAAAGCAGAAGCCTTGGGCGGCGTGATTTCGGGGGAACACGGCATTGGTATTACCAAGCTGCCGTACCTTAATGCCACTGCACTGGCTGAAGTGTCTGAATATTTGTGTAAGGCAGACCCCACGCATTTGTTTAACCGTGGAAAATTGATGCCTGACACCACATTGGATCTAACCTACACGCCCAGCTTTAATTTACTCAAGCATGAATCGGTGATCATGGAAGCGGCTGATTTAACGGCGTTGGCGGATGTTATTTCCCCATGTTTGCGCTGCGGCAAATGCAAACCTGTTTGCAACACGCATTTTCCACGTGCTAATTTATTGTACTCTCCGCGCAATAAAATTCAGGCGAGTGCTGCTATCATCGAAGCATTTTTGTATGAATCGCAAACGGGCGAAGAGATTGCCTACGAACAATTTGAAGGCATGGCTGAAATCGCCGACCATTGCACCATTTGCCACAAATGCGAAAAACCTTGCCCTGTGAACATTGATTTTGGCGAAGTAAGCCAGCACATGCGGGCGATGTTGAACCATCGTACCAAACGCCACAAAAACATAGGCACACGCTTGGCCATGACTTTTCTTGCCCTGCGGCAGCCCGATGCCGTAACCATCATGCGTAAAGGTTTGATCAACTGGGGTTATGCTGTTCACCGTGGCATGAACCAATTAGCCAAACGCACGGGGCTGTTGGACTACAAAAAAGAACAGCGGCACAACCTGCAAGGAATCCCCGCGCAGGTGATAAGTTTCGTTGAACGTCCTTTGAAGCAAGCCCCCGCGCAAACGGCACGGCGCATATTGGGTATTGAACACCGTGATAAAAACATGATCCCTATTTTACGCCAAGTTAGCGCGCACAAAAACCGTGCCGTATTTTATTTTCCTGGTTGTGGCTCTGAACGGCTTTATTCACAGGTTGGTTTAGCCACTCAAGCGATGCTGTTTGGTCTTGGCATACAGGTGGTATTACCACCTTCCTACGTTTGTTGTGGTTATCCTGCAACAGCAAGCGGCGATGTAGAAGCGGGCAAGCGCATGATTTACGACAACCGCATCATGCTGCACCGCTTAAAAAAAGCCCTGTCGTATTTGGACTTTGAAGCGGTCATCGTATCGTGCGGCACATGCTACGATCAATTAGAAGACTACCATTTACAAGAAGTATTCCCCAATGCTCCCTTGATTGATATTCACGAATACCTGATGCAACAAAACGTAAGCCTGCCTAAAACAGCAGGTCAAGCCTATGTCTACCACGAACCTTGCCACACGCCACTAAAACGCCATGGCACGGCAGCAGCTATCAACGATTTATTGGGGGCTGATGCGATTGCTTCAGCATCGTGCTGTGGTGAAGCCGGTACCATGGCGGTATCCTCGCCAGACATTGCTGCACGCATACGCATGCGTAAAGAAGAAGAAATAGCCCAAAACGTGATCGAAATGGAAGCGCAATACCTAACGGCCAACAAGAAAATTTTAACCTCTTGCCCATCCTGTTTGCAGGGTCTGGGGCGTTTAGAAGAAGAAACAGGTTTAACCGCTGATTACATGGTCGTAGAACTGGTTCGTCGTTTGCATGGTGAGCATTGGCAAGACGAATTTATCGCACAGGTGGCCGATGGCGGCATTGAACGGGTATTGATGTAGGGCAACGAACCGTAATTGCCGCCATCAATTTATTTGCCAATTGGGGCAGCGTTGCTATGCTGCCGCCGCCTACCTAAGGAATGTGCATTCGCGTTCTTTGTATATAAGGGCTCATGGCGCAATTGGTTAGCGCTACCGGCTCATAACCGGTTGGTTCCAGGTTCGAGTCCTGGTGAGCCCACCATATTAACCATGCTTTATGTACGCATCAGCATGACGCTTTGGAGTTACCATGAAAGAAGTGCTAAAACAAATTGATGACGTTGTAAAAAACAATGCTGTGGTTTTGTTTATGAAGGGTACGCCAGATTTTCCGCAATGTGGATTTTCGCAGCGTGTGGCAGCTATTCTTGCGGATTCTTGTCCATCGTATACGGCCATTAATGTATTGTTGGATGATCACGTTCGTGAGGGAATCAAGAAATATGCTGATTGGCCAACCATTCCACAATTGTATATCAATGGTGCGTTTGTTGGTGGCTGTGATATTATCATTGAATTGCATGAAAATGGTGAGTTGACTAATTTATTGCAACAGCAACCAGCCGATTAGCCAACGTTTGTTGTTGATAGTTTTGTCTTTTTGACAATAGCCATTGTACGGTGTAACCGCCACCATGCAATGGCTATTTTTGACCTTGTGCATGTAATTACATACACAAGGTGTTTTGGCTTGCGGCCAAAAGCGGTTGATTTATTTGGGGGTATTCTCTATGCAACTATCCATTACTGGTCATCATGTAGACTTGACGGATGCGTTAAAAGAACACGTTGAAGAAAAGCTTCAACATTTAAAACATTCATTTGATCATGTGGTGGACGTTCATGTGGTAATGTCGGTAGAAAAATACCGCCATCGTTGTGAAATTAACATGCAAGTTAGCGGCATTAATATTCACGCCAGCAAAGAAACTGAGGATATGTATGCCTCTATTGATGGCGTGGTTGGAAAATTGAACCGTCAATTAAAACGTTACCGTGGCAAATTACGCAGCCGCACTGCTGACAAAGGAAAGGCAGGTCGTCAAATTGAAATAGCACACCGTGTGTTGAAACAAAAAAACACCGACAAGGATGTCGCTGAAGCGTCATACCAACCACTTTTTGATGATCATCGCACCATCAATGCATCCCCCATGTCGGTCGATGATGCTGTGATGCATATGGAATTAGAAGAAAAACGTGACATTATTTTCTTTACCAATGTTGATACTGATACACTTAATGTCTTGTATCGTCGTCAAGATGGTGGCGTAAGCTGGATTGAACCCAAGGTTTAGTCATGCCATCCGCACTGATCCCGCCTGAGCGTATTATTGCATGCTCTGTGGCAGGCAGTAAACGCGCTGTGCTGACCGAGCTTGCAGCCTTGCTTCATGCTTTGGATCCTGATCAAGTGTTAGAATCGATCATGGCACGTGAACAATTGGGCAGCACAGGCATTGGCCATGGGGTTGCCATACCCCACAGCCGGCTTGCTGATCTTGCCGCACCTATTCTTGCCTTGGCACGCCACCCAAAAGGCGTTGATTTTGAAGCCATTGATGGCAAACCCGCCCATTTGATTGTCATGCTGTTGGTTCCCGATGATGCTGCTTCCAGCCATTTAGAATTGCTGGCGCGATTGGCAAGGTTGTTGCAAGAAGATGAATTTCGAAAGCAACTGATGGTTTGTGATGATGTGATGGGATTGTCTGAAATATTTGCCACCAAAGGCTTTAATACCTAATGCCTAGCCCCAGCGTAAGCATGGATGAAATTCTAGCTACGCAGGAAAAGTTGTTGAAAATACGACTGGTGACGGGAGAAGCAGGTCTAGCCCGTATTATTGATCATCCACGCATTCAAAAGCCTTCTTTGGCCTTTGCAGGCTTCACCAAACATTTGAGTGATTTTCGTTTGCAAGTGATTGGTGAGACTGAATTGCATTACCTTGAAACACGCACACCTGAGCAACAGTCCTCGGCCATCAATAACTTTTTTGATCTGCGTGTTGCTGCTGTTATTGTTACCCGTGGCGTATCGCCTTCGCTTGAAATCATCACGGCCGCAGAGCGTACTGAAACGCCCTTGCTGGTGTCTGAATTATCATCGTCTGAGTTTATGATTGGTATGATGCAGTATCTGTCCAAACGATTGGCACCGAAAACAACACATCATGCTGTTTTTATGGATGTTTTTGGCCAAGGTGTATTGCTACTTGCCGATGGTGGCATAGGTAAAAGTGAAATCGCCTTGGAATTAATCACCCGTGGCCACCGTTTGGTTGCCGATGATATTGTTGAACTGTTTCACGAAGCATCCGATACCTTGGTGGGTCGTTGCCCTGAATATTTGCAAGATTACCTTGAGGTTCGCGGGCTTGGTTTTATCAATGTCCGCAATGTTTTTGGCTCTGCTGCAATCACCCAGTCCAAACGTGTAACCTTGGTGGTGAATTGTATTGATTGGGATAATTTCCCAGAAGAAAGTCGCGCAGAAAATAAGGTGAAGACAGTAGAAATCAACGGGGTATTATTACCTTCGGTTGTTATTCCTATTCGCCCTGGTCGTTCTATGGCCGTGTTGATTGAAGTCGCCGCACGCAGCGAATCCATGCGCAAGCTTGGCATGGATGATAATAAAACATTCATTGACCAAATGAATGCGCGAATTATTGTTGCTGACAAACATCCTCCTACCCGTTCCTAACTTTTTCAAAGGATTCCCCCATGCCCGAAAAGCCCGAAACAATGGCTGCGTTCGCCTTTCAACGTAGCACCCGTATTGATACATTAAATGTGGTGTTACAAGAGTTTGTTCATGCTAAAACAGGTGCTGTCCATATCCATTTGGCTACGGATGATCCACAGAATGCTTTTTTGGTAGGCTTTCGTACTGTACCCGAAGATTCTACGGGCGTTGCCCATATTTTAGAGCATACCGCCTTGTGTGGTAGCCGAAAATTTCCTGTTCGCGACCCGTTTTTTATGATGACCCGTCGCTCACTCAACACATTCATGAATGCTTTTACATCAAGCGACTGGACGGCTTACCCTTTTGCCAGTTGCAACAAAAAAGATTTTAATAATTTGTTGCAAGTTTACTTGGATGCTGCTTTTTTTCCTTGCCTAGAAAAGCTGGACTTTTTACAAGAAGGTCATCGCTTTGAATTTGAAACCATGGATGATTCAAGCACGCCCTTGATGTACAAAGGTGTGGTATTTAATGAAATGAAAGGAGCCATGAGTTCTCCTGTGAGTGCCTTGTGGCAAGCACTGACCACCCATTTGTTCCCCACCCAAACGTACCACTACAATTCAGGTGGTGATCCTGTGGATATTCCCCATTTAACGCATGCGCAACTCAAAGCATTTCATGCCACCCATTACCACCCAACAAATGCTGTCTTTATGACTTATGGAAACATTACTGCGGCAACCCACCAAGCAGTATTTGAACAGCATGTATTAAAAGAATTTACCCGCTTGGAGCAACGGATTCGCGTCGGTAAAGAGCAACGTTTTGATTGCCCTCAATATGCCACCACCACCTATGCCGTAGCAGAAGAACAAGGTATTAAAAATAAAACACATATTGTTCTTGCTTGGTTGCTTGATGCCAGTACCGATGCTGAAACAGTGTTGATGGCGCATTTATTATCCAGCGTATTGTTAGCCAATAGCGCATCGCCGTTGCGCTATGCACTGGAAACCAGTGATCTTGGTGAGGCTCCGTCACCGCTGTGCGGCTTACAAGACTCAACATTAGAAATGGTGTTTTGCTGTGGCTTTGAAGGCAGCAATGCTGATTCTGCCGATGCCATTGAACAATATATATTGGAGACATTGCGCCGTATTGCCACAGATGGCGTGCCACAAGAACAAGTGAATGCTGTATTGCACCAATTAGAATTATCGCAGCGCGAAGTTGGGGGCGATCATTTCCCCTATGGTTTGGGCTTGATGGTGCAGGCTTTAAGCCCCGCATTGTATGATGCCCCTGTTGCACCGATGTTGGATGTTGACCCTATTTTGCTGCGGCTCCGTGAACGTGTGCAGCAACAAGGGTTTATTCAAGGTCTGGTTCAAGACTTATTAAACAATCAACACCGTGTCCGTTTGGTCATGCTCGCAGATGCAACACAAGCAGTCCGTGAACAAGATGATGAAGTGGCACGTTTGGCAAGCATCAAGGCTGGTCTTAGCGATCAACAAAAAGAAATTATTATTGATGAAGCAAAAGCCCTAAAAGCAAGGCAGGAGTCTGCTGACAACCCAGAGATCCTGCCCAAAGTCACCCGTGATGATATTCCCCATGAATTCCCTTTGCCAAAGGGCAAGTCATCGACGCTTGCAGCTATGCCCGCAACCAGTTATGAATGTGCAACCAATGGTTTGGTCTATGCTGAGTTGATCGTTCCATTGCCAGCGATGGATGAACAATCGTTGGCAATGTTGCCGTTTTTTGCGCAAGTGGTCGATGAACTGGGCTGCGCAGGTCGTGATTATTTGGCAACGCAAGCATTGCAAGCCTCCGTCACTGGCGGCATTGGGGCGCATGTCAGTGTTCAGGCGAGCATCAACGATCATGAACACTGGCACAGTTATTACACGGTATCGGGCAAAGCCTTGCAGCGCAACCAAGAACCGTTGATGAATTTAATGATGGAAACCTTGGAGCAAGTCCGTTTTGATGAGTCGACTCGATTAAAAGAGCTGGTTTCACAATTTCGTTTACGCAGTGAGCGAAGCGTAGTAAACCGTGGCCATACACTGGCCATGAGGGCTGCATCGGCGAGTTTTAATCCGATTGCCCGTTTGCAGCATGCATGGTCTGGCTTGGCGGGCATTCAATGGTTAAAAGCATTGGATAAATCATTAGAACAAGATGATGGCATGGGTCAGATGCAAAAAACCTTATGCCAAATTCAAAAGGTAATGTGCACTGCACCACGGCAAATACTGTTGCTTGCAGAACCGCAAAACTTGACCAAATTGCAACAACAAGCGGCGAAGAGTTGGCACAGTAAATTATCGTTTGATCATACTGTTACTGAATTTTCCGTACCTTCTCCCCAAAAAACCAATACCTGCCAAGCATGGGTAACAACGACACAGGTTAATTTTTGTGCCCGTGCTTACCCTGCTGTAGCCAGCAATCATGCTGATGCTGCCGCTTTGCATGTGTTGGGGTCATTTTTGCGCAATAATTTTTTACATCGAACCATCCGTGAGCAGGGGGGGGCTTATGGTGGTGGCGCAGGTTATGATGCCAATGTGGGTGCTTTTCGCTTTTATTCTTACCGTGACCCCCGTTTACAAGCCACGTTGGATGACTTTGATGATGCTATCGACTGGTTATTAACAAACACCCATGACGAACGTCTGCTAGAAGAAGCGGTACTGGGAATTATCGGCAGCATGGATGCGCCAGGCTCTCCCGCTGGAGAAGCGTCATCCACCCATCACCGTACATTGCGTGGCCGCACACCAGAACAACGCCGTGCATACCGCCAGCGTATTTTGCATGTGACCTTGGATGATTTAACGACGGTTGCCAAACGCTGGTTGCAAGCTGAATATGCACACACTGCAATCATCACCAATCAATCATCAGCAGAAAGCTTGAAAACATCAATGGATATTATTCAGTTATAATTCACACTAGGTTTTACCATGCAATCCAATCATACATGCTGTTCCGTTGAGCTTGGCACACGCAGCTACAATATTCACATTGAGCGGGCTTCATTGGCGCACATTGGCGATGCCATGAATACACTGGGTATACCAGCGACACGCTGCATGGTGATCAGCAATGCAACTGTTGCACCGTTATACTTGGCAACGGTTTGTCAAAGCTTGCTTGCCGCTGGCTGGCAGGTATTGGACTATATATTGCCCGATGGTGAGCAATATAAAAATATGCCAACATGGTCAGCCATGATGGATGCCCTCATGGATACGCAGTTGGCACGCAATGAGCCAATTATTGCGCTGGGTGGTGGTGTGGTTGGCGATATGGTGGGTTTTGCAGCCGCTTGTTACCGTCGAGGTGTTCCCTTTATTCAAGTTCCAACCACCTTGTTGGCACAGGTTGATTCCAGCGTTGGCGGCAAAACAGCAATCTCGCACCCCCATGGAAAAAACATGATTGGCGCATTTTATCAACCTCGACTGGTATGGATTGATCCAGATGTATTGGCTACCTTGCCAACACGAGAGTTGCGCGCTGGTTTGGCAGAAGTGATTAAATATGGCGCTATTTGGGATGCATCTTTCTTTGACTTTATTGATCAACAAGCAAAAGACCTGCAAAGCTTGGATGATGTCGCAATAAGCAAGGCAATCGCTGATTCTTGTCGTTTTAAAGCTGATATTGTGATGCAGGATGAAACCGAGAAAGGTGTGCGGGCATTGCTGAATTTGGGGCATACCTTTGGCCATGCTATTGAGTCATTAACCCATTACACGAGCTTTTTACACGGCGAAGCTATTGCTATTGGTATGTGCATGGCTGCCCGTTTATCGGTTCAGTTAGGGTATGCACCAACAATAACAGCCATGAGGATGGAAGCAGGCATTGAAGCTTTAAATCTACCGACCTCACCACCCAGATGGTCGACAGCGACGTGGTTGATAGCGATGGGGCATGATAAAAAAAACATAGGCTCGCATATTCGCTATATATTATTGCATGATATTGGAGAAGCATTTGTTGCCGATGATGTGAAAGATAGCGATGTTGATCGATTGATTAAAAGTTATAACAGCGAGAAATCAGTAAAATAAATGGCATGTTGAATGTTGTTGCCGTGGCTGTTCTGTTTCCCCGTTTCACCCGAATTGCTCGCACTTTTTATTTTCACCGTTAAAATTCCGTCGTATGTCGTCATTTGTAGTACACGCCGCAAGGCAAACAGAAAAGCTTGCCATTAAAAAACCACCCATGTTTAGAGTTATTATGCTGAACGATGATTACACCCCAATGGATTTTGTGGTGGAATTGTTGATTGAATTTTTTCATCATTCCGATGAAACAGCGGTTCAGTTGATGATGGATATTCATCAGAAGGGTGCAGCAATTTGCGGAATATACCCCAAAGATATTGCCGAGAGTAAGGTGATGCAGGTTGAAACCTATTGTCGCAAACATGGTCATCCGCTGTGTTGCCAATACGAACGTGATGATACGTAAGGGATAAAAATGGGCGTTTTAAACGAAGATCTGGAACAGTCATTAAACGATATTTTTCGCAAAGCACACAAGCAGCGGGATGAGTTTGTAACCCTTGAGCATTTGTTGTTTGGTCTATTGGACAACGTACATGTCGAGCAGGTGCTTAATATTTTAAAAGCAGACATGCCCCGACTGCGGGAAGATTTGCAAGCTTTTATTCTTGATCATGCGCATATTTTGCCCGAAGAAAAGAATGGTGAAACGACAGCGAGTGTTGGTTTGCAACGGGTCATTCAACGTGCGGTCATGCATGTGCAAGCATCGGGGCGTGCTGAGGTGAGTGGGGCGCATGTGTTGGTTGCGATTTTTTCTGAGAAAGAATCACATGCCGTTTACTTTTTGAACAATATTGGCATTTCACGCATGGATGTGGTGACCACGATGTCGCATCGCATGGGTGACTTTGCCGATGACCCCTTGGATGCATTGCAAGATGATGGGGAAGAAATGCATGCCAGCGCACCCAGAAAAGCCGAATCACCACTAAAAAAATATTGTATAGATTTAAACCAACGCGCCCTAGATGGCAAACTGGATCCATTGATTGGCCGACGTGAAGAATTGCAACGCTGCATGCATATTTTGTGTCGCCGCCGTAAAAACAATCCGCTGTTGGTGGGTGAAGCTGGTGTTGGTAAGACAGCGATTGCTGAAGGTTTGGCGCAACGCATCGTGATGGGGAATGTGCCAGAACCTTTGCTGATGGCACATGTGTATGCTTTAGATTTGGGTGCATTGTTGGCAGGAACCAAATACCGTGGTGATTTTGAGGAACGTCTAAAAGCGGTGCTTAAAGCCATTGAAGCGAATCGTAACATTATTCTTTTTGTTGATGAGATTCATACCATGATCGGTGCAGGTGCGGTATCAGGTGGCTCCATGGATGCCTCAAACTTATTAAAACCTTCTCTTAGCAATGGTGAACTTCGATGTATCGGCGCTACAACATACCAAGAATACCGCCAATTGTTTGAGCGGGAATCTGCACTGGCGCGCCGCTTTCAAAAAGTTGATGTGGTTGAACCCACCGAAGAAGAAGCGACGCGTATTTTGTATGGTCTCATTTCAGGTTTGGAAGCCCACCATAATGTAAAATACCCTATTCCAATCATTGCCCCTGCGGTGCAATTGAGTAAGCGTTATATTCATGGTCGTTGCTTGCCTGATTCGGCGATTGATGTGCTTGACGAGGCAGGCGCAGCGATGCGTTTGCGCACCAAGCCGCGAAAAAAACTCAACCTGCGTGATATTGAAGAAAGCGTTGCTGCAATAGCCCGCATACCTACACGGCAAGTTTCTGATTCAGATAAAAAGCAGTTGGCATCGCTGGAGCGTGATTTAAAATTATCGGTATTTGGTCAAGACAAGGCCATTGATCAACTCTCAGCAAGCATCAAATTGTCCCGTGCTGGACTGGGTCACCCAGATAAACCCATCGGCAGCTTTTTGTTTACAGGCCCTACAGGCGTGGGAAAAACGGAAGTGGCGCGGCAATTGGCACGTATTTCGGGCATTGAATTGATTCATTTTGATATGTCTGAATACATGGAAGCGCATGCCGTTGCTCGTTTGATTGGTTCACCACCGGGTTATGTTGGTTTTGAGCAGGGGGGGTTGTTGACCGATGCGGTTGCGAAGTCACCCCATGCGGTACTGCTATTGGATGAAATTGAAAAAGCCCACCCTGATGTCTTTAATATACTGTTGCAGGTGATGGATCATGGTAGCCTGACCGACAACAATGGTCGTACGGCAAATTTTCAGCATACAATCATTATCATGACCAGCAATGCTGGTGCATTTGATTTACAACGCAGCAGCTATGGTTTCACCAAACAAAGCCATCAAGGTGCTGATGCAGAAGCCATCAAGCGTTTGTTTACGCCTGAGTTCCGCAACCGTTTGGATGCCGTTATCCCCTTTGCGCCATTGGCTCAAGATACTATTTCCCATGTGGTTAATAAGTTTTTAGCCGAATTAGAGGCGCAGTTGCTCGATAAAAAAGTAGAATTGGATGTTTCTGCTGCGGCCAGAATCTGGTTTGAAAAACACGGTTACGACCCTTTAATGGGTGCGCGTCCAATGGCTCGCTTGATTCAGCAACAGATCAAAAAACCATTGGCTGATGCCATTTTGTTTGGCGAATTACAAAAAGGTGGCCGTGTTCATGTGCTTGTATCTGATGGTGTGATTGTGTTGGACTACGAAGAGGTATCTGTTGCATGATATTGCTTGTTCTATTTAATACTTAGGGGCGTGATGGATGATGGCAAACAATCAGACTGTATACGTAAATACACCAGTGCTGTTGCAGACGGCATGTTTGCAGTTGCAGTCATGCACTGTGATTTGTGTTGATACGGAGTTTCATCGAGAGACGACTTACAGCCCTGAGTTTGCCCTGTTGCAGGCTTATGCTGGTGGTCGTTGCTGGCTGTTTGATCCATTAGAGATAGACGATTTATCGCCCTTGTGGACGGTGCTCTGTGACCCTGCCATAACCAAGGTTTTTCATGCTGGTCGGCAAGATTTAGAAATCTTACTTTTGGGATGTGGCACATTGCCATTGCCTGTATTTGATACACAGGTGGCAGCCTCCTTGCTGGGTTACGGTCAGCAAATTGGTTTTGCCAACCTTGTGCAACGGGTGATGAAAAAGAACCTGCCCAAACAAGAGTCTTACAGCGATTGGATGGCGCGTCCTTTGCGCCAACAGCAATTGGATTATGCTGCTGATGATGTCATTTGGTTGATGCCTGTTTACCAATCATTGAAAGAGCAATTAGAGGCAAGGGGACGTTTGCCTTGGTTGGATCAAGAACAACATGCGCTTTGTACTGCCAAGAATTATGCCGAAGATATTCATCACGTATTTTGGCGGGTAAAAGGGGTTAATCGCTTGCGTGGTCGCAGCTTGGCGGTATTGCGCGAACTGGCTGCATGGCGAGAGGCAGAGGCACGAAAACGCAACTTGCCACGCCGCCGAATGTTACAAGATGAAGCCTTGCTCGAAATAGCCCGCCGTGACCATTTGGATGTTGATGTGATGATGCGAATGCGTGGTTTGACAAAAGGGTTGTTGCGACGTTTTGGCGATCAAATAATCACAGCTTGGCAACGTGGCATGGACTGCAATGTGGATGACTGGCCCAAACATGCGCGACCACTGGTTCACGCTGCGGGTACAGATATGCGTATGGCATTAATGGATACAATGATTCGTTTAAAGTCAGAAGATTGTGATGTTGCTGCGAGTATTTTGGTGCGTCGTAGCGAGTTGTCCAAGCTTGCTTCTTGGGGATCTGACTGCAACAGCGAGCCACCTACCTTGCAGTGTTTAAGCCATTGGCGTTATGACTTGGTGGGTCATGATCTGTTGCGATTGTTGCGCGGGGAAATATGCCTGTGTCTTGATACAGAAACAGGTATGCCAAAAATCACTGAAATGCCCCCAAGCGATGCCTCTTCTTGATGAAATATTATTTTTCTATTGATGCATTGCCAGCCTCAGGCCATGCGGCTTGGCGTTTGCAAATTGATGGTGTGACGTGGCGAGATGCTGTTTTTGCCGAGCCTTTGCAGGCAAATGATTACCGTATATTTGAACCATCCAAAGCAACCATCTGGCATGGCCGCCGCTTAAAGCAGGTGAAGGGGCAGTTGCAAGTGCAGCCGAAGCCGGGGCGTTTTGACTTTTTAACGCGCGGTATTTTTTCCCATGCTGTATTGCACCGCTGCTCTGTGGCAGCAATCCCTGATTTAACACAAATGCAAGATGTTATCCGCCAGCATGCACCACATACGGCGTGGTTACTTTATCTAAATATTGCGGGGCAATTTATGATGCTGGATACGCAGGTGATGCCAATTATTGGCAATTTAAGTATTGCTGTGCGAGGTGAAATTGCTTCTTCCTCTGCTTATATTGGTGCTTTGGCGGCTGACAATAAAACATTGGTTCGCGGTCTTTTCCATCAATTTTTAGCGGGCTGGTGGCAGCATTTAAACACCTCGCGCATGGGGGTTTTTGTCCCAGATGTGAGCACACTGCGTCCTTTAGAAGAATATATAGCGCATATTGATGGCTGGGAAGCGGAGTCTTTTTCATGACAAAAATCATCACTTTTAATGTTAATGGTATTCGTGCCACGACACGCAAAGGGTTTTGGCGTTGGTTTGCTGATCAAGATGCCGATGTATTGTGTGTGCAAGAGTTAAAAGCCCATGCCCATCAATTGCCAGAAGAGGCTCGCCCTGCTGGTTACTTTCGTTATTTGCATTGCGCCAAAAAACCAGGGTATTCGGGTGTTGCTTTGTACACAAGGCGGGAACCTGATGCTGTACATTTTGGTTTAAATGCTGTGGATGATGCGTTTGATTGGTCGATGATGGATGCTGAAGGGCGTTTTATTCAAGCTGATTTTGGCAAGCTTCGTTTGATCAGCGTCTATTTTCCATCGGGTTCTAGCTCGCCTGAACGCCAGTCCTTGAAAATGGTGTTCTTGGCAAATTTTTTGCCTTATGTGCAAGGGTTAAAAGAAGCAGGATGTGATGTTATTATCTGTGGCGATGTGAATATCGCTCATCAAAATATCGATTTAAAAAATTGGCGAGGCAATCAAAAAAACTCTGGCTTTCTTCCTGATGAACGAGCGTGGTTTGATCAAATGCTGGACTTGGGCATCGTTGATGTACTGCGTGCTTTAGATGCCACAAGGGCACAGTATTCATGGTGGTCGAATCGTGGTAAGGCGCGGGCAAACAATGTTGGTTGGCGAATTGACTACCACCTTTGCACGCCGCATATCGCTGGCATGTGTTCGGCTGTGGATGTTTACACCGATGCGTGGTTTTCTGATCATGCGCCTGTTGTGGCAACGTTTGATGCTGCGTTGTGGCAATGCCGCGAATGAATTGCGTATCTATTTGAGCCAGCATGCCAAAGCTATTGCTAAAATAGATGATGCATCTTACTGCTTGGACGCTGCTGTGGTTCATACATCCAGATTGTTTGGTTGGGTGCTTGACAAGGGTTAATGCAGCTCTAGCGTTGGCTACATTAAAAGGAATTCATGCAGGGTTCATTTTATAAACTATTGTTTTTTATGAAGAGGAGGGCTGAATGAAGAGTTCAATCTGGTTGACTATTGTCGCTGGTTTTGTGACAGGGGCAGGAAACGGCTCCGTGTTCGCACTTGCTTTTATGCTGGCACTGGGTCGCGAAGCATTTGCCGAAGCGGGCATGTGTGGCATGGATGCCTATTGGCCGTTGACGTACATGGGTCTGACTAATTTTATTATGTTTGTTTTCGGCGTTGTTTTTGTTGTTATTTTAGGTTATGCCTTGAAGCAGCATGCTGTGCTTGAAGGCA
>JAUZQQ010000074.1 GCA_030950905.1 Mariprofundaceae bacterium
CTTGCCATCAATTTCCACAAGAACAAGCGATCAATGGAAAACCCTTAGAAAACACTGTACAAGAATGGAAAGAAAGCCGTTTTTTTACAAGCAAAACCACCTGCCAAAGTTGCCATATGCCTTACCGTAGGCATGAGTTTAAAGGCATTCATGACCCTCAAATGGTTAAGGGTGGGTTGGATATACAATTAACAATTGATCAAGGTATTGCACAACTCGCTATTCATTCTGTCGCTATCGGTCATGCCTTTCCCACTTATGTTACCCCCAAAGTCGTGGTTACGGCCACGGCATTAAATGCCAAAGGAAAAAGCCTTCATGATTGGCAATGGGAAATTATTCGAGAAGTCCGCTACCACCAAGGTTGGAAAGAAGTGCGAGACACGCGCATCATGCCCGATGAAACGCGCATCTATGAAGCGGATCAAGTGCCTGCAAAAACGCATGCCGTGCGTTTTCATATTCAGGTCATTCCTGATTATTTTTACCGTGGCGTATACGAGCAGTTATTGGCAGAAAAACAGCGACCCGAAGCCAAAAAACTGCTGGGAATAGCACTGGAACGCACCCATAAATCAGCGTTCACCTTGTTTGATCAAGTTATAAATTTACCAAAAAAATAATCATAAAGGATATCTATGAGCGATCTAAAAAAGACCCCGTTGCATGATAATCACCTGGCTTTAAAAGGAAAAATGGTTCCTTTTGCAGGGTTTTCTATGCCTGTGCAGTATGGCAAAGGGGCGTTGAAAGAATACCACTCCGTGCGTGGCACTGGTGCTGGCTTGTTTGACATCAGCCACATGGGACAGGTTCGGGTGCGTGGTGTGGAGGCGTTGACCTTTTTGCAATATGCTAGCACCAATAACGTTGCCAGCTTGGTGGATGGGCAGGTGCAATACGCAGCCTTGTTGAATAAAGAGGGCACATTCATTGATGATATCACCATCTATCGGGTGGAAGAGAATCATTATTATTTATGCGTCAATGCAGGCAACCGTGATAAAGATGTGGCACATTTGCAAGCCTTGGCCGTTGATTTTGATGTGGCAGTGACAGATGAATCCGATGCTACAACATTATTGGCTTTGCAAGGTGAAAGTGCGCAACGCATATTGCAAGGTTTAAGCTCCCACGATCTGGAAAATATTAGCTACTATCATTTTGCCTTATGTGCAATAACGCTTGATACGCTTCAATGCACGGTGCTCGTTTCACGCACAGGTTATACGGGGGAAGATGGCTTTGAACTTTATATACCCAACCATGCTGCGCGTCCCGTGTGGTGCGCGTTAATAGCCGCTGGTGCCGAACCCATTGGTTTGGCAGCACGAGATATGTTGCGCAGTGAAATGGGCTATGCCCTGTATGGTCATGAAATTAATGCTGAGGTGACCCCTGTGGAAGCCCGTTTAATGTGGATCACAAAGTTAGACAAGGGTGATTTTCTTGGGCGTGCTGCTGTGCTTGCACGCAAAGAAGCAGGGGCTTCACGGTACTTGGTGGCATTGCAATTAACAGGGCGCGGCATTGCCCGTGAAGGTTATCCTGTGCTGCATCAAGGCATACTTGTGGGCAATGTCACCACAGGGCAATATTCACCACTGGCAGAGACAGGTATTGCGCTTGCCTACATAGACATAGACCCAAGCCATGCACAAGCCGACGATTTTGCCGTTGAAATTCGTAACAAGGCTGTGGCTGCAAAAGTAACAGCGTTACCTTTTGTGCGTAGCCGTGTGCGCCGAAGCAGCAAATAATATACAAGGAGACATAGACAATGAATATTCCAGAAAATTTAAAGTACACCAAAGATCACGAATGGGTTCGCATCGAAAACAATGAAGCAACATTTGGCATCAGTGATCACGCCCAAGAAGCCGTTGGTGACGTGGTATTTGTTGAATTGCCCGAGCTGGGTCAGCAAGTCTCAGCAGGGGAATCTTTTGCTGTCATTGAATCAACCAAGGCGGTTTCTGATGTTTATGCACCTGTTTCTGGCGAGGTTGTTGCAATCAATGATGCGCTGGAAGATAATGCTGAATACATCAACGAAGACCCCTACGGTAAGGGCTGGATTGCCCGCATCAAAGAAGCAGGCGATGAGCACCAAGCACTGATGGATGCTACAGCTTACGCGCTGTTTTTAGAAGCGTAGGTGACAATGATCGCATCAGCCATCGCGCAAGTAGCGCGGGGGCGTAACGGCGCGCAGGATTTATCCATTGAACAAGCGAAAAATGTTTTTTATGCGTTGCTGGATGATGCGGTCGACCCTTTACAATTGGGTGCTTTTTTAATTGCAGAGCGGATGAAAGGTGAAACAGCAGAAGAATTGGCAGGTTTTGTACTTGCCGCACGTGATAGGATCAATGCTTATCCTAGCCAAGCTGGGCACAGCGATTGGATTGACCTTCCCTGTTATGCTGGTAAATGCCGCGCTGCGCCTGCCCACCTTGTCGCTGCATTACGGTGGCGCGATCAAGGTCATGCTGTCATCGTTCATGGTGTCGATCAAATTGCGGGGCGTTGTACGGCATGGTCATTGCTACAAAAAGCAGGGGTTTCGCAGGCAACTACGCTGGCAGAGGCCGAACACCTGATGGCAACCGAGAAAATTGCGTACATTGATTTGTCGGTATTGTGCCCACCGCTAATGCGTTTGTACGGTTTGCGAACGCAGCTTGGCGTGCGGAGCTTTGTTAATACCGTTGCCCGTTTGTTAAATCCACTGCGTTGTGGTGGGCAACTAAATGGTGTATTTCATACACCGTACGTAAAACGCATGATTGCGGTGAACCGTCATTTAAAACAACCCCGATCAATGGTTTTCATGGGCGCAGAGGGAGAGCCTGAGTTGTACAGCAACCGCCAAAAACTCACGATGCTACAAACCTACGATGCGGTGACTACCATTAAGTTTCAAGATACAGGGCATGATTTATACCCCAAAACAATACACGATAAAAACACTATAACCGCACAGTTTTTGCGCATGTGTGGCAACGAAGCAAGCGAGCCTGAACGCGCCCGTATTGAGCGTTCAATGCAGGCATTGCGCTGGGCGAAAAGTGGTGAAGCTTTCTGGACAAAAAGCGAGGAATTGCTGTTGCAGCCATTTTAGCCAAGTGGGTCTGGTACTACGCCGCAGAAGTTTGTGAAAAAAAAGGTGGTCAAAATGCTGATGAATTATAATCATTCGCCACAAATGAACGAAAA
>JAUZQQ010000075.1 GCA_030950905.1 Mariprofundaceae bacterium
GAAGGTTATGTAGAATCTGCCGCCAGTGGATTGATGGCAGGGCGGTTTTTGGCGGCAACAGTTGCTGGCAAAGCACCAAATTTCCCACCTGCAACAACGGCGCATGGTGGTCTGTTGGGTTATGTATCAGGCTGCCGAAAAGATGACTTTCAACCCATGAATATTAATTTTGGTTTGTTGCCCCTTGGCCCGAAGCGTGATGGTAAACGTCGCTTGGGGAAAATGGAACGGCGCTTGGCGGTATCGCAACGCGCATTGAATGATTTACAAAAATGGTTGGATAATCTCAATCAAGAGGAAAAATGATACCCATGAATATCGGGAAAATGATGAAACAAGCGCAAGAAATGCAGTCGCGCATGAAAGATATGCAGGCAGAGTTGGCAACGTTGGAAGTAACGGGTGAAGCTGGCGGAGGCATGGTAAAAGTCACCATGAATGGTGAACATCATATCAGCCGTGTGGATATTGAAGATGCGTTATGGGCAGACCAAGACAAAGATATGATTGAAGATTTGGTTGCTGCAGCTTGCAACCATGCGACACAAACAATCAATCAAAAAAGCAAAGAAAAACAAAAAGATATGATGGCTGGTATGCCACTACCACCTGGCTTTAGCTTATAATGATCGCTTTCCCGAGGATGCTTCGGCGATTGCGCCCTTGGTAAAGGCGGCGCAGTTACGCCATGATTTGGCACAGCAACATGTCCGTTTGATTGCTGTTAGCAAGTATGCCGATGATGATGCAGTGGAAGCATTGATCCAAACAGGGCAGCGTGATTTTGCCGAGTCACGCCCGCAGCAATTGCGCGATAGGGCAGTGCGCTGGCCGCAGTGTCAATGGCATATGATTGGCCCTGTGCAAAAAAACAAAGCCAAATACATTGGCCGTCATGCTCACACATGGCATTCATTGTATGATTTAACGACGGCTCTTGCTGTTGCCCGTCATGTTCAAGGGCGCGTATTACCAGTCTTGATTCAAGTTAACATCTCAGGTGAGCCACAAAAGCAAGGGCTTGATCCAACACAACTTGTTGATTTTTATACCCATGCTTGTGCTATTAAACCCTTGCATATTGTGGGTTTGATGGGCATGGCAGCGCATGAAGGTGATGCAAGCAAGGCTTTTCAGCGTTTGCGTCAATGCCGAGATAGCTTACCCCAGACATTATCAGAACTCAGCATGGGTATGAGTGGTGATTGGCCGCAGGCCGTGGAAGAAGGTGCGACGATGGTGCGGTTGGGACGTATATTATTTTAATTTCTGTTCATTAAGGAATGTGCACGTTCCTTAATGAACAGAACAAAGAGAATACCTATGAAAGACTTGAAAATAACGTTTATTGGTGCAGGCAATATGGCAGAAGCCTTGGTCGCGGGCTTGATCAACCATGGTCATATTGCAAAAAACATTACCCTAAGTGATGTTAGTGCCGAACGATTGCACACCATGGTACAAAAGTTTGATGTTCAAACAACAAGCAATAACACAGAAGCCATCGCTGGTGCTGATACCGTGGTCTTGGCTGTTAAACCCCAACAAATAGAAGCCATTCTAACAAGCTTAGGGGCATTGGTTGAAACAACGACGTTCATCAGTATTGCCGCTGGAAAATCTATTGCATCGCTGCAAGAGAAGGTCATGCAAGACCACATTGCATGGGTGCGAGCAATGCCCAATACGCCAGCCTTGCTGGGGGCTGGAATGTCGGTGTTGTTTAGCCAAGCAGCCACCACCCATTGTGATCGGGCTACTTATATCTTTAACTGTGCAGGCGAAACAGCTTGGGTTAAAAAAGAACACATGATGAATGCCGTGACTGCTATTTCTGGCAGTGGCCCTGCTTATTTCTTTTTGCTTGCCGAGCTGATGCAAGGTGCGGGTGAAACACTTGGCTTACCTGCCGAACTTGCTGGCAAGTTGGCTGCGCAAACGGCCTTGGGCGCAGGGAAAATGTTAAAAGAAAGTGGCCGTTCGGCTGCGGTACTGCGTGAACAAGTCAGCAGTCCAGGCGGCACAACCTTGGCGGCGCTTGATTGCATGTTTGAAAAAGGCATCGCCGATGCCGTGCGTTCGGGTGTTCGTGCCGCAGACCGCCGTTCGCGTGAGTTAAGCTGATGTACATGATTGGTTATTTGCTGCAAGCGATAGCTGCCATGTTGAGCATGGTTATTAACATCGCGATTTTTGCTATTGTAGCGCGGGCAGTATTATCGTTTGTTTCGCCTGATCCTTCCAACCCTATTGTAAAGTTAATTTACCAAATAACCGACCCCATGTTGCGTCCATTCCACCGTTGGATCCCACCATTCTACGGCGTGGACTGGACTCCTATGGTTCTTTTATTGATCTTGTATTTTATTGATATTTTTGCAGTGCAAACCATCAGCCGCTTTGCACTTGCTTTTTTGTGAGTGCCAGCCTTTCTTATGTAACCCTTGCAAAAAAAGGAATTTATCTCCGTATTCATGCCCAACCTTCGGCACGAAAAGAAGGTGTTCGTGGCATCCACGGCGAAGCCATAAAATTAGCCATTCGTGCAGCACCAGAAGACGGCAAAGCCAACACTGCCATTGCAACTTTTTTAGCCAAACAGCTTGGCGTTGCCAAATCGGACGTTACCATTGTTGCTGGACACCAATCACGGCGCAAACGTTTTTTTATCAACGGGCAGACTGATGCTTTGATAGAAGCCGTGCATGCAATGGTTAATCTAACATTGAAGCAATAGGCTTCCCTTTTAAGGCGGGACAAAGCAAACACGAGTCATTCTCGCGAAGGCGGGAATCCATCTTCTACCACGCATGGAAAACCAAGTGGATTCCCGCCTTCGCGAGAATGACGGAATTTTTTTGTGATTCCACACATGGGCTTGTCCCGTCTTAAAAGGGAAGCCCAGTTGTCTGATGCATGATGTTTATCATGTCTAGATGCTCTTGTGGTAGTGGTCTGGCTACCCTAGTTCCAAATGGGAGAATTTATTCTTTATTGAAAACTCGGGGTTTAACTCCGAGTTTTCAATGATAGTATAGCCGCTATGATCAACCGCGCTGACTACCTCCTTCGCCTTAAGAGAGCAATTGCACGCTCTCCAGTTACTGCTTTGCTGGGGCCGCGTCAGTGTGGAAAAACTACGTTGTCCCGATTACTTCCAACGACTGATTCCGCCCACTTTTTTGATTTGGAGTCTCCATCCGACCAGCAGCGGCTGCAAAACCCGGAGATGATGCTTGGCAGTTTGCGAGGGTTGATTGTTCTTGATGAGATTCAATTCAAGCCCGAGCTGTTTAATGTGTTGCGGGTGTTGGTGGATCGGGTTGATGCAGAGCAGAAGTTTTTGATTCTAGGCAGTGCTTCTCCCCATATCATTAAAAATGTGTCGGAGACATTGGCAGGACGGGTTGAGTTTATTGAACTATCGGGTTTCAGTATTCAGGAGGCACCCGATATTCAGCAGCTTTGGCTAAGGGGCGGATTCCCTCGTTCACTTCTGGCTAATTCGGATGGGGATAGTGATGCGTGGCGGGATGGTTTTATTCGCACATTCCTGGAGCGAGATATTCCTTCGTTGGGCATTGGCGTTGCTGCCACAGCCATGCGACGCTTCTGGAGCATGCTAGCGCATTTTCACGGGCAGACGTGGAATGCTTCCGAACTTGGCCGATCCATGGGTTTGAGTGATAAAACTGTTCGATCATATCTGGATATACTTTCCGCCACATTTATGGTTCGGCAGCTTCAACCATGGCATGAGAATCTACGTAAACGGCAGGTGAAAGCGCCGAAGATATACTTCAGAGATTCAGGTCTATTGCACTCCTTATTGAACATTCCTGATTACCATAGCCTTACCGGAAACCCCAGGTTGGGAGCGTCATGGGAGGGTTTTGCCTTGGAGCAGATTATCCAGACGCAGCACCTTTCCGAGGTCTATTTTTGGTCTACCCATAGCGGAGCTGAGGTGGATCTGTTGTATTTCAAGGATGGAAAACGCTATGGCGTTGAATTTAAGTTCAATGAAGCGCCAAAGGTGACAAAGTCCATGCATATTGCGGTTGAAGATCTCGCGCTTGATTATTTGTGGGTCGTCTATCCGGGCGAAGAGGCCTATCCTATTACCGAAAAGATCAGCGTGCGCCCTCTGAAATCTTTTGTTTGAATGATTACCCACGCGCAAATCTTTGTGTTGGGTAAATAAAATCGCATCTGTTTGTTACCTGACGTTGTCCAAGTATAGTGGACGCCAAGTCAAGGACAATTAATGTTTTTCCTTTTACCCTCTTACCCTTTGTCTGCTTGCTGGCCTCTAGGTTTTCTTGATTTTCCAGCAAAAAATACCTGATCACTACGCTGGGTATCCTTTTTCGACTTTTTGCTCTCGCATCTGAGCTTGTTCTTTGGCAGCCCGAAATGCTGCGATAAGCTTTTTGTTTCGCTCGACAGCGCGAGCGTGCTGTAGTTTATATTACATATTGCCTATGTGTAGAACGAATGTTTACGGCAACACTTTTCAACCATGGCGCAACCTATTGTAATCATTGCTGTCCCGTCTTAAACGGGAAGCTGAAAAATTTAAACCGTATTTATGCAAGGGGCGATTGGTGAAACAACAGCAATTTTCAATTTGTTTATCAGGAAGGGTTCTCGACGGTTTTGATGCCAGCGCAACACATCAATCTTTTGCGAAGTTATTTCACATTGAAAACAACAAAGCCAAGCGCATGTTGAGTGGTACACCTGTTTGCTTAAAGAAAAAATTTGATCGCAAAAACATTGCCCTGATTAAAAATAAATTAACCAGTATCGGGGTTGAATGCCGAATAGAAGCCATTAAAGAAAATACTGATGTTGGTGAAAAACCTAAGCTGTCAGTGGTCGAATCTAAAAAGAGTGATGTGAAATATTGTGAGCAGTGCCATGGCAAACTTGATTCACTCGCAATATGCCCTGACTGCGCCCCGCCAGAAGAGCAAGACCTAGCTGAAACTCAAGATCAACCAGCCATGCTACTTGGTCTTTCCAAGCGCCCTGTTTCCATACTTATTACCATAGGGTGCTTTGCTGTCGCGGCGTTATTTACAGGTGTTATTCACCTCATGAATATAAAGCTTGATGGCGTGATCTATTCCTTGTTGATCAATGAGCTGATTTATTTTGCCATTGTATGGGCTATACTTAAAGCATTTCGAATCGGTTGGTTTGCCGCAATACTATTTTTTACTACGAATATCTATGACGCACTGGGTTATAGTCTTGCTATCAATAGCGTGACCCTTGAATATTTTATTCCACTGCTGACTTCGCTTATTGGTTTTATCAGTCTTTTGATGCCATCAACCTTACGCATACTTGAGTTTGATCGAATAGATAACTTTCTTAACAAAACGGGTCGCCCTGTTCATGTGGCGATGCCCATGATCTTTCTGCTCATCCTCTCATTTTCAGTCGACAGTTCAAAAAACGAATCGTTTGTACTTCAAGCCTCTCAATTTATCAGTTTTGGGATATGGGAGGTGCAAACAAGCGTACCGCCCTATCTATATGATCAAATTCGTAACGATTGGCCAAATGAGAAGGCGCTTCCAGTTTCTGATAGCAAGTTTATTAAAAGTGCCACGTTCAAAGAGGGAAATATGCTTGATGTACACTATTTAGATAACCCGTATCTAAAAAATGCTTCAATACAGCTGAAATTTTCTGATGATGGCACTTTATTACAATGTTTTACCGATAATATCCCAGGAAATTTGATCAACCCGACATGTATTAACTGCCAATGTGATGCCTCATCCTCCTCTATGCTGAGGTAAGGTAACTCACAATAAATAACTCTATTCACCACTCACCAATCGGAAATTGCCACTTTACAAACATAGGCGAATAATAATATTCGTCCAAGTCACCACCAATACGAAGATTGATGACAGCAACGTGCGGCTTCTCTGAAGCGGCAACAGCAGTTGCACGCATGCATGCTACATTTTATCGCAAAGTGATGAAGTCATGCACCTTTGCCGTGGTGGCAGTGGATTTTGAGCGCTTGCTTTGGCAAAAACTCGAAGCATAATCAGGGTTAATATATAGGGGTGAAGTTGTCCTACTAAAGCATAAAACTTTCTAAAAAGGTGATTCAATGCCACACATTTTACTTAAAACAGTTGCTCTGGTTCTGCTAACCATCATGGCGTATATGTTTTTTTCAGATGAAGATGCACCCAAACCTCGCCACGAACTAAAAAGTCTGACACCCCATGCAAAAGAGACAAGTGATTTGATGCAAATCAAGTCGCCAATACCTGTCGATGCTGCAAAAGAAACGCCAATAAAACCAGCTTCATCCGCCGATAGCGTAAAAGCTACAGCTTCCACAAAAGCCGCAAATACAGGTATAGATCAGACGGAAAATGCGAATGAAATCGGTGTGTTGGAGTTTTTTCCAAAATCTTCGCTGGTATGTAATATTGGCATGAACTTGACGGTGCATGTGTTCAGCTTTCAAAAGGAAACAATGAAAATCAAAGACCTGAGCAAGAAAGCTTCATGGTTGATTGAAAAACCCAAGGTTGCACGCATTCAAAATGGTTTACTGCATTGCTTGACAGTAGGGAAGAGCAAGGTCGAGGCCGTTATTGGCGGCCGTAAAAAAACAGGGAGTATTGAGGTTTTTGATAGCCCTATCCGTTCGCTTTCGCTATCAGCTTCTAAAAAAATCACCCTTGGCTCATTAATTAATAATGAAGTGAAAGTATACCTCAACCTTCGTAATAAAAGACGTATAATAGTAACTGATGCAAAATTTGAACTCTCTGATTCTTCGAAGGCAGAATTCCAACATCCCTTTTCAGGCTTCACGCTATTACGGGGTCAAGGTTTGGGAACCGTTCGCTTATATGCCAAATGGCAAGGTTTCTCTGCCTATCAAGATGTATCCATTGTCGCCCAACCTCGGTATTCATCGATTCACATTCAAGCAATTGACGAACATTTTAAGGCTCAAAAGTCAGCTGATCTTATGATGGGAGACGAACCAAGCATGCTCATGGTTATTTCCAATAAGGGAAGAAATAATAAAGATTTTCCATCAGACCGACTTCAATCACATGTATCCAACCCTGAGGTATTACGCCTTGAGCAAATAGAAATAATGGGCATGCCTATGCCTTTTTACAAGGTGATTGGACTACAACCAGGGGAAACTGAAGTAACCATATCGTTAGATTCACTTGAAGATCATCAGCATATCAAAGTGATACCAGCCGAAGATTACAGCTTAAAACTGCAAATTGATCGCTCTTCTGTTCGTGTTGGTGATCTTGTCAAAGCTAATGTGGTTCGTTTTTTTGCAAAGGAGGTGAAGTATCAAAATAGAAAGCTGCAATGGTACTCATCCAACCCTGCCGTTTTGGCAATAGAAAAAAACACAAAGACTGGAAAAACAGAGTTTACAGCACGCGCCATGGGCGAGGCTATGATTCACGTTAGCTACAAACAACATCAAGCCTCGGCACAAGTTCAGGTGATAGCCGAGCCAACTTCTCTTTACTTTGATCCTGCTTTTAAACAAATTAACATAAAAAGTAAATATTCCCCGAAACTATACACTGTATACTCTGATGGTTATCAGCATCGTTACAATGCGTACAGGAGCTCCTCTACGCCGATCACCTTTTCTAGCAGTGATTTGAATGTATTGAAAGTAGATGAATCAATGACCATAAAAGTTGTTACCGAGGGTGAAGCCCTGCTTCAAGCGCATGGTTATGGCCTTGAAGCAGGGCTTCGTATTCAGGTGTTGCCTGAACAAACTGCGCAAGCAACGGGCATCAGCATCACATCCACGCCCAGTGAATTGTACCCTGGCGTGGATTTTTATTTGAATACAAAAATTCACTATTACAACAACATAAAGCCATCCCGCAGCAGGCAAAGGCTGGAATGGCGCTCGTCAAACAGTGCTGTATTGCAGGTAAACAATGGACGCATTAAAGCTTTGACAGCAGGTGATGCCGTGGTGACGGTGCAGATTGCAAACACCAATATTTCTAGCAGTCAGCGCATCCACGTCTCTGGTACGGCACCAAAACGATTGGAACTTGAGCAATTGGAATTCAACATTCCTCTTCATGCCACCCTCCCTCGCCCCCGTGTCTGGGCAATTTTTAGCGATGGAATGCGCAAAGATGTAAGTAAACTTGCACGTTTTAGCGTCAAAGATAATACGATTACGATCAACAATAGGCGTATATGGGCAAGAAAACTTGGAAGAAGTGAAGTTCAAATAAAGTATGCAGGCATCAAGACCACCATGGTGGTGCATGTTCGCGACGATATAGCCCCCAACAGACTGGACTGCAATTTTCAACAATTGTTGCAACTTATGGTGAATGAAAAACGCAGATTAATATGTAGCTACCGCTATGCCAATGTCCAAATTAAGCATTGGGTAGACTTACAAAAGGTAAGAGTAAGCAACAGCGATCCCGCAGTGATTGGCATTGTTGCTGGCGAGTCATTATTGGCACGTGCTGTTGGAACTTCATATATTGAAATATGGGCAGGTTCATTGCATGATAGTGGGCAGATCACCGTCAGTCAGCCGCAGCTATTGCGGCGAACACTGGACGTTCCCAACCAGTTGAAAATAGGAAAAAGAGAATCGTGGGTGCTGCGTGAACACTACAGCAATGGTTTACAGCGACTTTGTAGTGCTCAGGCAAACAGCTCTGATAACAATATATTTCGTGCTTACGGTGGGAATGCATACCTCATCCCAAAAAGTACTGGGGCGGCTACGCTGCATGTATATTGCAAGGGTATACATTATCAAAAACTTATTTCTGTAGTACCGTAATTACCCTGTTTCTATAGGCATCATTAGAGATCTAAAATTTAGCGTTTAATGGATTAAAATTGGAGTAAAATAATGATAAGAATTATGGCTGTACTATTGTTGATATTTTCAACAGGTGCCAATGCCAACCAAGAAGATGAAATTAAACATCTATTGATGTTTGTGGCTACTACTTCATGTACGTATGAGCGCAATGGAAGCTTTCATAATGGTGGTGAAGCAAGAAATCATATTAACAAGAAGTACCAGTACTATAAAAATAAGGTGAAGTCTACCGAAGATTTTATTAAATATGCGGCGACAAAAAGTTCAATTTCAGGGCGTAAGTATAAGATTCACTGTGCCCAATCTGCTACTATAAACAGTAGCGATTGGTTGCTTGAAGAGCTAAAGATTTATCGCAAATTACGGTGATAGTTTACTAAATATACTTATCATGCCATTAAAGTGCGGGTAAACGTTGACTTTTTGGTGTTTTAAATCAGATCGGCTGGTGAGATAAACTAATTCCATAAAAAACTTTCCACTCACTTTTTTCTGACAGCTTCATCATTCTAAATTTTGAAAATTAGGCATCCTTCATGTCTTGGTTTACACTTTAGTTCACTTGCCCCTCGTTCCCACGCTCCTGCGTGGGAATGCATACACAGTGGCAGAATGATAGGCTGGTACGGATTCCCACGCAGAGTACAGAGCATGAGAACCAGAAGATGTTGGGATTCGCTTCCCTCACCATCAACCTACAAGGTGGTAAAGTGTCAACTACTTTTGGTCGAATATGAAGGATGCCCGTCATTGCCTGTTTTATTTTGCCAATTGCCGTAAGACATAATGCAAAATGCCGCCGTGGCGGTAATAGTCAGCCTCTTTGGGGGTGTCGATGCGCACTTCGGCAGTAAACACTACGCGGTCACCATTTTTGGCGATGGCACTTACTTCAATGGTATCACAGGCTGTTAGATTTAAGGGTGCAATATCAAATGTTTCAGCGCCTGTTAAACCCAGTGTCTGGGGTGTTTCACCAGCCAAGAACTGCAAGGGCAAAATCCCCATGCCAACCAAGTTGGAGCGATGAATCCGTTCGTATGATTGGGCAATCACCACTGCCACGCCCAACAAAAGCGGACCTTTGGCTGCCCAGTCCCTAGAAGAACCTGAACCGTATTCTTTACCTGCCAAAATCAACGAGGCAATACCTGCATCTTGGTAACGCATCGCGGCATCATAAATACTCATCAATTCACCACTGCCTTGATGAATGGTTACACCACCTTCCGTACCGGGTGCCAAATGATTGCGCAAACGAATATTGGCAAACGTACCACGCATCATGACTTCGTGGTTGCCACGGCGTGAACCATAAGAGTTAAAATCGCTCGCTATAACACCATGTTCGCGTAAATACTGACCCGCAGGCGAATCAACACTGATGCCACCAGCAGGCGAGATGTGGTCTGTGGTTACCGAGTCGCCCAACATCGCCAATATCCGCGCCCCTGTGATTGACCCTACAATAGCTGCGGCTTCTTTGGGCATGTTATGAAAATACGGTGGGTTTTGAATATAAGTAGAATCATCTGCCCATGCAAAAAGTTCGCCACTTGGCGCATTCAATGCCTGCCAATGATCATCACCATCAAAAACACCACGGTATGCGGCATCAAATTGCGCTGATGTAACACATGACTGCAACGTGGCAGCCACCTCTGCTTGGCTTGGCCAAATGTCTTTTAAGTATACTGGCTGGCCATTCGTTCCTTTACCCAAAGGCTCGTTGTAGGGATCAATATTCATCGTGCCAGCTAGGGCATAGGCAACAACAAGGGGTGGACTGGCCAGATAATTCATGCGTACTTCAGCATGAATACGCCCTTCAAAATTACGATTGCCCGACAATACCGCACACACGGCCAAATCACCCGCCGCAATCGCAGCAGATACTTCAGGCAGCAATGGACCTGAGTTACCAATGCAGGTGGTGCAGCCATAACCCACCACATGAAACCCCAAAGATTCTAGTGCAGGCATCAAGCCTGCTTTCGTTAAATAACCAGTCACAGCTTTTGAGCCAGGGCCTAACGATGTTTTCACCCAAGGTTGAACCTTGATACCCAATTTCTCAGCCTTTTGTGCCACCAACCCTGCGGCAATCAATACCGATGGATTGGATGTATTGGTGCAAGAGGTGATAGCAGCAATCACCACAGCACCATCTTCCATACGGATTTGCTGACCATCAATGCTACAATCTACGGCGTGGCTGTTTAAACCCGCTTCAGCTTTAATGTTTTCAAGGGCATGGTTGAAACTTTTTTTGGATTGTTGCAGTGGCACACGGTCTTGTGGGCGTTTTGGCCCCGCCAAAGAAGCGACAGTAGAAGAAACATCCAACGATAAATGCTCACTGTAATTCGCTTGCTGGCTATCATCACGGAACATTCCCTGTGCCTTCGCATACGCCTCCACCAACGGCACATCAGCACCACGTCCTGTTAAACGCAGGTAATTCAGCGTTTCATCATCAATGGGGAAAATACCACAGGTTGCACCGTATTCAGGTGCCATATTGGCAATCGTTGCGCGGTCAGCCAAGGGTAAATAGTGTAAACCTTCACCATAAAATTCAACGAACTTACCCACCACGCCGTGCGCACGCAGCATTTCAACGATGGTTAATACCAAGTCGGTTGCCGTTGTTCCTTCGGGCAATTGCCCCGTCAGTTCAACCCCAACCACACGTGGAATTAACATCGAAATAGGCTGGCCCAGCATGGCAGCTTCAGCCTCAATACCACCAACCCCCCAACCCAATACACCCAGCGCATTGACCATGGTGGTGTGCGAATCAGTACCCACCAATGTGTCAGGGTAAGCCACGCCTGCATCGTCAACAAATACCGTGCGCGCCAAAAACTCAAGATTTACTTGATGCACAATGCCTGTGTCTGGTGGCACAACTTTAAAATTATCAAAGGCTGCCTGCCCCCATTTTAAAAAGGCGTAGCGTTCTTGATTGCGTGAAAATTCTAATGCCACATTGCGAGAAAAAGCATCATGGCTACCCGCAACATCCACCTGTACCGAATGATCAATGACCAATTCAGCAGGAACCAAAGGGTTGATGGCACTTGCATCACCACCAAGGGCAACCACGGCATCACGCATCGCAGCCAAATCAACCACCGCAGGCACACCTGTAAAATCTTGCATCAGCACCCTTGCTGGCATGTAGGCTATTTCAGTAGAAGGTTCAGCAGAAGCATCCCAACGCGCAACGGCCCATACATCATCTGCTGTTACTGTTTCGCCATCTTCACGGCGAAGCATGTTTTCCAGTAATATTTTCATCGAAAAAGGCAGTCGCTGAACATCACCCACTGCATCCAAGCGGTAATAATCAAACGATTGATCGCCAACTTTCAAGGTGCTGCGTGCGTCAAAAGTATTAAATGTGCCCAATGTGACCCCCCAATGGTAGAGAAATAGAGTAGAAACGGTAATTATTCAGGGTAGAATCAAAAAAATCAAACGACGGTGTATTGACGCTTAAAAGTCCAGTACTCTTGTCTTTTTAATGCCCTCGATGCTCAACAAGGATGTTTCTAACAACGGCGTTGTAATACAGGCTGATCCTTGGATCTGCTTGTGTTGTAGGGTAACCACGGGGTTGCTGCCTAAAAAGGCCATGATTTGTCCGTTTTCTGTTACCCGAGAGCGCAAATGCAAGGGAATATCAGCCAATGCTGCTGCAATCACAAGCACATCAAATTTCTTCTTTTTTAACATCATCTGCATGGCATCCGCGTCCATGGCATTAACAAGCAGCACATCGGCGTTGGTGATACCATGATTGCTTAAATTATTTTTTGCCATGCTTGCCAGGTCGGCGTGGTATTCACAGGCCGTAACATGGGCAGAACGCAAGGCCAAAAGCATGGTCATGAAGCCAGTACCTGCCCCAATCAATAAAACAGATTCATGCCCTTGCAATTGCAAGTGTTGCAAAAAAGTTGCCTCTTGCAATGGTGTTAGCATTTCTTGACCACACGGCAAAGGAGCATGACCTTCCATGTAGGCAAGGCTGCGAATGTTTTCGGGTAAAAACTCATCTCTTGGCATGGTTTCAAGCATATCCAACAGATCAGCATCCAATACTTTACAGCAACGAATTTGATGCGCCACCATGTTTTTTCTTGCTGCTTCAAAGCCTGTGGTATAATCGGTTTCAATCATTAATGGCTCCCCCCATTGTTGTTTAGGCAGCGTAGATTGTTCCATTCACGTTACCATTTAAAGCCGTTATCATGCAGCAGCTTGGACGCAAACTCAAGCTGCTGCATGATAACGGCTTTTAAGAAAAAAGAACAAACAGTAAAAATATTGCCTAACAATGGATGAGTCGCTACCATGCGCGCTCGCTGCAAAAGCGTCACTTTAAACAGGAAGGGTGGCAGAGTGGCCGAATGCACCGGTCTTGAAAACCGGCGAAGGTAATACTTCCGTGGGTTCAAATCCCACCCCTTCCGCCATCTTAGCGTGCTCAGGCAATCCCTGCCTATTCAGCCTCTGGCTGGCACGTATTTTTCTTTTTTCTTAACAGCGATCAATAATTGCGCGTTAGCTCAGTCACCCACACATAAAAACCAGGAATCCCATGATTAAAAAATTTATGCAACAAGAATCTGCCAGTGGTATCTTATTGATTGTTGCAACAATATTGGCTCTTGTTTTAAACAATACTTTTATGTCGCCTTTGTATGAATACTTTTTGCATATTCCCGTAGAAATACGGGTGGGTGCATTGCAGCTTGATAAATCCTTATACCATTGGGTAAACGATGGTTTGATGGCAATCTTTTTTTTATTCATCGGCCTGGAAGTCAAAAGAGAAATGTTAGAGGGGCATTTGTCATCATTGAATCAAATAGCCTTGCCTGGTATCGCAGCCATTGGTGGCATGCTCGTTCCTGCAATTATTTATTTGGCATTCAATATGCACGATCCAATTGCGATCAAGGGGTGGGCGATTCCCACTGCAACCGATATTGCTTTTGCACTGGGGGTTCTGTCCCTGCTTGGCAAGGGGGTTCCACCTTCACTTAAAATATTTTTAATGGCGTTGGCCATCATTGATGACTTGGGAGCGATTGTTATTATTGCGCTTTTTTACACCACCGATTTGTCCACTTTATCCATTAGCATTGCTTTGAGTGCGCTGATGGTATTGCTTGCATTAAATATACTGGGCGTTACAAAAAAAGCGGCGTATTTTATTGTTGGCATTATACTGTGGGTCAGCGTGCTAAAGTCGGGTGTTCATGCAACCTTGGCAGGTGTTGCCCTTGCTTTCACCATTCCCCTGCATGGACTTGATGAAGATAAAAAACCTACTTCGCCGCTTAAAGATATTGAACAAGGCCTTCATTTTTGGGTTGCCTTTTTCATATTGCCTTTGTTTGCTTTTGTAAATGCTGGGGTAAACATCACCGATATATCCCTCAATGAAATGTCTGGTGCCGTGCCACTTGGTATTATACTGGGCTTGTTTGTAGGCAAGCAACTGGGCGTATTTGGCTTTAGCTGGCTAGCAATCAAGCTTAATTTTGCTACCTTGCCCAAAGGCGCGAATTGGGTGCAATTGTATGGAGTTTCAGTACTAACAGGTATCGGCTTCACCATGAGCCTGTTTATTGTATCCTTGGCCTTTGATAACGACCAAATATTTCAATACACTGATAAGCTGGGGATACTCATTGGCTCTTTGCTATCAGGCATCCTTGGTTATTGGGTTCTTAGGCGCGGTAGACAAAAACCCTCGTTTTGATTTTATCATTTTACCGTGCTAATACAGTGATAATGTCTCCTTTGATATTTATTTGGAGAAAATAAAATACCTTATTTTAAACCAGTGTCTATTCTCATTGTCAACTTTAATGGTGGCGAATTATTAACAGCGTGTGTTCGCTCAGTATTGTCTTCCACCGTACCGGTTGAAGTCTTTTTGTCGGACAATGGCAGTTCAGATGGCAGCATCTATTTTCTTAAAAAGAGCATTCAAGATGAACGTTTGCATATTGTTTTAAATGGTAAAAACCTTGGTTTTGCAAAAGCGAACAACCGTGTGATTCCGATGACTTCGGGTGAGTATTTACTTGTTCTTAATCCTGATTGCCTTATTCAAGCCAATACCATCGCGCTTTTACTGGAGCAGATGCAGCTTCATCCAAAAGCAGGAATGGCGGGTTGTTTGATTCGTAATTTAGATGGCACTGAGCAAGCAGGTTGTCGCAGGCGCGTGCCAACACCATGGCGAACATTGGTGCGAATACTGTGCTTGGATAAGCTCTTTCCCAATCACCCTAAATTTGAAAGTGTTGCCATGCATCAAAAACCATTGCCGAAAAAACCAGTATACAAAGAGGCCATATCGGGGGCTTTTATGTTGGTTCGTCGAGCAGCAATGAAAGATGTTGGTACGATGGATGAAGCTTATTTTTTGCACTGTGAAGATTTGGATTGGTGCATGCGTTTTAGGCAAAAGGGATGGCATATTTTGTTTGTTCCCCATGTTGAAATCATCCATGCCAAAGGTGTGTGCAGTACGGGTCGCCCGATTCGTGTTGAATGGCACAAACACATGGGTATGGTTCGCTTTTATAAGAAGTTTTTCCGTCATCAATACCCACTCCCACTGATGTGGTGTGTTGTTGCCATGGTATGGCTGCGTTTTGTGATCATTGCCATGCTTGAAATATTTAAAAGGTTCACATCCTAATATGCGCAAAAAAATTATTATTACGGGTGCAAGCAGTCAAATTGGCGACTTTCTTTTGCCATTGCTTAAGCAAAAACAGCATGAGGTATTGCCCCTTAGCCGTGCCAAGCAACAAAACATCCACGCAACATGGATACAAACAGATATTGCGCAGCCACATACGGTATGCCAACAATTGCCGGATGCCGATGTATTGATTCACATCGCGCCGCTTCCTTTGTTGCCACCCTTGTTAAGTACCATCAAAGAAAAAGGGATTAAACGTCTTATTGTTTTTGGCTCAACGAGCATGTTTGGCAAACAAACATCGCATAGCCCCAAAGAGCAAGCGATGGTTGCAGAATTTCAACAAGCTGAGCGTGATATTGCAAATTATTGCCAACGAGAAGGGATTGATTGGACGATTTTTCGCCCCACGCTTATTTATGGTTGTGGCAAAGATAAAAACGTGACGTTTATTGCCAAAAAAATGAAACAGTATCATTTTTTTCCCCTTGTAGGTAAAGCTTCTGGCCTTCGTCAGCCCGTGCACAGTGAGGACTTGGCTCTTGCTTGTGTCCAAGCATTGACTAACCCACGCAGTTACAACAAGGCTTACAACCTTAGTGGTGGTGAAACCATGACCTACAAGCGAATATTGCAACGCATTATAGAAATAGAACAGGTGCATGTTGTGCTTTTTTCTATTCCGCTGTTGTTATTTCGTGTTTTGATCAGGGTGGCCAATACCCTGCCAGCTTACCGTTACTTAACCCCAGACATGGCAAACCGTATGAATCAAGACCTGTGTTTTGATCACCAAAAAGCCACCGATGATTTTTCTTATAACCCCAAGGCTTTTCAGCCACCAAAGATACAGTAAATGGTCAAGTCTACTGTTTTTATTGCCCTCGGTGGAAATATCGGTTCAGTATTGGCGCATTTTAGGTACGCCCGTTCAGCATTGGGTGCCATGAATGATTGCGTGCTTACAAAAAGTTCATCGCTTTATCAAACCTTGGCTCTTGGTGTAAAAGGGCAAGATGATTATTTAAATGCTATGATCGCTGTTGATACCCCATGCCCACAGCATGCATTGCTTGGCCGCCTGCATGGTATTGAAGATGCTTGTGGGCGCACCCGTAGCACGCGTTGGGCTGCGCGCACGCTTGATTTGGATATCATTGATTATGCCAGCAAAATCGAGGTCACCGAAACATTAACCCTTCCCCACCCTCAAGCACACCGTCGCGCTTTTGTATTGTTGCCGCTGGCGGATATTATGCCTGCTTGGCAGCATCCTGTTTTAAAAGAAAATATTCAACAGCTTCTTCTTTCTTGTGATTGCCAAGGCATACAACGCCTGTCCGATATTTGGTAAATGAATACAATATAACAAAGGATTTTTTCTATGCTTCTAGGTGTTAATATCGACCATATTGCAACATTACGTCAAGCTCGTTTAACCCCATACCCTGACCCGATTGCTGCTGCTAAATTATGTATGGCTGCTGGCGCACATGGCATCACCGCGCATTTACGAGAAGATCGTCGCCACATTCAAGACCTTGATATGGAACAATTGGCAAGCATGGATTTGTATTTAAACATGGAAATGGCAGCGCAACCCGCCATGGTTGCGATTGCTTGCCGTTTAAAACCACAAGCCGTGTGCTTGGTACCTGAAAAACGTCAAGAATTAACCACTGAAGGTGGTTTAAATGTTGCAGCTCAACAAGATCGCTTGCGGGATGTGGTGCGTACATTGCAGGATGCGGGCTGTCGTGTATCACTGTTTATTGACCCTAGCATCCAGCAAATTGATGCAAGCGTCGCTGTTGGTGCATCTGTTATTGAATTACACACAGGGCATTATGCCAATATAAATGGCGATGCACGGCAACAAGAATGCGCAGCCATTGCAACGGCTGCCGCTTATGCAACATCGGCTGGTCTGGAAGTACATGCGGGCCATGGTCTGACCCTAGAAAACACCCCTGCCATTGCAGCCATTAAAGAAATTACGACTTTAAATATTGGCCATGCTATTGTTGCTGATGCTGTATTTAAAGGCTTGCAACAAGCAGTCGCTGATTTTAAAACCTGCATGCAACGATAATGCATGTCTGAATTTGATTTGATTGCCGGGCATTTTTTGCGTGGCGCAATACGCCAGCCCGAAACCCGTGTGGCAAACGGTGATGATGCATCTATTCATGCGCTTGCTGATGGTCATGAACTGGTGGTTAGCACTGATACAGCATGGTTGGGGATACATTGGCCCAAAGACTTTCCCTTAGATGATGCGATGGATCGTGCGGTATGTGCTGCATTATCGGACTTGGCAGCAATGGGAGCAAAAGCACGTTGGATCTGGACTGCCATCACATTGCAGCATCAAGACCAAGCATTGCTGATGGGGCAAGGGATTGTACGGGCAGCAGATCGTCATGGTGTGGAAATCGCAGGCGGTGATACCACCTCTGGTCAACAATGTGGTATCACCGTTACTGTTGCAGGCATAATCCCAGAAAAAACTGCGATGTGCAGGCATCAAGCCCATGTGGGTGATCATGTTTTCGTGCTTGGTTCGTTAGGGCGGTCTGCATTGGGGCTGGCAGAATGGCAAAAGGGAAAACATGACGGAGACTATGTGCCATATTTCACCCATATAACCCCCCAGTTGTTTGCGGGCGAGCTGCTGGCCAAGGCTGGTATACGTTGCTGTATTGATGTAAGCGATGGTTTATTGCAAGATGCCAACCATATTTGCGAAGCTTCCCATTGTGCCATGCGCTTGGATTTAAACTGTTTGCTTGATGCTTTCCCATCACCAAAACATCGGGAAAAAGATGTGTTGATTCAGGCGGTACTTACGGGGGGTGATGATTATGCATTGTTGTTTACTGCCGCACCCTCCATGGTTATTCCTGAAGTGGCTGCACTACGCATTGGTCAATGTGTTGCAGCAAAGCATGGTGTTTATACAAGCACGCCATTTCTTGACAATCGCCCCTACCTTATGGACTACCCAAGGGGGTTTGATCATTTTACATAAAACGTGGGAATATTGGATTTTGTCAGGTTTGGGATCTGGCTGGGCAAAAAATGCCCCTGGTACTTGGGGTACATTGGCCAGCTTGCCTGTTTTTTATGGTATTTATGCAGCCAGCGGAGAAAATCCTGCCATCATGGCAGTGGCTATTGTCTTGGTAACTGCCTTGGGTTGCATGCTCTGCGCCCGTATACTGCCGCCATTAAAAGTTCAAGACCCTGGCTGGATTGTGATTGATGAATGGGCAGGTCAATGGTTGTGTTTAACACTGTGTTTGATGATATACCATAACATACAGCCTGCATGGCATGAATATTGGGTTTGGCTGATGGCTTTTTTATTATTTCGTATGTTTGATATTTTCAAACCTTACCCCATCAATGCCTGTGAACATATAGGCCCTGCTTGGTGGAGCATTATGGCGGACGATTTAATGGCGGGCGCAATGGGGGCTGGTGTTTTTTTCGTGGTGCTTGTTGTGATTTAATTTTGGCTTGGAATTGCTGCCACGCTAACATCCACCAAACTTGCATCCATGGCTTTGATTAAGCCTTGGATGTGAGGATCTTGACGGGCGTATTGCCAACGTTCTTGGATGGCCTGTTTCGTGGCTTTTTGACGTTGCTCAGAAATACTTTCTACATCATCGTTGTGGTGACGCGTGTCCCAAATAACTTTTCTTCCTAACCAGCGTTCAAATTCTACACGTTCATGCAGGGGGATAGCCCGTTGATGGTGTGTGTCTAAACTTAACCGCACAGTGTCTGAAAAGCTGGTGCATACCACATGCTCGAGCATGGCCGTGAAAGCAGGACTGATCTTGGTATAAGCGGTTACAACTTGTTGCCAATTTTCATATGTTTTCCCAAATGTCTCAGCAGGCGGAAGTGCTTTTATGGTTAGCGTTGGCGTAATATTTACTGTGGTGCTATCACGTTCATCATCGATGGCTTGCTGTGTTTTCTTTTTTTTTTCAGGTGGTATTTCAACTTCTTGACTGTCGGCCTGACCCACAAGCGTATGCAAATGACAGAGGCGAATGATAATCATTTCGGCACCACATTGTTCATCAACCAACGATAAATCACGCAAACCATGCAACAAAACCTGATAATGCATATCAAGTACGGCATGAGACCAATAATCAATGGCTTTGCTGATCCATTCTCTTTGAATTTGATCGTCAATACCATCAAGCAAGCTGGGGCAGGCACGGCAACACGATACACGATGCCACAATTCAGCCAGTGCCAGCAGCATGGGGCGGGCGCTGTACCCTTGTTCTGCTGCTTGTTGCATCAATGCCAGTCCTGCACTGCCATCCCCTGCAATCACGGTATCGGTTAACTGCCTCGGCAAAGTGGGTGCTAAAAGCCCCAATGCCTCTTGAACATCAATGGCTTGCACATTTTTTGGCGTGTACGCCAGCACCCGTTCAGCCAACGATAAGGCATCACGCATACTACCATCGGCTGCCATGGCAATGGTTCGCAGAGCCGCCTCTTCGCTGGTGATCGCTTCTGCAGTAAAAATATGTTGCAATTGTTTGCTTATTTCTACCACTGACAAACGCCGAAGATCAAAACGCTGGCAACGTGAACGCACCGTGAGCGGTAATTTTTCAACGTCGGTGGTGGCCAAAATAAACATCACCTGTGCAGGCGGTTCTTCCAGTGTTTTTAGCAAGGCATTGAAGGCATTGCGCGATAACATGTGTACTTCATCAATAATATAAACACGGTAGGCCAATGCATTCGGTGGGTAACGCACACTGTCTAAAATATCACGCATATCATCCACGCCCGTATGGCTGGCAGCATCGATCTCCAACACGTCCATGTGTGAACCTTGGGCAATGGCCGTGCAAGCAGCACAATGATTGCACGGCTCCCCATCATTATCGCGTGCCATACAATTGATGGCCATCGCCATCAAGCGGGCAATGCTTGTTTTGCCAACACCTCGGATGCCAGTAAGCACATAAGCATGCGCTAGCGTGTTTGATTGCAATGCATTTTTAAGCGTTCGAGCGACAACATCCTGACCAACAAGTTCAGAAAATCGTTGTGGTCGCCAACGTCTGGCTAAAACTTGGTAGCTTGATTTAGTCATGGTCAAAGTTTTGTGTTACGCAAGCGAAGTGCATTGGTGATCACCGAAACAGAACTAAGGCTCATTGCTGCTGCGGCAATCATGGGCGAGAGCAACAAACCGAAAAAGGGGTACAATACCCCGGCTGCAATAGGCACACCCGCAGCGTTATAAACAAAAGCAAAAACAAGGTTTTGACGAATGTTTTTCATCGTTGCCCGCGACAGCCTTCGCGCACGAACAATCGCCGTTAAATCACCTTGGATCAAAGTAACCCCCGCTGATTCAATCGCTATATCCGTTCCTGTTCCCATGGCAATACCAACATGTGCTTGGGCTAAGGCTGGGGCATCGTTGATGCCATCACCTGCCATGGCAACAATATGACCTTCTTGTTGCAAACGTTTGACCACATCGGCCTTTTGCTCAGGCAAAACCTCTGCTTCAAAGCGGACAATACCGAGTGTCTTGGCTACGGCCTCGGCTGTATGTGCATTATCCCCTGTAACCATAATCACTTCCATGCCTTCATCGTGCAATGTGGCGATGGCCTCAGCCGAAGATGGTTTGATCGGGTCTGATACGCCAATCAACCCCAGCAACTGTCCATCAACGGCGATCAACATCACTGTTTCACCCGATTGTTGGTGTTTGCTCAACAGGTTTGATACATGATCAATATCAACCCCTTCCTCTTTCATAAAACGTGTATTGCCGAGTATCACCCGTGCATTGTTGATGCTAGCACATACCCCTCTACCCGTCACCGCAGAAAAATCTTCCATCTCAAAGGCCGTTAAATCCCGGTCTTTTGCTGCTGCCACAATGGCCGTGGCCAAGGGGTGTTCGCTGGAGCGTTCCAGCGTAGCAGCCCATTGCAATAACGCTTCTTCATCATGACCCGGTTGTGGCAAGATACTGGTTACCGTGGGTTTTCCTGCTGTTAATGTTCCTGTTTTATCCACCAACAAGATATTTACTTTTTCAAGCATCTCCAATGCTTCGGCATTTTTAATCAATACCCCTGCGCTTGCACCACGGCCCGTACCAACCATAATAGAAATGGGCGTGGCAAGCCCCAAAGCACAGGGACAAGCAATAATCAATACTGCCACCGCATTGATCATTGCATAAGCAAAGCGAGAATCAGCAGGGGCAAGAAACCACCAGAGTACAAACGTTAAAGCAGAAATAGCCACCACAATCGGGACAAAATAAGCGGCAACGGTATCCGCCATTTGTTGAATCGGAGCACGCGAACGCTGCGCTTCGGCAACCATGGTCACGATTTGCGCCAATAATGTGTCCGCTCCAACCTTTTTCGCGCGCATTAACAATGCACCATTGCCATTCACTGTGCCACCAATCAACGCATCATCTGTTGTTTTATCTACAGGTATAGATTCCCCCGTAATCATCGACTCATCAACGTGACTGTGACCTTCGATAACACAACCATCAACGGGAACCTTTTCACCAGGGCGAATACGCAATACATCACCTGTAACGACTTGATCCAATGGCACATCCATCTCGCTGCCATTATCATGCACCTTGCGGGCTGTTTTAGGGGCCATACCCAACAACAGTTTGATGGCATCATTGGTGCGAGAACGGGCGCGCAGCTCCAGCACTTGCCCCAATAAAACCAAGGTGACAATCACAGCAGCGGCTTCAAAATACACGGCCACCACACCATCTTTTTGCATCAGCGCAGGAAACAAGCCAGGGAACAGCAATGCCACCATGCTGTAAAACCATGCCATGCCAACACCTAACCCCACCAAGGTAAACATATTGAGGTTCCACGTTTTTAGCGACAGCCAAAAGCGTTCAAAAAATGGCCAGCCAGCCCACAGTACCACAGGCGTTGCCAGCCCACATTCAATCCATTGCACCATCGCCATGCTCATGCTTGCAGGCAGCCATGATGGAGCAAGATCAGCAACCATGGCCAACAAAAACAAGGGGACGGCTAAAAAGACTGCCACAGTAAAACGGTGGCTCATATCATCCAGTTCAGGGTTTTTTTCTGCTATTTCTACGGTGCGCGCTTCTAAGACCATACCACATTTGGGGCAAGTCCCCGGTAGGTCTTGAACCACATCGCTGTGCATGGGACAAATATACGTTGTTTTTTGCGCCAATGTGGGGGAAGCCATGGCATCCAAGGCCATACCACAAACTTGGCAAGTGCCAGCGCCTTGTTGCTCTTGACCGGGGCACATGGGGCAGAAGTACATGGCATCGGGGTTATCAGGAACACTGCTTTTTTTAGCATGAATATGGGCAGATGTTTGGTCTTTGCCTTCATAGTCAGCGGGCGCGGCTAAAAATTTATCAACGCAATGTGCCGAGCAAAAGTGGTAATCTACACCCCCGAAGCTTTCTTGATGTGGGCTGGTTTTGTCTACCGTCATACCACATACAGGGTCAATATTCATGGCTTACTCCTTGGCATTCGCTAGTCCGATAATAAAACCAATTACGATTCTGATTCATAATTTAATCGTGATAAGGTGGATCGTATGGGCAATATAAACTCGGCTGTCATCGATAATGTATGCACACCCATGTTCAAAAAGAATTTTGTCCAAGCACTGTTGCTTGCCAACTCGCCACAAATTGAAACTGGGATGGCTGCATTTTTTGCCGCTTGAATGGTCAACGCTATCATCTTTTTAATGGCTGGGTTATCGGCCGTGTAGTAGGCCTTGCATGCTTCATTATTGCGGTCAGCAGCCATGGTATATTGGATTAAATCATTGCTACCAATAGAGAAAAAATCTGAAACTTGGCTTAATTTATCGGCAATCATCACGGCAGCGGGGACTTCGATCATACACCCCAACAAAGGAAGTGTAGTTATTTCCAAATCGATGGCGAAGCGCTGCAATAATTTACGCACTGCTTCCATTTCAATCTCAGAACTGACCATGGGAACCATGATGCTGATCGCGCCATGGCGGGAAGCTCGCAACAGTGCGCGCAATTGGGTTTTCAATACTTGAGGCCAAGTAAGCAGCAAACGTATGCCACGCAGACCCAGCGCAGGATTTTCATGGCTCGGGCTATTGCCCGTTAATTGTTCAAACAAAAGGGGCTTATCTGCGCCAATATCCAACAAGCGAAAAACGCAGGGGCGACCTTGCATTAAATCAATAATTTTACTGTATTGCGCATACTGTTCATCTTCATCAGGGGGCGTACCTTTACGAAGGTAAATGAATTCGGTACGAAACAAACCGATACCATCTGCCCCCACAGCTTCAACAGCACTAATTTCTTCTTCAAACTCGACATTGGCCATCAACAACAAGGGGTGATTATTTTTACTGAGTGATCGGCGATTTGAAAAACACTGTAAATCATCACGAATTACCGCCAAAGCACTGCGAAACAATGCACTATCGGACAAGTCTGATTGATTGGGGTGCAACACATAACAGCAACGTTCAGCATCAAGGATAATATGATCGCCATCGTCTGTTTTACCAAGCAAGTCTTTGCTTCCCACCAACATGGGTAGCCCCACCCCTCTGGCAATAATCATTGCATGGGCATTGATGCCACCTTGGTCTACAATCAGCCCTGCGGCCTTCATGCGCCATAACATTACGACATGGGCGGGGCTAATATTATCCGTCACAAAGACAGTAGGTTCCACAGAAGTATTGATTACGGCAAGTGAAATACCGTCATTTTTCGGCGCGAGTTTTTGCAATACACGTTGCCCAATATGCCAAATGTCTTGAAATCGATCCCGAAAATATTGTTCTTGCATCGCTGTAAATAATTTTTTTACACCCATTAAATGCTTGCGCATCGCCCACTCAGCATTGATGCATTCATTTTTAATGCATTGCCGCACGCGCCCAATAAATTCAGGGTCTTGCAGAATCAGGCGATGGGTTTCCAGTATGGCAGCAACTTCATGGTGGCCACTGGCGTGGACTTGTTGCGACTCCAGTTGCAAGTCTTGTAGGGACTCGGCAACAGCGGTATCTAGGCGCAGTTGCTCATCGGCAACAGCATCAGGTAATAGGTGACGCTCTTCAACAGGAATTTCTCCTGAAGCTAAAATTTGTACGCGGCCAATGACTACCCCAGAACTGGAAGCTGCTGCTGCCCCTTGATAACGAAGCATGCAATTAACCACCTTCGCCAAAACAATCGTCAACCAAGGCGATCAAGGCGATCAAGGCACGGTCAGCATCAATGCCCTCGGTGCGCAATAGCAGTACAGTACCTTGTGAGGCTGCAAGCAACAAAACCCCCATAATGCTTTTACCGTTTACTTCCATATCATCCCTGCGGACAAAAACCTCGCTGCGAAAGCTTGCTGCTGTTTTAACAAACAATGCAGAAGCCCGCGCATGCAAGCCCAAACGATTTTGAATGGCTATTTCTTGTTCAGCCATGAACAGAACCGTCTGGGGTGGCTGTCATAAATTCAGATGTTACACACATGTACTGCTTGCCCGTGGCGACCACATCTTTTGCAAATACTTTCACATCTTTTGCTGTTGCACGTTCGGATACTGCTTTGATCAATGTTGGAATATTAAAACCAGAGATAACCTCACAACGATCATCCGTCGCTGAGGACTGTGCGATATTACACGGTGTGCCGCCCAGCATATCAGCAAAAACCAGCACCCCAACATCAGTCGTGCATTGTTTAATAGCCAATTTCATTCGTGCCAAAGAGTTGTCAATATCATCAGAGTTCTCAACATCAATAGCAATTAAAAAAGATTGTTCGCCAAGTACATGCTCAACGGTCTTTTTTGACTCACTGGCAACCCTTGCATGCGCAATCAACACAATACCAATCATACCCACTCCAGAAAACTACAATTAATTCGATTCCAATTTCTATGTGTTTTTAAAACCTGAGCTGCATATTAAGTTTAAAATAAATTTTCCCATCATTTTCTAAAATTAGATTCCCAAATCTGTGCCTGCTTGTTGAGGGGGTATCAAATTTAATATTTTCAAACAAATAATTTTCTAATGACTTCTTATCTATAATATGAAACCCTACTTGTTCTCCTGTTTCTTTAACGACTATAACCCCATTTGACACATAACCTCCATCCCATTTTTTACCCGCGAAAAAGCCCAACAATATTGCAATTAATAAGCGTTTTACTTTTACTTTCAATGTGATTAAATCAGTGTCAAAGGTGTTTATATTGTTAAAAACATTTTCTAAATTATCACTTATAGCGTTGGTTCTGTTTAGGTAAAACTCCAGCAACATGGTAGATATTATTTTTGGAATCAAACTATCCACCATGGAAAGGTTGTATTCCATTGATTCAGTTTCAATTTTACTAAATTTAAAATCACCGCCTAGACTATGGATTTTTTCTATTCTATCTTTTAATTTTGTTCTGGTGTTAATTGAATTTACAAGGTCTATTGCATGGGGGCTTAAATGTAAAATCTCAAAAATAAAATTGGTATTTCCTGATGCATTAAGCAAAGTAGGTTTGCTGCCTAAATATGATTTTATTCCAAACCCTTCATCTTCTTTTGATATTTGATTGTTGTTTATACTTAAAGAAATATCTGGTTTTAGTGTTTTTAAATGGGCAATCATAACCTTGGCACACGCTTTAACCGCATCAATCGCAACACTATTGCCCAATTGTTTCATTGCTTGTGTATTTGCAACAGGAAATTCAAAACTTTCAGGGAAGCCTTGCATTTTTCTTGCTTGCTCTGGCATTATTTTTTTAACTTCGCCATCAACGAGGTAGGAATCCCAGTTTCGGCGGTCATTGATATTTGAACCTCGCCCGCCAACCCTCAACGTGAATCCAACTTCTCTGGAACACTCGCCGTTCCAAACATCAGACATATTAAATTTCAATGGGATTTTAGGAGGAAAAGAGAAATTAGATAGTATACTCTCATTTTTAAATCCTATCATAAATATTCGTGGTCTTAGTTGTGGCAAGCCATAATCAATCGCTTTCACTACTTTATAATGAAAACTGTAACCCAATTCGTTTTCAATAATCTCCCGAATCACTTTGAAGGTTTTACCATTATCGTGATTGATGATACCTCTTACATTTTCTAGGAAAAAAGCTTTAGGCTTCTTTGCTTCTAATATATCAACAATATTAAAAAATAAATTACCTCTTTCTGATTTATGTGTATCATCAAATCCCCTTTTGTGACCTGCTTGACTGAATGGTTGGCACGGAAAACCTGCGCACAAAACATCAAAATCAGGCAAGTCTATAGGGTTTATTTTTCTTATATCATCATTAAACATGCCACCATTAAACAAGTTAGCATTGGATGCTTTAAAATTATGTTCGTATGTTTTTCTGGCAAAAGGATCTATTTCGGAAGCAAAAACACATTGCCCACCCAATGATTCCATTGCAATGTGGAATCCACCAATACCCGCAAATAAATCTATAAAGTTAAAATCACTCACGTTTTAATAGCAGCATGTTCAACTCGATTATTTATTGATTCATTCCTGCTGTCCAATGGTCTAATATTTTAGAAAATGGCCGAAACAGCAATGGTGAAAGTATCAGCAGTAGCAATGGCACGCCCCATGCAATTTCTTTCTCGCCCTTGCTAAACATTGCGATATTATTAACACCAAAACCAGTCTGGATAAGCGCCATCCAAAGAAAGAACAAACCAAGAAAACAAAACCCAAACAAAGCAACTTTAACAAATGTAGGCATCAACATCTCCTTTAAATATACAAGATTATTTAACCACTGGCTGGATCTTCTTGCATAGAATCAGACACTCTATGGTATGCTTGAATTTCATCAATAAACACCTGCCCATAGCGTTCTAACTTTTGCTCGCCAACGCCTGATATTTTTCGCATATCGAGCAGATTATCAGGCAATGCAGCAACAATTAATTTAAGAGTACGGTCATGAAAGATAAAAAATGGCGGGACTTCTTGTTCTTTGGCAAGATGCAAGCGAAGGTGGCGCAGACGTTCAAACAGCGTTTGATCAATTGGGGTTGTATCCACCGTTGATGATCGTGTTTGTGCTGTTTGTTTGCTTTTCTTGCTCGGTGGTTTTTGTTGCTTGCTTAGCGCGATACTCGTCTCGCCACGCAATAAGGCACGACTATTTCCTGCCAATTTAAGTGCGCCACCCGCGTCCATATCCACACGTAAATAACCTTCTGCAAGCAATTGGCGAAAAATCGTGCGCCATTCGCTTGCAGCGTATTCACAGCCAATGCCAAAGGTGGAAATGGTATCGTGGTGATTGCGCATCATGCGCGCGTCATGTTTGCCCAGCAATACTTGGGTGATATATTGTACGCCAAAATTTTGCCCCGTGCGGTAAACGCAGGCCAATGCCTTTTGTGCGGCCTCTGTACCATTCCATGTTTGGGGTGGGTTTAAGCAATTATCACAGTTTCCGCATGCTTGTTTTTGTTGTTCACCAAAATAATCCAACAAGGCTTGGCGACGACAACCGGGCATCTCACACAAACCAATCATGGCTTGAAGTTTTTGATGCATGACCCGTTTGTGGGATTCTTCAGCATCGGACTGTTCCAACATATTCCGTTGCAATACCACATCGCGCATGGTGTAAGCGAGCCATGCATTGGCAGGCTCGCCATCACGCCCAGCACGGCCTGTTTCTTGGTAATAGGCCTCGATGTTTTTGGGCAAGCTAAGGTGCGCCACAAAACGTACGTTGGGTTTATCAATGCCCATGCCAAAAGCGATGGTTGCCACAATAACCACACCTTCTTCACGTAAAAAACGCTGCTGGTGTAACTGCCGCTGCTTGGTGGGTAAACCTGCATGGTAAGGCAGGGCTTGTTTAGCGCGCCCTTGCAACCAAATTGCTGTTTCTTCGACTTGCTTGCGTGACAAACAATAAATGATGCCAGCATCATGGGCATGATGCTCTTTAATAAAACGCCATAATTGTTCGCGGTTGTTGCCACCTTGATGAATAATATAACGAATATTAGGGCGATCAAAACTATTGATAAATACTTTGGCATCATCCAATGCCAATTGTGCAATAATTTCTTGTCGCGTACGCAAATCTGCGGTAGCCGTTAAGGCAATACGCGGCACATCGGGATAGCGTTGATGCAATACCGCCAATTGCTGGTATTCAGGGCGAAAATCGTGGCCCCATTGCGATACACAGTGCGCTTCATCAATCGCAAACAAAACAGGCAAATGCTCGTCCATCATGGATAACATGCTTTCCATCAATAAACGCTCTGGTGCAACATAGAGTAAATCCAATTGCCCTTGACGGTATTGTTGCATTACTTGGTTACGCGCATAGTTTGGTAATGAAGAATTTAAAAAAGCAGCACGAATGCCCAATTGCTGCAAGGCATCGACCTGATTTTGCATCAAGGCAATCAAAGGTGAGACAACAATCCCTGTGCCTTTACACAATAGCGGAGGAATCTGATAACACAATGATTTTCCACCACCCGTTGGCATCAATACCAATGCATCCTTGCCATTTAATAATGTGGCAATAATTTCATCTTGTTGATGGCGGAATGTGGCGTAACCAAATGTGCGTTGCAATACCGCTGTGGCTTCTTCCAACATTAATCGTTTAATCCAAAGCGTTGCATGGCATTGGCTGTGCACTGCGTTGCCAATTCCGTCAGCGAAACACCACGAAGCTTGGCCAAGCAGACTGCCACATCACGCACAAAAGCTGGCTCGTTGCGCGCGCCACGGTGCGGCACAGGTGCTAAAAAGGGTGCATCCGTTTCCACCAACAACCGCTCAGCAGGAACGCTTGATGCCACGGCACGCAAAGCATCATTGCGTTTGTACGTTACGTTGCCAGAAAAAGATATATCCATCCCCAAAGCAAGTGCCCGCTCAGCATAGGTCAAGGTAGAAGAGAAACAATGCATAATGCCATCAATTTTGCCATTTTTAGCCATACTTTCAAGCATATGCATGCATGGTTCATCGGCATCCCGCATATGAATAATAAGCGGCAAGTCCAAATCTTGAGCCACTTGAATATGCAGTTTGAAACGTGCACGTTGCACGTCAGGGGCAACATGATGACGAAAAAAATCCATGCCTGTTTCACCTATCGCACGGCATCGAGGGTGATCAGCGTATTGCATTAACAGTGCGGCATCAGGCTCTGTATCGGGTGCATGGTTGGGATGAACACCGACCGAAAAACAAAAACCAGCATCAGACTCAGCCAAGGCACGAATCCTTGGCACATGGGATAATTCTGTGGATACCAGCATGGCACGGTTCACACCTGCTTGCTGCATCCGCTGCCGTACAGCATCACGATCTTGATCAAAATGAGGGAAATCTAAATGACAATGAGAGTCAAACAATGCAATGGCAGGCATTTGATATATCCTAAATTATAGTCGTTGACTTATAACGCCTAATAAACAAAAACTAAAAAAGCTAAATAGTATAAAGACTGCTGATCGAACGATCATCAGAGATTCGACTTATGGCATCGGCAAACATCGGCGCAATAGAAAGTTGGCGTATTTTTTGACAATCTTGCGCGGACTTCGATTGTTGAATGCTGTCAGTAATAACCAACTCATGCAATACAGATAAATTAATATTTTCCACAGCCGCGCCAGAAAGAACACCATGGGTAACATAAGCACTAACCTTGGATGCACCATGATCCATCAACGCTTCTGCTGCATTGCATAGTGTTCCTGCGGTATCAACAATATCATCGACCATGATGCAATGACGATCACGCACGTCACCCACGATATTCATGACCTTGGCAACATTTGGTGCTGGGCGACGTTTGTCGACAATGGCAATTTCAACACCCAATGGTTTTGCCAATGCACGCGAACGAACCACACCACCAACATCAGGTGAGACCACCATCACCTCACGTTGCACATCTTGATTGATGCGCCGAATATCTTCAACAAACAAGGATGTCGCAAAAATATTATCCACAGGAATATCAAAAAACCCTTGAATTTGCGTAGCATGCAAATCCATCGTTAGCACCCGTGTTGCACCCGCCACTTGCAACAAATCAGCCACCAATTTGGCCGAGATAGGCGTGCGACTGGCAGATTTTCGGTCTTGTCTGGCATAACCAAAATAGGGAATAACAGCGCAAATATGACGCGCTGACGCACGTTTTGCCGCATCCATGGCAATTAAAACTTCCATCAGGTTTGCATTGGCTGGTTTGCATGTGCTTTGTATAAAAAAAACATCCAAACCACGAATAGATTCCATGTATTGCAGATAAATCTCACCATCAGCAAAGCGTTGAATATTCATCTCACCCATCGGCATACCCGTGTTTTTAATGATTGACTCAGTCAGCGGGAGATTGGACGTGCCAGAAAACAAACGCATTTTCGGGTTAAGGGTCATGGGTGTTCCTTTGGGAAGGCATTATGCTTCCTGAACTGTTTAAACGGATTGAAAAAAATAGAGATGTATGGTGCAATACGATGAATAAATGGAGGTGAAAAAGTGTTGATCGAACGACAAACTCACCCCAAGAGAATTTTGGCTGGGGCGGCAGGGTTCGAACCTGCGCATGACGGGATCAAAACCCGTTGCCTTACCACTTGGCTACGCCCCATTGTTAAATATGATCTAAGTGTTCATGTTTTGTGATTAGATAATGCAAGGGATGCTCATCCAATAAACGTCCAACATGTGTCCAGCATGGGTTATCAAGTGTTTTCATTTGATTTGCCAATCGTTTTGCTTCGTTTTTATGATTGCACAATGCAATACAACAAGAGCCACTACCACTCATCCATACCGTATCAGAAACACGTCGCAGATGGCGCAGCAATTGCCCAACTTCTGGCAACAAAGAACATGCAGACGATTCTAACATATTTGTCCCAAAAAACGCGCCCTGTAACGAAGCGGCGCGCAAGCTAGCGAGCATTGTTTGAGCCGTCAATCCATCATGGCGATCAAAGTATTCAAACACGATTTTTGTAGAAAGTCCCATGCTAGGACGTACAAGGCATAATGCTTTATCTGGCAAGGGGTTGGGGTTCATTTGAAGTTGCTCTCCCACCCCACTTGCATAACTACTTTTTCCAAATAAAAAACAAGGAATATCTGCGCCCCAAGGCGTTGCAAAGGCAATAAGATCTCCCAAACTGATACTTAGGTTCCATATTTTACAGGCTGCCAGCAAGGCTGTTGCTGCATCAGAAGAGCCACCACCCAAACCCGCTTGCTCTGGAATCTTTTTATCAATGTACACATCCAAACCTGTTGCAATACCACAGTGTTGGCGCAAAGCCTGCAATACACGGTAAACAATATTATACTCACCATTCAATGCAGTATTGGAGCAGTGTACGCGCAATGCATGGCAAGGTAGCACATGAACAGTGTCATAAACATCAACGTAAGCAAAACTCGTATCCAATGTATGGCGACCATCATCAAGGACACCCGTCACCCATAAGTGCATGTTTATTTTTGCTGGTGCAGGCAACAACCAAGCATTTTTTTTATTCATCAGAAAGGTTTATCCATCAACAAAGAAAATTATTGCGCCACTGACGCATGTGGGTAAAGACAGCCAGTGGTGAATGCCCCGTGCCATGTATTTGGGCATAGTTTGCACAAAATCTCTCGTGCCAGACTTGCAAAAAAGGATTGAACAGACGTTCTTCTTTTAACAATACGGGAACACTCGGTTGACCATCATGACGCATTGCCGTGACCACAGATTGCCGCTTTAAACAATGCCGATGGTATGTGCGATCAGCCAATGAATCGGCCACTGCCCGTGCAAACTGTAAATTCATTAGCGTGTATTCATGGGCACAATAAACAAGGGTTGCATCAGGAAGTGACATCAAACGTTGCAAAGAACCCAACATTTGTGCAGGTGTACCTTCAAACAAACGCCCGCAGCCCGCAGAAAACAAGGCATCGCCACAAAAGAGTGCATTACCCACCAAAAAAGCCAAATGCCCATCAGTATGCCCAGGCACAGCCAACACTTCAATAGTTAAACCATCAATATTCCATGACTCATGATCAGATAATTCATGGGTCATGCTTGGAATACGTAAGCGCTCAATTTTTGCAGCATGAACAACGCAGTCATATTTTTCTCGAAGCACATCATTGCCATCCGTATGATCCCAATGGTGATGCGTGTTCCAAATATGGTTAATCCAGCGTTTTTTAAGCTGGCAAGATTGTACAACAAGCCCAGCATCAGCAGGGTCAATCACCCAAGCCGATGGCAGATCATCAGGCAATACCATGTAAGTATAATTGTCACGCAGGGTCGGTATTTGCAATACCTGAAACCCAGTATGACTGTATTGCCACATATTATTCATGGAAAAATCGCTTTTTAATAGCGTGCACTGTTGACCACCACAGCCTTCTAAAAAGAAACATCACACGCAAATAACCGTAATAGATGGATGATTTAAGGCGTGATCTTTATGAAACCCTTGCACCAATAAAATGCTTTCGCCTTGCATTGCCAAACCAAAGCGCAGCGCCAACTTGCCAGCCAAAACGCAGGGCTCAGTCATTTCATCGGCATCCACCAACACTGGAATTACGCCCCAAAGCAAATTCAATCGGCGACAAATATTGGGTGATGTTGATACAACCAACATGGGGGCTTCAGGTCTCGCTGCAGCCATGGCTTTGGCTGTTACCCCCGTGGGAGAAAAAACCACAATAGCACGCACCATCAAATCGCACGATAAGCCTGCCATGGCACGGGCAACGGCATCGCCAAAAGTTAATGGCGGCAGGGGATTCTTTCGTGTAGATAAACCACGAAATGCTGATTGTTGCCACAAACAGGTTTCAGCATAGCGTACAATACGATCCATCGTGGATGCAGCTTCAAGGGGGTATTGGCCTGCTGCCGTTTCAGCAGAGAGCATTACAGCATCAGTACCATCGGTAACAGAATGAAACACATCGGTTACTTCAGCACGGGTGGCACGGGCATGTTCGATCATCGATTCTAACATTTGGGTGGCAACAATCACGGGTTTATCCATGCTTCGGGCTGTATCAATCAGCATCTGCTGCGCCAGTGGGACTTGTTCGGCAGGAATCTCAACCCCTAAATCCCCCCGTGCAACCATGATTCCATCAGCCACACGTACAATATCAGCAGCATTTTCTACAGCCTCTGGGCGTTCGATTTTAGCGATAATGCCAACATCACGTTGGTTGAGGTAGCGACGAAGCTCAAGCACATCATCTGCTGTACGAACAAAGGATAAGGCGAGAAAATCCACCCCCAATGCCGCAGAAAAATCTGCATCCAACAAATCTTTTTTTGTCAATGCAGGTGCAGACACTGTAGAGTCGGGTAAATTAATACCTTTATGGTTGGTTAATACGCCACCTGCTTCAATGCGGCATAACACATCGTACCCATCACACTCAAGCACCCGAAGCTGCATCACACCATCAGCAAGCAAAATCCGTTGCCCAACGGAAACATCTTTGTGCAAAGCAGTGTACTGCGATGCAATCAAACCAGCACGCCCTTCAACATTACGGGTGGTTATGGTTATGGTTTTCCCTTTGGTCAGCGTGATCCCACCATCTTGAAACATACCGCAACGAATTTTAGGCCCACATAAGTCAGCCATAATAGTGGTATGGCATTCTCGACAATACGCCTGATTGCGGATCATTTGGTAATAACGCTCGTGGGTTTTATGATCCCCATGGGACATGTTTAAGCGGAAAACATTAACCCCAATACGCAATAACGATTGGATTGCTTCAACACTATCAATGGCTGGACCCATCGTGACAATGATTTTTGTTCTGCGTTTTTTTAATGGTGAATTATTTTCAGCATCATGGTGGGTATGCTTAAGATTGTTTGCGTGATTCATGTTTTCACCTTAAAAGCGTTCTAGCATGAAATTCTGGATGGAAGAAAAACTTTAATTGTTATTTATAGTGCAGGGATTTAAAAAAAGAAAAGCCTGCAACGCTAAAAAATAACGCACAGGCTTGATGTTTGGTTGCGGGGGCCGGATTTGAACCAACGACCTTCGGGTTATGAGCCCGACGAGCTACCACTGCTCCACCCCGCGTTATGTGTGACGACCTTGCCAGTATTGCAACTAATATTTAGGCCAATGATCAATATACAAATAATTGTAAACATTACCCTGTTGGTCGGAACGGCGCGAATAGTAAGGCGGCCTTAACACCTTGTCAAATTTTTTCTTGGTGCGATCAATATTAAACAAAGAAAGCCCCCAATCTTGCGATTGGGGGCTTTCTTTGTTTAATTTCTGGCATTGACCTACTCTCCCACAGGGAACCCTGCAGTACCATCGGCGCTAAAGGTCTTAGCTTCTGAGTTCGGAATGGGATCAGGC
>JAUZQQ010000076.1 GCA_030950905.1 Mariprofundaceae bacterium
GATCAGTACGATGAGAGTGCCACAGACAAAGCAAAAAAAATCGGCATTACTCTTTAGCAATAAAAATCAAAGCCCATTCCTTAGCCCAACGGCGTCCAAATATTACAGTGAATGAACAAGGGTTCAATTTGCTTGATTAATTGACGCGCTTCATCGCTTTCATTAGCTGCCTTCTTAATATTAGCTTTCTTACCTTTAAAGTATCCAAGGATATTTTTGTGACCAAACTGTATGGTAAACTGTTCCTTTATCTCCACATGTTTCAACAGCATGAAATCAGGGTTTTCTTTGACCCATGCGAGGACATTGCATACATGCTTATTTAATATTACAGTATTTAATCCTTTAACGCTCGAGAACATTGCATGATTTTTAGGTTTTTCTGTCGTACCTGAATCTATATTAAATTCAGGAAAATGCTTTTCTGTTAGCAGTTGAGACTGGCACTGAGATAAAGCCCTTAAAATAGAACTTTCTAATCCACGAATATTCCCCTTCCAGTCGTATTTGACCAGTTCTTTTTTTAGTTTTTTATTCATGATTTTCACGCGAATGCTTATAAGGTCTGGGGCAATAGACTCAAGAATCAAACGATTCAGACGACGAATTTGGAGAGGGAAAATAATTTTTTTACGGTAGCGTTCGATCAGTTCCTCCTCTTCTATTGATCGTTTTTGTGTACGCTCAAGGTATTCATATAATTTTTTGCTGCCTTCATCATCCAATAAATGCTTGTATGTTTTCATGAAAGAATGTTTTAAATTTCCATTTTCATTGTTTTCTTTTAATAATTCCAAGATCATCCCATGCAATGGCAACGACCTATTTTTATTAAGTGTTTCAAACAATGCAGCACAATCAATAAAATCTTTAACTACAAAGTGGCTATTATTTTTCATGATACTGGAGACAATTTCAGGAATGTCTTCATGTCGATCATTCAATGGCGGCACGCGGATAATGTGAAAGGCCAATCGAAAATATAAATCTTTTCTAAACGTCTTGTTTTTCATTGCTGCGGTTAAATCAATATTGGTGGCAGCAATAATACGAACATTAACTTTTATGGGTCTGTTTTCATCGCCCACGCGGCGAATTTCAGACTCTTGCAATACGCGCAACAACTTTACTTGCAATGCAGGTGAAGCATCGCCAATTTCATCGAGGAATATTGTACCATTATTGGCCTGCTCAAAATAGCCTTTATGATCACGAACTGCCCCCGTAAACGCCCCCTTCACATAACCGAAAAGCTCTGGCTCCACAAGTTCTGATGAAATGGCCGCACAGTTTACTGAGATAAAAGGTTCATCTTTTCTGTAACTTTGTTGACGCACCGCTTGTGCAACGTTCTCTTTCCCCGTTCCTGTTTCACCTAAGATCAACAAGGGATAATCTGTTTCTGCTGCTTCAGCGGTTTTTTGTCGAATGATTTTCATAGCAGTGCTGACTCCTGCCAAAGGGCGGGGGATATCTACACACGACAATGAGAGGTTATCAGAAAAACCATAGACTTGTTTTATTTGCTTGTTTTCTTCTTGTTGTCTTTTTTCTGCTGTATGACTTTGTTCTAACTGTTTATGAAACGCACAAATCAATTGTTTTTCATTGATTGCCTGTATAATGCACAAACGAAGATAGGCACTGTTTCTTTTGGGAATAGCATTGATACGTGCTGCATGATCAAGATGTTGTGGTACACCATCGACCAATAAATTTTTTGCCTCATGAAGATCAAAGTTTTCGGATATAATAAATAATTTAGGGAACATTTGAATAGGATTTTCTTTTTCAAATGGACTTTTTAGGTGCTGTAAAATAACAGGTGCCATCTCATCAGAGCCAAAGGTTGCTAAAATACCCTCACCCCAATTATTGTCCAGCAGCACAACATCAATATCTTTTTTAGAAAAGTTCGCTTTAATCTCACGAATAACTTCATCAGGATCCATGCTAGCATGACGAAAGAAATGAAATTTTGTTTTTTCTTCGCCGCCAAGTAACCCTTTTAATTGAAACACTGTATCAAGCGTTCTGTTGGCAAAAAGATCACGTTGTATATTACTTTTCCCATCGTTGAATACATCCGCTATTAAACTGGATAAAGAATCAAGGTTATCATCTAGGCATAAAACATTAAGCGTTAGCATTTAATTTCTCCAACAGGAATTGAAATATGAAACGACGTATCACTGTTTGTATCAATAGCCCAATATGCGGGTTCTTGCCACAGTGTTTCACAAGAAAGGCTAATCATACTTGTACCTGATGAACGAAGCTCTTCATTAAGGTCATTAATTATTTTTTGTAGTGGTTCATGGTTGTGTTTTGTCTCATTGCATACGTTTAAATATATTAGTATCCTTTTTTGCATTTTGGAGACTTTTACTTCAGTAAAAACGCGTATATTACTTTTATACCTACTCCCATGTTGGTCAATATTGCTTAGCAACTCATCCCACAATGCTGCAAGTTGATCGTTGTAATATTGTACGCGTTGCTGTTCTTTTAAAGGGTGGTGAATAAATTCAATCGTACCATCTGTTGCTGCACGTGTAATAGGAGCAGAAGAATCCATTGAGTATTCCACCAACTCCTTGATTCTATTTTCTCCTTCGCTGCGTAAAAGGTCAAAAAACGTTTCACTGTTGACCGTCGATCTATTGTTTTTTAAATATTCCGCGTGTTTTTTGCTATCAAGCATGCAGGTCGAAAAATAGTGCAACTGTAAACATTGATCTAATTTATTGGTGATTTTTGATTTTTCATGGGTGGAAATATCAAGCCGTTCCACCATTGTTTTGCTTGTGTTTAGGGGTGTTCTTATTAAGTGTGTGGTTCGTGCCGAAGCATGTAGATCCCAATGTTGCTTGGAGTTAAGCACCTTATCAACCGCATTCTTACAACGACGAATAATCTCCTCCTTTTCACAAAGATGCCAATCAATATGAGTCTGATGAAAAGGATTGGGGTCAATACTCAACCATAAGTACTCCCCTTTTTGAATGCGTATCGAATCACTGTTTTCACGCTCTTTTCGAGATAATTTGGTCAAAGGGTAAGGGTAAACCTGTGCTAGTTTCTGCCATCCTATGTTGATTTCAGCAATGATTTTTTGTTTTTGTGCGCTATGGTAAAACCATATTTTCATTCCCTTTGCCAGCTCGGCAGCCAACAACTTCAAATAGAGTTTTTTTGATTCCTCGCGTATAATAATGGAAATTCGAAGGCTAACATCCCGACACAAGTTATAATTAAAACGCCATATTTTAAATGTGTCAGTTTTACCTATAATCGAATGTAATACGAGCCACGGTACGCCATTGACATGAATGGGAATATAAAAAGCACCTTTATTTTTAGCATACATGCAATCCAAGATTTTTTTCTGGGATTGTTCATCATCAAAACCTTCATCCTCACGGCTTGTGGTATAATCTTCAAGTCTGCCGCCAAATGGATTTAATCCAAAATCAACCGTGCCAGAAGAAAACACCAGATCAATAACGGCTCTCGTACCATCACAAAAAGGGGTTTGTAAGAGTGATATACAAGTATCGCGGCGCTCTTTTGTTGTGCAGCCTGTTTTCATGATTGGGCAATCATGGCGCAGTTGTGCTTCTGGGCATCCTTTGTCCATCCATGTGCCAAATTGCGATATTTGCTTGTTGGTCAGCACCCGTGCTGTGGTATAGTTGTAAAAACCACAGCGAAGTTTTTCCTTAATCAATGTTTTCACAAAAAACATAACATTAAGGATTTTATCTTCACCACGATCATCTTGATGAAGGTGCGGAGAATTGGAGGCATCACTGATTGCACCATCAAACACGTCACGCATCCCTTCTAAAAGGGGACGCACTTCTGTTTTGTAATCCATGGGTATAGGTACGACGGTCTGTTTTTTATGTAACACCCTGTTTTCAGAAGAGTGATGAGCCAGACTGTCGGACAGTAATTGAAAAACATGTTCGTTAAACATGTCTGGGTGGTAGCATAAGATATGACGGATATCGCGCATGGTTTTTGGATCTGCAAACAAGGGATGCTTTTGACCTTTGTCTTTATTTTTTCTGGACTCTTCCACCGTTTCTGCATCAAAAACATAGGCTGAAATGAGGTAATCAGTATTATAAAGGGGGTAGGCTTCTTCAGGGTCCTCTTTGCCTTGAGAATAATAAATATAGGAAGCATAGGTAGGGTCTTTGAGCGTGGAGTAGATAAAACGTGGCGTATCATCGGATGCTTTTTTTTGCCAAAAAGCAAACACCAATGGTCGTTGAAAAAAGAGATACAGGTAATCAATGAAAATATAAATGAATACCTCAGCTTTAGGCATTTGGTAACTGGCACTTACAATACCATCGCGGATCAAAACTGTTTTGTATTGTAGCTCTTTATCATCCATTGTGATCTCCTAAATAATTCTAATCTATTTATCCATACTGTGATTGACAAACACCCTAATTTTTTACTTTTACACCATAGCAACGCCTCAAAGCTGACGCAAAACGAAAAGAATGAAAAGACCAAAGATTCACCGCAGCGTTTGATTCCGTTAGCATCCGCGCGATGCGCTTTACCCTATCTGCTGATTTCACCCCCCAAGGCGACCAGCCACAGGCTATTGAACAAATGGTCAAGGGTGTACGCGAAGGTTTGCAACATCAGGTTTTGCTTGGGGTAACAGGTTCGGGGAAAACCTACAGCATGGCTTGCCTGATTGAACAATCGCAAAAAACCACCTTGATCATGGCGCATAACAAAACATTGGCAGCGCAATTGTACAGCGAATTCAAGCAGTTTTTCCCTGATAATGCGGTAGAATACTTTGTGTCATACTACGATTATTACCAGCCTGAAGCTTACGTACCAGCCTCTGACACCTATATTGAAAAAGACTCGTCGATCAATGAACACATTGACCGCATGCGTCACGCGGCGACCCGTGCCTTGTTGGAGCGGGAGGATGTGATTATCGTGGCATCGGTATCGTGTATTTATGGTCTGGGTAGCCCTGAAGCATACGCCGATATGCTGCTGTATGTAGAGATTGGTCGCAGCTTGGATCAACGCCATGCAATCAACAAATTGGTTGAACTGCAATATGAGCGTAATAACACCGACTTTCATAGGGGAACGTTTAGGGTACGTGGTGATGTGCTGGAAGTGTTCCCCGCCCATGCCGATAATTTTGCGGTGCGGATTGAGTTTTTTGGTGATGATGTGGATGCCATTAGCCGCTTTGACCCACTCACGGGCAAACGCTTGGAGACGCTGCATAAATACACGGTCTTTCCAAAATCGCATTTTGTTACGCCCCGTCATTTGCTGCTCAAAGCAATGGAGAACATCAAAACAGAATTATCCGAACGCTTGGCCGCATTGTATGCGCAAAACTTGTTGGTTGAGGCGCAGCGCTTGGAGCAGCGCACCTTATTTGACCTAGAAATGATGCAAGAAATTGGTTTTTGCACAGGGGTAGAGAATTATTCACGTCACCTAACAGGGCGAAAAGCAGGTGATGCACCGCCAACATTGCTCGATTATTTACCCAACAATGCCTTGGTGATTCTTGATGAATCCCACGCCACCGTACCGCAAATCGGTGCCATGTTCAAAGGTGATCGTTCGCGCAAACAAACCTTGGTGGATTTTGGCTTTCGGCTACCCTCCGCGTTGGACAATAGGCCGCTGAAATTTGATGAATTTGAATCCATTGTGCCGCAAACTATTTATGTGTCGGCCACGCCTGGTAATTATGAGTTGGAAAAAACGGGCGGTGTTTTTATTGAACAAGTTATCCGTCCAACAGGTCTGGTTGATCCGCAAATAGAAGTTCGTCCAGCCATTTCCCAGGTCGATGATTTTGTTGGCGAAGCACCATCTGTGATTGCCGAAGGGTTTCGCATTTTGGCCACCTGCTTAACCAAACGCATGGCTGAAGATTTAAGCACCTATTTGAATGACTTGGGTTTAAAAGTTCGTTATTTGCACGCCGACATTAAAACCATGGAACGGGTAGAGATTTTGCGTGACCTTCGCCTTGGTACATTTGATATTTTGGTGGGCATCAATTTGTTGCGCGAAGGCTTGGATTTGCCTGAAGTGGCATTGGTTTGTATTTTTGATGCTGATAAGCAAGGTTTTTTGCGTTCGCAGCGTTCATTGATCCAAACCATTGGACGAGCAGCGCGAAACGTAGAAGGACGGGTGATTATGTATGCCGACCGCATCACTGATTCAATGCAGGCGGCAATGGATGAAACCGAACGTCGACGGACACGACAACTTGCCTACAATACAGCACATGGTATTACGCCGCGCACGATTTGCAAAGATATCCCTGATATTTTACAAACCATTTACAACATGGATTACAGCACGCTTGTGGCTGTGAATGAAGCACCAGCAACATGGGGTAAAAAAGAACGAAACATTCGAATCATGGAGCTTGAACGATTAATGACTGAAGCCGCTGCTGATCTACGTTTTGAAGATGCCGCCAAATACCGTGATGAACGGCAAACCCTGAAGGATTCTCAATGAGCCATAAGTTGCTAACAGAGACCATGATTGACGCAGCTTTTGATGCTACAACGGTGCGCCGTGGTAAACAGAGCGTTCAATTGCGATGTGTTGGAAAAATCGATGATAACGATGGTGTATTATCTGCCGATGTAATGGATCATCATAGCACCACCTATACCGTCATGGTTCGTTGGAAACAAGGGAAACCCGTTGGCAATTGTTCGTGTGATGCAGGTTTTAATTGCAAGCATGTTGCAGCATTGCTTTTGGCTCAACTTGAAAGCATGGCAGAAATAACAGATAAAACAATCAGTGATGTCCCTGACGATATCGACGATGCATTGCAACAAATATCGCCCTTTTCGATGTGGTTGGGGAAACTCGACAAAGCCCCACGCCTGCCCAGCAGGCATGCTACAAAAACGGGCCAGTGTATTATTTATCTTTTGCAACAGCATCCGCGCCACGGGATCGTATTAAGCTTTCATCTAAGCAGCCATCTAAAACGCGGGGGCTATGGCCGCATGACCCCCTACCAACCAGCCAATGCCATGCGCCAACATTGCCCTGCTTATATGCAGGCTGTGGATCGCCAAATTTTACGCATGGCAGCAGAAGATCATGCTGCATCGTTACGTAGGTATTATGTTTTGCATGGCGAAGATGATGTGATGATGTTAAAACAAGCCATCAGCACCACGCGCTGTCATTGGCAAAATATCGAAAGTCGAGCACTTAAAACTGGTAAAACCCTGCCCGGACATTGGTGCTGGGCATTAAATGAACGAGGGCAACAACAACTCACCTTGGATGCTGATGACGCAGATGTATTGATTATACCGTTATCACCACCATGGTATGTGGATCAAGACCGTGGTTTGTGTGGCCGCATTATCCCTGCCAACACGGAAGACCCTGTGGATGTCTTGTTGCATTTGCCTGTTTTAGAACCGAATGCCAACGATATGGCACGAGAAAATATTATCGCCCAATTGCCTGTGGGCATTCCCCTGCCACAAAAACTTGGTTATCAAATGGTGCAAACCCATGTGCGCCCTGTATTGATCCTTAGTTCAATACCCACACCTGATATTTACCATGGTATTTTGCCTGACTATGTGCATGTCGCAAGTTTGTGGTTGGATTATGGTGAAGACCACCGACGTGTTTACTTGCCGAGTGAAGCAGCAACAGTACGGATGATCAATGAATATGGTATTGTTGATTATCGGCGAGATGCTGCGGTGGAACAAAATGCTTTGCTATTGTTGCAGCAGCATGGGTTGTACAACGATGTATTGTGGTTACAACAAGCCCCCCTAAAAGCCCATCAATTCACTTTGAAAGAATCCCGTCTATGGCCACAATGGTTGGTTGAAACACTTCCTGCTTTAGAGCAAGACAGCAGCCTTGAAGTTATCATGGATCCATCGTTTCGCCACCAATTGGCAGAGGTGGATGAATGGATGCTCGACACTGAAAGCTCAGGATGGTTCGGTGAGGCGCATTTAAGCGTGCAATTAAGCGATGGCGAACAGCTACCCTTGAATAATGCCATCGCTGCTTGGGTAGAAGATCACCCTGAATGTTTACAGCCCGATGCTTTGGCTGTGTTGGCCAATACGCCATCGGTCGCACTTAACCTCTCATTGGGGCGGGTATTATCTATTTCTGGTAGCATGTTATCGAATGTATTGCATTACATGTTGGATATTTTTTCGGGCAGTAAGACACCCGTAAAAAAATTAACCACCCCCCAATTACTCGCTTTACGTGCAGCGTTGCAACAAGAACATACGCAAATCAATATCGCGCCTGATATATGGCTGGAAAAAGCGCGCGCCTTGTTGCACCCTGAACAATGGCCGATCGTCGCCACGCCAGCAGGTCTACAAGCCCAGTTGCGAGATTACCAGCAAGATAGCCTACACTGGTTACAAATGCTGCGGCAACTTGGTATGCATGGTATTCTTGCTGATGACATGGGCTTGGGTAAAACAGTACAGGCGTTGGCGCATATTTTAACCGAAAAAGAATCAGGTCGCTTGCGTCAGCCTGCATTGGTCGTTTGCCCTACCAGCTTGGTGCATAACTGGAAGAATGAAGTGCAACGCTTTACCCCAACCCTGTCTGTATTGGTCTTGCATGGCAGTGAACGATCACAGTATTTTGCTGCTATTCCCGAACATGATATTGTCATTACCACCTACCCGTTATTGATGCGTGATACCGAAGTGTTGCAATCCCAGCCTTGGCATATCTTGATTTTAGATGAGGCGCAATACATTAAAAATCCTGATGCCCGCAGCTCACGTTTGGTGCGCAGTTTAAAAAGCCAACACCGCTTATGCCTTACAGGTACGCCCATGGAAAATCATTTGGGTGAATTGTGGTCATTGTTTGATTTTTTAATGCCGGGCTATTTGAGCGACAAAAAGTCTTTTCGCCGTGTTTTCCGCAACCCTATTGAACAAGATGGTGATGCCGACAAACAACAGCAGTTAAATATGCGCATCCGCCCTTTTATTTTACGTCGAAAAAAAGAAGACGTGGCAACAGAGCTGCCGCCGAAAACAGAAATTCTGCGCACAGTTAGTATGGATCCTGCGCAACGAGAAGTCTATGAAGGGGTGCGCTTGGCGATGCAAAAGCGCATTCGTGATGCTATTTCTTTATCAGGGGCAAACAAAAGCCATATTGTATTACTCGACGCTTTGATGAAAATGCGACAAGTTTGTTGTGATCCACGTTTATTAAAAAAGATGCCCTTTCCAGGCAAGATTCCCCCCTCTGCAAAATTGGATGCCTTGCGTGATATGTTGCCCGAATTGCTGGAAGAGGGTCGCCGTATTTTATTATTTTCTCAATTCACCAGTATGCTGGCTTTGATTGAAGAATTGGTACAAGAATTGAATATCCCTTACGTCAAGCTTATCGGTAGTACGCGCAACCGCCAAGCACTTGTAGACAAATTTCAAGAAGGTAATATTCCTTTGTTTTTAATCAGCCTAAAAGCAGGGGGCACAGGCTTAAATTTAACAGCCGCAGATACTGTCATTCACTATGATCCGTGGTGGAACCCTGCCACCGAACAACAAGCTTCTGATCGTGCGCATCGTATTGGCCAAGAGAAACCTGTATTTGTCTACAAATTGATCGCCGAAGGCACGGTGGAAGAAAAAATTCTTGCCCTACAAGCGAGAAAACAAGCGTTGGCAGATAATATTCATGCAGCCGGCGAAGCGGGTGTTGGTACTTTAACAACGGCAGAAATTCATGCCTTGTTTGAGTCCGTGACATAATTTTTAGCGTTTATTTTTTGGAAAAAACATTGACGAAACAATGGCTTTCGTTAAAGTTGCAATGTTTTTCATTCACTTTGGGGGCGAGATTATGACAAAAGCTGATATTGCAGATATTATCAACGAACGCATTGGTCTCTCCAAAAAGGACTCCATGGAAATTTTAGAGTCCATGTTAGAAAAAGTCAAAGCAGAACTTGCCACAGGCAATGATGTCAAACTATCAGGCTTTGGTCACTTTATGGTTCGTCAAAAAGGTGAGCGTCGTGGACGAAATCCAAAAACAGGCGAAGAAATCATGATCACCCCCCGCAAAGTGGTTACATTTCGTGCCAGTCAATTGCTTCGAGACCGTTTGCCCGTAGAAGAATCATGAGTCTTACTGCACGGCAACTGAGTGACGCAGGGGTTGAACTTCCTGAAATTCCCGACCGTTTGTTTTTCTCTATTCGTGAAGTTAGTGATATGTGTGCCGTTGAACCCCATGTTTTGCGCTACTGGGAAACTGAATTTGATCATATAAAACCCGTGAAAAAAGGCGGTAATCGTCGCTTTTACCGTCAAAGCGATGTTTATGCCGTATTGCAAATCAAACACCTTTTGTACGATCAGAGTTTTACCATTCGCGGTGCAAAAAAACGTTTAATGAGCGGCGAATTAAAGCATGAAGTGGTGCAGCAGCATCGGCAATCATCATTGCGTGATATTCGCAAAGAACTGGAATTTGTACGCGACCTTCTTTCTTAATTTGTATCATGTAGGTTGAGCCATTATTATGAACTTTCAGATAACAAACACGGCATCATCACTTGAAATCACAGGTGAAATCAATCTCCACACTGCGCCCTTATTGCTAAAGGCACTGCAACAGCATAATGGAGCGTTTCATATTGGTCTTTTGGGTGTAAGCGCGTTGGATAATGCGGGTGTTGCAACATTGATTGAAGCCATGCGCTTGGCAAAAAAGCGCAAAGTCTCCATTGGTTTCCACCATGTGCCATGGTGTGTACACGATGCTTGGAAATTGGCTGGCGTAAGCGATTTATTTTTGGATAAGACTGAAGCGTAGGAACGGAAATTAATGGCTTACCGAGATTTACGTGCCTTTATCAACGACTTGGAAGAACGCGGACTGCTTAAGCGAATCACCTGTGAAGTTTCTAGTGTGCTGGAATTAACGGAAATATCTGATCGGGTACTTCAGGCTGCTGGCCCTGCTTTGTTGTTTGAATGCGTTCGAGATGAAAATTCTGTGTTGTCGTCTATGCCTGTATTATGCAATTTATTTGGTACGCCAGAACGCATTGCCCTCGGCATGGGACGCGAATCGGCGGATGAACTGCGGGATGTGGGTGAGCTTTTGGCCTATTTAAAAGAGCCAGAACCGCCCAAAGGTTTTCGCGATGCGTGGCAAAAACTACCCATCTTAAAGCAAGTGTTAAACATGAACCCCAAGGTGCAAAAAAAAGCACCGTGGCAGGCGCAAGTTTGGCAAGGGGATGCCGTAAACCTTGATCGCTTACCGATTCAAACCTGTTGGCCCGATGATGCCGCGCCGCTTTTAACGTGGGGTTTGGTTGTCACCCGTGGCCCCAATCAAGAACGGCAAAACATCGGCATCTACCGACAACAAAAATTAAGCAAAAATCGTTTAATCATGCGTTGGTTAAAACACCGTGGTGGTGCGCAAGACCATCAGCAGGCGGCACAACAAGGCGATAAGCGTTTTCCTTGCGCTGTTGTGATTGGCGCTGACCCTGCAACCATTTTGGCTGCCGTTACGCCGATTCCTGATACATTATCTGAATACCAATTCGCAGGTCTTTTGCGTGGTGAAAAAACGGTGTTGGTGCATTGTCTTTCTATTCCCTTGCAAGTACCCGCCAGTGCTGAAATTGTGCTGGAAGGTTATATTTCTTTTGATGAATACGCAGCAGAAGGCCCTTTTGGCGATCATACAGGTTACTACAATGAGGTAGAGCGCTTCCCTGTTTTTGTGGTCGAAACCATGGCCATGCGTAACGATGCTATTTACCATTCCACCCACACAGGAAAACCTCCTGATGAGCCCGCCATACTTGGGTTGGCTTTTAATGAATTATTTGTTCCTATTTTGAAAAAACAATTTCCTGAAATTGTTGATTTCCATTTACCCATGGAGGGCTGCTCGTACCGTGTGGCCATCGTTGCCATTGATAAAGGTTATGCGGGGCATGCGAAACGGGTGATGTTTGGTATTTGGTCGTTTTTGCGCCAGTTTATGTACACCAAGTTTATTATCGTTGTTGATCGTGACATTGATTGCCGTGACTGGAAAGAAGTAATTTGGGCTATCTCCACCCGTTGTGACCCTGTACGTGATTTTACCATGACAGAACACACGCCTATTGATTATTTGGATTTTGCCTCGCCTGTAGCAGGGCTGGGTTCTAAGGTTGGTATTGATGCCACCAACAAATGGAAGGGCGAGACAAACAGAGAATGGGGCGTACCTATCACCATGTCAGATGAAATCAAAAAGCGGGTCGATGAGAAGTGGGATGCTTTGGGTCTCGGTGTTCCAAAGCAATAATTCAGCCCAATAAAAACCCTCTCTAAAAAAGGAACAAAACACATGCAAGATGATGATATTCGCCAACGTATTTTAGCCGTATACCCTGATGCTGAAATTGTAATCAATGGCAGTGATTGTAGTTTTAAATTGTCGGTTGTTTCGCAATCTTTTGCAGGCATGACATCTTTATTGCGGCAACGCAGTATTATGAAGTTGTTTAAAACGGAACTTGATGATGGTACATGGCATGCCATAACCATTCAAACACGTACGCCAGCAGAACAATGACCCAATTAACCCATTTTGATGCGGCAGGACGCGGGCGCATGGTTGATGTGTCTGGCAAAGAAACAAGCCTTCGTATTGCTTCTGCCAGTGGTGAAATTCGCATGAGCCACGAAACCTTGAAACATATTCAACAGGGGAAACTAAAAAAGGGGGATGTACTGGCCGTCGCTGATGTCGCGGCGATCATGGCTGCTAAAAAAACAGCTGATATTATTCCCATGTGCCATCCCCTTATGCTATCTGCTGTTGATGTATCGTTTGATACATTAAAGGGCGATTGCGGCTTAAAGGTGGGCGTAACGGTGCAATGCAATGGCAAGACAGGGGTGGAGATGGAAGCTTTAACCGCTGTAAGTACAGCATTGTTGACTATTTATGATATGTGCAAGGCCGTGGATAAAAACATGCAACTTGGCGCTATTCAATTGGAACAAAAAACAGGTGGAAAATCAGGCGATTGGTGTCGAAGATGAGTATTCAGGTATTGTTTTTTGGTGTTATTGCTGAACAGCAAAAAACAAAAGCGTTGACAATACACGGCGAAGATGGAATGACCGTTGCCAAAGTGATGGCCAAACTCGGTATAAGCCCATCAAAGGCCTTGTTGATTGCGGTAAACGAACAGCAACAACATGATATAGAATTTCCTGTGCATGATGGTGATGAAGTTGCCATCATGCCGCCATTTTCTGGAGGCTAAATGCAGCGTTCAACGGATCATGTACGCATTCAAGAAGAAGACTTTTCTATGGAAGCAGAGGTCAATGCCATACGCGTAACATCCCAACGTATCGGCGGAATCGCAACATTCTTGGGGTGCGCGCGTGACTTTTCGGATAATGGTGTGGTATCTGCGATTCATTTTGAGCAATATGCAAGCATGGCAGAAACAGCGATGCAGGACTTGCGCAAACAAGCATTGCAGAAATTTGACATTATTGAGGTGCGGATCATCCATCGTGTTACAACGGTGGTGGCGGGCGAACAAATTGTATTGATTGTCGTTGCCGCAGAGCATCGCGCATCAGCATTTGATGCCTGTCGTTGGGTTATTGATACGCTAAAACAATACGTACCAATTTGGAAAAAAGAAGTGTGTAGCGATATACCCAAGCTGTGTTTTGATGCAACGCCTACCCCCCTTCATTAAGTGTTAAAACCTGGCCTGTTATGGCTGGGTTCTTGCCCCTTTTTTTACGGGGGCTAGTCTCTAACGGAGATATTATTCTAGGAATACCTTCCTGGTGGAGAAAATGATGACTGCAATGACGATTAATTTACTGATTATTATTCCCATCGTATTGCTGGGTGTTATTTTTTTAATTTGGCGCAGCATTCAAATTGTTCCACAAAGTGAAAATTACGTGGTGGAACGATTTGGTAAATACCACCGAACACTTAAAGCAGGTGTGAATTATGTTATCCCAGGTTTAGAAAATGTTGCCCATAAAATAATCATCTTAGAACGAACCCTGCCTGAGAAAGCCCATGAGGTAATTACCAAAGACAATGTTCCGTTGACTCTGGCTGTGACTATATTTTTTAAAATAACCAATGCCAGTAAATCCATATACCGCATTCAAAATGTTACATCTGCCGTGGAAACAGCGGTAACGGGTGCGGTACGTGCGACCATTGGTAGTATTGATTTTGATGAAGTGCAATCACACCGTGCATCGCTTAATATGGATATTGCAAAGCATTTATCCCGTGCCTGTACAGACTGGGGCGTTGATGTTACACGCACCGAGATTCTTGACGTAGAAGTTGATGATGTCACCAAAATAGCGATGCAGCAACAATTAAATGCGGAGCGTGAAAAACGTGCCGCTATTGCCAAAGCTGAGGGTGTCAAGAAAGCCACAGAGCTAGAAGCTGAGGGCGAGCTGTTTGCGGCACAACGTTCTGCTGAAGCGACCGTTGCCATTGCCAAAGGCGAGGCAAAAGCAGTAGAAATTGTTGCATTGGCGATTAACAATGAAGGTGGTCAGGCAGCGGTTGAATATGATATATTAAAAAAACAAGTGGATGCCATGGGACGACTGGGCAGCTCTGATAATGCAAAAACCATCATCATTCCTGCTGAGATGCTCAATGTTTTGGGCGCAGTAAAAGACTTGCTTGGCGGCTATAAAAAATAAATATTACCCGAATAATTGCGTCGCTTTTTATGTTTTAATTTCCTGCCCCAAAGGAGTGGTATTCATGCTAAGTATAAATACATTAAATCTCTATCTATCAAATCCATTGTGTTGGTTGGGTTGGTCGGGTCTTGTTTTTTTGGTAACATATTCCATTGATCAAATAGACCACAGTGTCTTTTTGGGTGTGCCTGCTTTTATCATGGTACCCATAGCACCGTGGGTTGCCCCCAGCATTTTCAATTTACTCATCTATACGGTAGGAATTTTTTTGTTTTATCTTTTTTGCCAAAAACATAGGGATTGGTTCCATGGTTCTAACGATGACATCAACGATGGGTAAGCTTCAACAAGTGTTGTACATCATGCACGGGCGGACGGCATTCTTTTCCATGGCAAAGGTAAAAGGTTAAACGATTTTTTACTGGTTTTTGCATGGCTATAAATGGCACAAGTTTGATCGTCGTTTTATCGCGGAAAAGCATGGCGAGAGTGGGGAAAAAACCTTGTCGCAACGGCAACAATGCCTGAATACTTTCCTTGCTGCTATCGCCAGCAATCACCAACTCATAACTTGGCGTTAAATACTGCCATAATGCACCCAGCATAAAAGCCTGCCCTGTGGGTGCTTGCTGCATTAATGGTGCAAATGATTTCAAGCCCTTTTCTGCCATGTTTTCTAGCGTAAAATCCCCTGTCATGCGTGCCAGCCGCACAAGGTTGGCCATCGCAACAGCATTGCCTGAGGGTATTGCGCCGTCCCACGCATCTTTGGGGCGCACAAGCAGTAACTCAGCATTTTTTGCCGTTAAATAAAAGCCACCCTTTGAATCAGAAAATTGCGCAATCATTTGTTTGTTTAAAGCAATAGCATCGCTTAGATAATGACCTTCAAAACCTGACTCGTACAGCTCAAGTAGCCCCCATGTTAAAAATGCATAGTCATCCAAATGCCCCATGGTTCCTTGTTGTTTGAGTGATGCTCGACTGTGCCACAAAACACCATCCTCTGTATGCAACCTAGCAAGTACCGCCGTTGCTGCTTTTGCTGCGGCTTGGTATAAATCAGGGCGATTCAAAGCCGTTCCAGCCTTAGCAAGGGCAGCAATCATGAGACCATTCCAATCGGCCATGATTTTTTCATCGCGAAAAGGGCGTATACGTTTACTGCGTTCTTTTAACAAGATTTTTTGGATGCGTTTTATGCTTTTCTTGTCATCGGCGTTGGTCAATGCTTCTGCAATATGCAAAATATTATGCCCTGTTCTTTTCCGCCGTGCCTCATCAAGAAAATTGCCCACACGCCGTATGCCCCAATAACGAACAGCCAAGGCTGCATCTTCTTTGGATAAATACTGTTGCAACTCAGTTTCGCGCCAGAGGTAAAATCGCCCTTCTTCGCCTTCTGAATCGGCATCTTCTGCCGTATAAAAAGCACCATCAGGCGCACGCATATCGCGCAATACATATTGAGCAATCTCATCGACAACCAAGGCATGCCGCTCATGGCCTGTTGCTTGAAACGCCTCAGTGTATGCCATCATCAGCAAAGCTTGATCATAAAGCATTTTTTCAAAATGCGGCAACAGCCATTCGCTGTCGGTCGCGTAACGATGAAAGCCATAACCCAGTTGATCAAATATACCACCTGCACGCATCCGATCCAACGTGGTTTCTACCATATTCATGGCGGTGCTGTCTTCATGGCTATCGGCATAACGCATCAATAACATCAGCTTGTGTGGGGCAGGAAACTTAGGGGCTGCACCAAAACCACCATGCTCATGATCAAATGTGTTATTAAATTGTTGGTATGCTTGTGTGACCCAATCGCTTGTTAATACAGGATTATTATGATCGTCGTTTTTGCTTTGCTTGTCTTGCAGAGATTGGCTTATGCTATCGGCAGAGGCCAGCAAGCGTTGCCGGTCTTCTTGCCAAAGACTATGAATACGGTTGGATAGTTCGATGATTCCCATGCGACCATGACCACTGTGTTTGGGTAAGTACGTCGCTGCATAAAAGGGCTTACCCTCTGGGGTTAAAATAACATTTAAAGGCCAGCCGCCGCCGCCTGTCATCATTTGAGCAACTTGCATATATACTTGGTCAATATCAGGGCGTTCTTCCCGATCTACTTTGATGGAAACAAATGTTGCATTCATCGCGGCTGCAACATCTTCATCTTCAAAGGACTCACGTTCCATCACATGACACCAATGGCAGGTGGAGTAACCGATGGATAAAAAAATAGGTTTATCAGCCAAACGTGCCATGGCAAAAGCATTTTCACCCCAAGGTTGCCAATTTACAGGGTTATGTGCATGTTGCTGTAAATAAGGACTGGATTCACCCAGCAGTGCATTGTTGTGCTTCATTTTATCCTCTGTTGCATCTGCTATCAGCCCCGTTAAGACCATACTTAATCCAAAAATTAGCTTAATAATCCACAAGTTTCAATACACCTTCGCGCTTTTCTGCCAACAATAAATGGTAACCACGGTTAGCACCAAGACGAACAAACGAACGCAGACCCGTAAATATATCCAACGCGCCAAGGCTAAGGATGGACTTTTTTTTCAGCTTGGTATGGCGTTCTAGTTCTTCAATTAAACCTTTCTCTGCTGCTGTATCACACCAATAGATTGCGGATCCCAAATCACCATTACCTGTTAAATGTTCCTT
>JAUZQQ010000077.1 GCA_030950905.1 Mariprofundaceae bacterium
ATAGGTACAGAAGAAACCATAGGTCGGGCTTTTAGGGACATTGTCAAAAACGCCCCTGTACCGGGTGCTTATTTGTTGATCGGTGATGAGCCATCTACAGACCGTATTCAATACCACGCTATTCCTGCGCCCGTCTTTACCCTGCCGCTTGGCAACAACAACTCCAGTACCATGGTGGCATTTCGACACCTTGCACGACAAACAGGCGGACGCATGCTTGAGATGCAGTTAAAATAAACAGTAATGATTTTATACTGAAGCGATGCGCACAAAAAAAGCGACCCACAAGCGGCCGCTTTTTTTGCTTAGGGATGGGCGTTAAATAGCCAGTCCCTTAATAAAGAGCAATCAGCCGAGACCTTTCAAGAAGTCAATGATTTTAGTCTGTTTTGCTTCATCACAAACTTTTTGTGGTGGCATTTTGGTTTTGGCATGATCATCGCCCGTAAACTCTTTGATGGCCTTTTTAGAATTGCACATCCATTTACGAAGATGCTCTTCATCCCAGTTCCATTTGCCAGAATTGGCTTTCAAGCCCTTGCCGTATTTAAAGCCTTCCACGCTTCCTGCGGGGCGGTTAAAAACGCCTTTAAGGCCAGGCCCTACTTTCTTTTTTGCAGTAAAATTGTGGCAAGTTTTGCATTTTCCTTCTGGGCCAGCAATGGCCTCGGTTGCCGCAAAACCAGTCATGATAAATGCAGCTGTTGCCGCAATAAGCAAAGTCTTTTTCATATAAAGAACTCCTCCTCTGTGTGAAATCAAGATGATTTTCTATGCAAGAACACCATCAGCGCCAACACTAGAGTAGTTTTTTTTGAAAATCCAGATGCAATGAATCCCCTGTTGGGGGGAAGAAAGAAATGAGCTTGATAAAAAACTTGCCATTCATCGTTAAATATGTTGTCATGGCATAATGGCTACCAAAAAAGTAAAAGAACAAGCTCGAAAAGTCCTTAAAGACATATTCGGCTACGATGAATTTCGTCCTATGCAAGAAGAAATTATTTGTACATTGCTGGATGGCAAAGATGCATTTGTTTTAATGCCGACAGGCGGTGGTAAATCACTGTGTTATCAAATACCTTCAATCATGCGAGAGGGAACAGGAATTGTGGTATCGCCACTTATTTCTTTGATGAAAGACCAAGTCGATGCCTTGACCCGTTGTGGTGTGAAGGCTGCATACTATAATTCTTCATTGAAATCCGCTGAGTCAAAAATAATCTTAGAAAAATTTGAGGCGGGCGCGTTGGATTTGTTGTATGTTGCCCCAGAGCGATTGCTTACCAAAACATTCCTTGCCCGTTTAGAAAAAATAAAAATATCATTGTTTGCTATTGATGAGGCGCATTGTGTTTCACAATGGGGGCATGATTTCCGCCCTGAATACGTTCGCTTGGGCGAGCTGCGAAATATTATGCCAGATATTCCCATGATTGCATTAACAGCAACGGCGGATGAACACACACGCGAAGATATTGCAGGACGATTGGCACTAACCAAAGCAAAACGCTTCATCTCCAGCTTTGATCGCCCCAATATTCGTTATTTGGTATCAGAAAAACGTCAACCATTGACCCAGGTGCTTCAATTTTTAGAAGACTGGAAAGGTGCTTCGGGGATTATTTATTGTTTATCCCGTAAGCGGGTGGAAGACATGGCAGTAAATTTGCAACGCCATGGTATTCGCTCTGCTGCTTACCATGCAGGCATGCCAGGGCGTAGCCGTGAAAAAGTACAAGATGATTTTTTACGGGATCGCATCAATGTGATTGTAGCGACCATAGCCTTTGGTATGGGCGTTGATAAACCGAATGTTCGTTTTGTTATTCACCATGACCTGCCAAAAAGTATTGAATCCTATTACCAAGAAACAGGACGGGCCGGCCGTGATGGCATGGAGTCGGAAGCGTTGTTGTTGTATGGCTCTGGCGATGTAAATTTGGTGCGACGTTTGATTGAAAATGTAGAAAACATTGATCAACGCCGTGTCGAAGTTCATAAGCTCAATAGCATGGTGGCACTGTCTGAAGCACTAACCTGCCGCCGCCGCGTATTGCTGGGCTACTTTAGTGAAGAACGTGAAGAAGATTGTGGCAATTGCGATGTTTGTTTGGATCCACCAGAAACCTATGATGCATCAGGTTTGGCTGAAATTGTATTGCAATGTGTACGTGAAGCGAAAGGTGACTTCGCCATTGGTTATATTGTGGACATTCTTCGTGGTTCAAAAAATGCACGCATCCTAAGCAACAAGCATGAACGCCTTAAAACCCATGGCCATGATAAAACCATTAATGTGGACGAATGGATGTCTATTTTACGTCAATTGGTGCATCAAGGATTTTTCACACAAGATGTCTCTCGTCGGGGCGCATTAACGATCACTAAAAAGGGTCGCATGCTACTGCGTGAAAAAACCCAGGTTACATTGGCCAAATACCAACCAGGAATCAAGCGAAAATTAAAACGCTTTACCCAAGGTCGCAATGAGGCCTTGTTTAAAAAGTTGGTTGTCGTAAGAGAACAATTAGCAGAGCAGGAAGATGCTTCACCGCATACTTTATTTAGTGATGTAACATTAACCGAGATGAGTCAGATGAGCGAGGTTACCGATCAAGCCTTGCTGCGCTTAAGTGGCATGGGGAAACATAAATTTGAAGCTTATGCTGATGTTTTCAGACCCATTTTGGAAAGATACGCACGGGATAAAGCGGCAGCGAAAGGTTCAAACAGCGGCCAGGCTTTAAAATTAATGGCCAAAGGGCCTCGCCCCACTGACGTACAAAGTCATACATGGGCGTTGTACCGCAAAGGGCAAGGACTTGATGCAATTGGAATAGCATTGGGTTTGAGCGAAAAAACGGTGTTGAATCATTATATATCATTGGTTCGCGCAGCCTATCATATTGATGTTCCATCATTGGTGGGTGATTTTGAAACAGTTATGCAAGAACTGGATGATGCCGACCCTTACTCTTCGCTGTCGCAGCTAAAACAAGATCTTAGTGTCGATTTAAGCAACGAAATGTTTCGCCTCGTGTTGGCTTGGCGAGAGGCAATTGGTGTCAATTAACCCGTCACTGGGTGAATATGAAGGTAGTGTGGGGTGAAAGCCTGGATGGTATCATCCCCCTCGCACAGCTCGTGCCTTCTCTTGTTGAGATTTTGGCAGTGTGGCGAGTAAAGTTTTAAGGGGATGTACCATGACCAAACGCAAACTTGTTAGTTTTGATTGGGCGATGAAAAAGATGTTGCGTAGCAAGGCAAACTTTGCTGTTCTGGAAGGCTTTTTGAGTGAGCTATTGTACGAAGAAATAAAAATATTAGAGGTGTTGGAATCTGAATCCAATAAAGAAAACGCTTATGATAAGTCTACCCGTGTTGATTTAAAAGTACGCAATTCTAAACAGGAAATAATAATCATTGAAGTACAATACGGGCGCGAATATGATTATATGCAACGTATTTTGTACGGCGTGTCTAAGGCTGTTTGCGAACATATTTCCGAGGGTGAAATTTATGCAAAAATAAGCAAAGTGATTTCCGTCAATATATTACACTTTGATTTGGGACATGGCGATGATTATGTCTATCACGGCACAACCAATTTTCTTGGTTTACACACACACCACGAATTACGACTCAATGATGTGCAACAAAAAATGTACAAAAAAGAACGTGTATTTCAGATTTATCCTGAATATTATTTGCTCAAGGTCAATCAGTTTGATGATGTTGCTAAAGATACTTTGGATGAATGGATTTATTTTCTCAAGAACGAAGAAATAAAAAATGAGTTTACGGCCAAAGGTTTAAAAGAAGCAAAGCAAATGCTGGACGTGATGAAACTACCAGCTTCCGAACGTCATGCCTTTGATTTTTATACCGAGGAACGCCGTTACCAAGCCAGTATGTTTGAATCATCATATGGGGTTGGTATGCTTAAAGGTGAAGCAAAAGGACGGGTAGCAGAACGCTTTCAAATTGCCAAGTCTTTATTGACCATACTTGATGATGCAACTATTTCAACGACTACTGGTCTAAACATCAAGCAAGTTTGTCAATTGAGAAGCGAGAAATAGTGATGCGGTATATTCAATATGCGTTATTGGCTTTTTTGTGGCTACAATCATCCTCTTTACTGGCGGCTCCGCTCAATAAATTTGGTACCATGTCACAGCAAGCCATGCCACCCCCTATGCAGCAACAAGCCTTGTTCCCATCGCAAGAGCAACAACGCATACCAAGCATTCACCCAGCCTACAAACAAGCAAGGCCAGCAAAAAAGAAAATAAAAAAGAAACACCTGCGCATCATATTGAAAATCAAGAGTTTATTGGCCAAACTTCCTATTAAAAAGGTTCAATCATGGCAAAGAAATTTTGAACAAAAGCGTGACCATGCAATGGATCAAGGCAAGAAGAGTGTAGTCGATTATTATGAACACCTTATTGATTTGTGCAAAAAAAGTTTAGCACAAAGGAATGTTGAATAATGAATATTTATTTTTTATCGTTGCTTGTTTGTCTGTTAAGTATGAGCACCATCAGTTATGCCAATGAGGAAGCTGCCAATGAAGCAATATTAGGGGCAATTGCCGATTTGGGTGCGGCGGCAGTAGAAGAGTCATCTTCTTTGTCTTCCGATAAAAACCAGACGGGTAGTGCTGCAGATTTTGGCGTATCGAACCACAACAATAATTTGGTGCTTATTAACCGTTCCGATCTCAAGGCATGGATGAGCCAACAAAAAATTCAAGCGAATGTGATCACCAATCAGGCAAACAACCAACTGTGGACAACAGTCTTGCTGACTGTGGTTTGGTTGGTTACTTTTGTCATGTTATTGCATTTTATGCGGCAACAGCGAAGTACAGATTACATCAATGTTATTGGCTTAAACCTTATTATTTTTGCTACGGTATTTATGGTGCTGGTGGTTGAAACAGATCAGCAATTAACGGCAGGGGCAGGTATTTTGGGGGCTATCGCAGGTTATTTATTTCGAGCCATGCAAAATGAGCAAGAATCACCGACACCGCAAAAGACAGAACAACACAGTGAACCCCAGGCCAAAGATAACAGGTCATGAATTCATGCTTTTGATTTTTACATTTAACGCGCATTTCTAAATTGACCGAGCAATCTGCGCCCCAAGCCATGCCAAACCAAGGCATAACAGTACTTGACCTGCAATATAGCCCATGGCAAGGCCGAAAGCACCTTCTTCTAACAAGTGAATGGACTCCACAGAAAATGTAGAAAAAGTGGTGAATGCACCAAGAAAACCAACCGTGATGCACATACGCAATAACTCACCCATGCTGCTCCTCTCGATTAGCCAAACAAACAAAAAACCCAGCAATAAACTGCCCAAAGCATTAACTGCAAATGTTCCCCATGGGAAGGCACCTCCGGTCATGCGTTGAATATTGCTAGCGAGTAGCCAACGGCTGACAGCACCACCTGCACCACCCATTGCCACAGCAAGAATCTGCCATTTCATGGGCTTTTTTTCCTGTTTTTTAACCAATCAATGCGTTCTTTCAATGTGCGCTCAAAACCACGTAATACAGGTTGAAACAATACGCTTTCGCCCAATTCATCGGGGAAGTGTGGCTGGTTGACCACGGCATCGGGTGCATCATGGGCGTATTGATAACCTGCACCATAGCCCAAATCTTTCATTAAATTTGTTGGTGCATTGCGCAAATGGGTGGGGACGGCAAGGTGTTGTGATTGTTTGGCCAGCTTTCGTGCTTTTTTCTCGGCCATGTATACGGCGTTGCTTTTAGGGGCTAGGGCAAGGTAAATGGCTGCTTCAAACAGCCCTTGCTCACCTTCTGGTGAACCAAGAATTTCATACATTTTGGCAGCACTTAAGCATAGTTCTAAAGCCTTTGGGTCAGCCAGACCAATATCTTCCGTTGCCATACGAATCAAACGGCGTGCTAAATAACGGGGTTCATCGCCTGCTTCTAACATGCGTGCCAACCAGTAACAGGCGGCATTGGCATCTGAATCGCGCACCGATTTATGCAATGCCGAAATAAGATCATAATGGGCATCGCCTTGGCGGTCATGCGCCGCTTGTTTGCGGCCCCATTGGCGTTCTACATTATCTTTTACCCATGCTTGTTTGGCATCAAGATCCATCAATGTTTGTACTGCATTGAGTGCATAACGTGCGTCGCCATCGGCCATCTGTGCCAGCCAGTGCAAAGCATCGGGGGAAATATCAAATGGGGGGGAGGATTTTTGTATGTGTTCTATTGCACGTTGCATAATACGGCACAGTTCAACACCAGAAAGGGCTTGTAAAACGATCACCCGACAGCGGGACAATAATGCGTTGTTGATAGAAAACGAAGGGTTTTCTGTGCTTGCACCAATCAATAATAAGGTTCCGTCTTCCAGTGAAGGAAGCAATACATCCTGTTGTGCTTTGTTAAAGCGATGGATTTCGTCCAAAAACAAGATGTGGCAGCATCCCGTTTGATGCGCTGTATCAATAATGTTTTGTACATCCCGCTTGCTGGCATTGACTGCCGATAAACGGGTAAAAGGCAAAGCCATGGCTTCGGCCATCATGGTTGCTAGGGTGGTTTTTCCTACGCCTGGTGGCCCCCAAAAAATACATGAACTGGCTTTTCCACCAGACAAAACAGTATGCAACCAAGTGTTCTTGGCCAGTAAATCGCTATGGCCTTGCACATCATCCAACAGGCGGGGGCGCATCCGAAACGCAAGCGGCGCATGATCAGCAGTTGCAGCTTTGGGGGCTTCTGGAAACAGTGGTTTTTGAGGGTTCAAAATGCCTTGCTGAGTGCCACACCCAATGTTGTTTGGCGATCACGGTATTCACCAGCGTACGTGCCAGAGACTTTTAATTTGCTATAAAAAGCATAAGAATAAGCAACATCCAAATTCATGCCAAACATTTCACCACCAAAACCAAGGCTTAAGCGGTGGCCTGCTTGGTCTGAGATCATGGGTTGAAAGGCGGATTTTTTATTTGCCCCTTGATCATAGGCATAACCGAAACGAAAGGCAGTATCGCGCCGCCAGAACCATGTCATTCCTGCTTTAATGCTGATGGTATCACGCAATGATGCAGGTGCAGCCATCAAAACTGCGCCAGTGTTTATTGCGCGTACACTCATATCTTTTAATGCTGACCAGCGGCTCCATTCAGTATCCAATTCCCAACGCACAGCGTTTCCTTGATCATGGGATATACCGAGACCAATTTGATCGGGTAGATCAAGGCGAAGTTCGTTGTTGTTGGCTGTTAATTGCAAGCGTGGTGCTTTGCGCAGCATCAAGCCCATGCGCCATAACGGTGCTATTTTCCAATTAAAACTGGCATGGCCACCAAAAGAAGATTTGTCTTTGGCGGAAAAACTTAAAAGCCCTTGTGTCATCAGCGTTTTGGCACGGTAAACATCCAAGCCATAGGCCATTGATAATGTTGAAGTCGCTGCATACACGATGTCAAACGTGGCACGGCGCACACGCAACCAGCTATCGGGAACGTTTGGCATGCCAGGCGACCATATTGTTGAATTATGAAAGGGTGTGCCCAGTGATAGACCAAGACCGAAATTACTGCCGTGGGGCATCCATGTTATATTGGTCGATACGGCATCAGGGGCATTGGCCAAATTCGGCCATACGCCAGTTGGGACTTTCACTGAATTGTTGCGGAATCGTCCGTTGGAATTAACTTGTATATTCAAGCCTTCACCCCAAGCGATTGCAGCAGGGTTGTATGACGCAGCAGAAGCATCATATACCCCTGCAATCACGGCATTGGCAGTACCCACGCCTGAGATAGAAAAATCTTGGTTGGCAAAACCAGCGGCGTTCACTGCGGTTCCCCCAGCCATGATGGCCACACACAGGGGTATGCTGGCAGACCACGCTTTCCATTGATTATTCATTCAATCCCCCAGCAGCAGATACGGCGGTGGAAATAACATCCACCCCTTTTGGTACATCAAAATGAAACAATGCGGCATCGGGCTGCTGTTTTTTAATTTCGTTTAAACTAATACGGTTGCGGTTGCCTAGGGCATCGCGGCTTTCGATCCATGCTGGCATGCCATCGCTTAGGGCGATCCAGACATCTTGTGTTGTACCAATGCGAATATGGTAGGTGTATTTTTCTCCGGGGGAGCCGAGCAAGGTGATTTCATCATTTTTGACTTCGCCATTTAGCAAACGCATGACCACAGGGTCAACGGACTCTAATCCATCCAGCCATTGTGCTTGCATTAAATCGGGCTCATACAACCATACACCTTCGCCATTGCTGATGTACAATTGTTGGTAAGGCGTATTGTATTGCCAACGAAATTTTCCTGGCCTGGCCACCGCTAGGGAGCCAGCATATGATTGTTTTTCACCATTTGTAAAAATAATTTGTTGTTCAAATTTACAGCTAAACCCTTTGACGCTGGCCAATTCTTCTAGCCCTTTTTGCAAGCCGTTGGGTAATGCCCCTGCCCACACAATGCATGGTAACATCATGCTTAGCCATACAAGTACTGCCCTCATTCCTTTATTCACGGTTATTCCTTATTACACAACAACAAAGGAGCCAAAATGCAGCCCCTTCGTTCATAAACGATGTGATGTTTTATGTTTGAGAAGTAAAATTATCTTTTATTTTTGTCATTGCCCGTTTCTCTAATTGGCGAACCCGTTCGATAGAAATACCAAGGTCTTTCGCCAAATCCTTCAGTGTTGCCACAGGGTCAGACAAATGACGTTGGACGATAATATAGCGATCGCGCTCACCTAGCATTTGCAAAGCAGTATGCAATTGTTTTTCTTGAAAATCACGCCAATTGCTGGCTGAAACTTGCTCTTCTGGTGAGGCTGTGGCACTGGGCAAGGTGCTGGTAATGTTTTCACCATCACGTTCAACATCAAGCGATAAATCACGTTGCAAAAAAGCAGATGCAACTTCTTGATAGGCATTGCCATCAATCCCATATTCTGCGGCGACCTCATCAACCTTGGTGCCATCCATGGCCGCAATACTGTTTCGGGCTTTTTGCAGTCCTGCGAAAATACGCCGTTGCAATTTGTTGGTGCCAAGCTTCACGATACTCCAAGAATGAAGGATGAAATCGTGGATAGATGCACGAATCCACCATGAGGCATAAGTCATTAAACGAAAACCACGGTTTGGGTCAAAGCGTTTTACCGCATGCATCAAACCCATGGTTCCTTCTTGAATCAAGTCCATTTCTTGCAAGCCAAAGTGGCGGTATTCGCGTGCGATGGCAGCGACACCCGGTAAATTAGCAACCACCAATTCTTTTGCCGCATCACGGTCGTCTTGTTCATGCCAACGCCGTGCCAGCCGCGTTTCTTGCTCACGCGACAAGGCATCAACCTTTCGTACATCACGGTAAAATAAAGCAAGACTGTTGGTATCAATAGCGTGAGACAAAGGATTCTCCTAAAGTTTTTTATTCATGCACTGCACGAATCATTCGTTTTAACAGTGACATCAGACATATTATGTCCATCGAGGCGTATTGTCAATTACCCTGCCGATGATGATGAGGTATGCAATAGCACACTGTTCACAGAGTTTATTTTTTGGCGCACGCTGTACAAGCGGGTGGCCAATTGTTTCAAGTGGTTATTTCGCCATGACTCACTGTCGCCATTAAATACCACATCAGGTTCAAAATAAGCGGCATCCAATTGAGCAACAATACTGGCCAACAATGCATTGCCATCATTCTTTTCCAGGGTGTCTGCAAACTCAAAGCCAATCACCTGATAAAGCTCATACAAGATATAAGCCACACCTTTGGCATGGTAAAAACGATCATCACTATCAAACATTGTTACATCATCGGCCATTAACGCCGCAGTTTCTGCACCAAGTAAGGATGAAAACTGTTCATTTAAACGAATCAATGTATCAGCACGGGGGAAAAACCCCGCCTTGCCACGCTGTAAATCAGCTTGGTAGGCACGCAATGCATCAATGGACTTGTTTAATTCCCCTTCATAACGTGGAAACATCCACGAATCAGGGTTCACTGACATGCGGCCATAAGCATTACGTACATGCACATTTAGCGCGCTGGTCGTACGGTCTTGACGGGAAAGATTTTCACGCAAGATCAGCAATGAACGCATCAAAGCTTCTCGCGCACCCAATTGAAAATTCACCTTGTTGTCCAATAACCTTGTCAGTGGGAACACATCGTTGGGTAGCCAGCCACCGAACGAATCCAACTCTTTTTGAATTAATAATACATGAAGATCAATAAAAGCCGAGCCAGAAACAGCACCAATTGTATTCATTTGACTTGCTGATAACGGGGCTTCATTTTGCAAGTCTTTGGGTAAGATGGATATTTTTGGTGCTGATGCAGTATGAATGCCTGTTACAATAAAAGGACGTGTTTGTTGTGAAAGTGCATAAACCCAAAAAGATAACAACGCAAGTAACAGGATGACTGCCAGCAAAATAACGCTGTTTTTTTGAAAAAAATCAAACCGCTGTTTACCAAACTTAGGCCATGTGTATGCCATTATGTTGCTCCTTGGTGGGATGGTAGGGTCAATATTTCTGTGCCTGTCGCAGTCACTGCGATGGTATGTTCAAATTGTGCCGATAATGATTTATCGCGGGTTACAACAGTCCATTGATCGCGTAGTTTTTTTACCGCTGGACGACCTATATTAATCATCGGTTCGATGGTAAACACCATACCTTCTTGCAAAGCTTTGCCTTGGCCTCGCTTGCCATAATGCAAAACCTGTGGATCTTCATGAAATTCACGACCGATACCATGACCACAGTATTCACGTACCACAGAGTAGCGATGACTTTCAGCAAAACGTTGAATGGTGTGACCAATATCGCCCAATGTAACCCCAGGTTTCACCTTTGCAATGGCAAGCTCTAAGCATTGTTGCGAGATATTCACCAGTTTTTTGACAAAAGGTTTAACATCGCCTACAAAAAATGTGCGGCTGGTATCACCATGCCAACCATTTAAAATGGTGGTTACATCGATGTTGATAATATCACCATTGAGAATTTTTTTATCCGATGGGATGCCGTGGCACACTACGTGATTTACTGAAGTACATACAGACTTAGGGAAACCTTGGTAGTTCAATGGTGCTGGAATGCCCCCATGTGCCAGTGTGTAATCATGCACCAATTGATTGATTTTATTGGTGGTAATGCCTGGGCGAATGTATGGCTCAATCATCAGCAATGTATCAGCAGCGAGCCTGCAAGCGGGTCGCATGGCATCAACATCTTCGGGTGTTTTTAGTTTGATCATGGATTGTTTCTTGTTCTCATGCTAAAAAATACAGAATTAAACATCAGCCTATGCTACCCAATGCCGTGCATTGCGAAACATTTGCATCCAAGGCCCATCTTCTTGCCATCCGTTTTTGTGCCAAGACGAATCCAGCCAAGAGTACTGTATTGAGCGAAATAAGCGTTCGGGGTGTGGCATCATAATGCTAAATCGACCATCATCCGTGGTGAAACCTGCTGCGCCATCAGGGGAGCCATTCGGGTTGGCGGGGTAGGTTGTCGCATGCTCACCTGTGTGCTTGATGTAATGCAATAGGGTATGCGCCTTTTGTGCATCCATAACATGTTCAAAATGCACACGGCCTTCACCATGGGCAACCACGAGCGGCAGGCGTGAATCGGCCATTCCTTGCATAAACAACGATGGGGAATCAGGAATGTGAACCATTAACAAACGTGCTTCAAATTGTTCGGAGCGATTGCGTTCAAAGACAGGCCAATGGGCAGCACCGTCAATAATTGATTTAAGGCGTGCCATCATTTGGCAACCATTGCATACGCCCAAGCCAAAGGTATCAGGACGGGCGAAAAAATGAGAAAAAGCGTCCAGCGTATGGGCATGGTGTAAGATGCTGTTCGCCCAACCCCGACCCGCGCCCAATACATCGCCATAGGAAAAACCACCACAGGCAACCAAACCTTGGAAAGAATCCAAGCTTAAATGACCCGTGATTATATCACTCATGTGTACATCAGTGCAAGCAAAACCAGCACGGTCAAACGCTGCTGCCATTTCAGTTTGACCATTAACCCCTTGTTCACGCAATACCGCAATACGTGGTCGTTGATGCAAGATGGCTGTGGTTGGTGTTTCAAACGGAGTAAAATGAACATCAAGAAATAAATTATCCACCGTATTATTGGCAATAGCTTCAAAAGCTTCACGGGCGCAATCAGGGTCATCGCGCAATGCTGCCATACGGTAACTGGTTTCTGCCCAATGTTGGTGCAATATGTGCAATGGGGTTTCGTAAATAATTGTATTATTTTGCCTGATGCAAATGGTTTTTTTCGTGCATGGCTTTGCTATGCGGCATGCCACACCACGCAGGAAAAATCTATCCAGCTGCTGCAAGAAGAGCGTTTCATTGTTCGTTGAAACCTGTAGCAATACACCCGCTTCTTCGTTAAACAATGTTGGAATCGGTGCGTCATCGCAAGGCAATTCAATCCTTAAACCCCTATTGCCAGCAAAGGCCATTTCACACAATGAGACAAACACGCCGCCATCGGAACGGTCGTGATAGGCCAAAATCAAGCCGTGCGCATTGAGTGCCTGAACAGCATCAAAACATGCAGCCAACAATGTTGGTGAATCAATATCGGGCGGTGTTTCTGCCGTTGCTGAAAAAACTTGCGCCAAGGCAGAGCCGCCGAGTCGGTTTTTTCCTTGCCCTAAATCAATCAACCATACGCTGCTGTCTGCATCTTGTAATTGTGGGGTAAGCGTACGACGAACGTCATGTACTGGCGCAAAAGCAGATACAATCAACGACACAGGCGAAACCACCGAATGTGTCGTGCCCTCTTGTTGCCATACGGTTTTCATCGACAATGAATCTTTCCCCACAGGAATGGATAATCCCAGTGCAGGGCAGAATTCTAAACCAACAGCGCGCACCGTATCATACAATGCTGCATCTTCACCGGGGTGGCCACAGGCGGCCATCCAGTTGGCCGATAATTTAATATCTTGTCGGCGTATTATGGGGGCAGCAGCAAGGTTGGTTAAAGCTTCTGCTACTGCCATTCGCCCCGATGCTGGGGCATTTAAGACGGCAATCGGTGTGCGCTCGCCCATGCACATGGCTTCACCATGGTAATGTTCAAAATCTGTGCAAGTGACGGCAACATCGGCAACAGGAACCTGCCAAGGGCCTACCATTTGATCTCTGGCAACCAGCCCTGTTACCGAGCGATCTGCGATAGTAATCAAAAATGATTTGCTCGCCACGGCGGGTAAATGCAATACCCGATCAATAGCTTCTGATAATTCAATAGCATCAGGTAGCATGATAGAGGCAGGACTGCGGCGTTGTACATTACGCACCATCTGCGGTGTTTTCCCCAGCAGTACAGATAAAGGCATATCAACGACCTTCTCACCCAGTAGCGTATCGTTTACGCTAAGGTTTTCATCGTCAGTTGCCGTGCCGAGCACTGCAAAAGGACAGCGTTCTCGTTTGCAGATGGCTGCAAACACAGCATGCTTGTCGTCAGCGATAGCCAAGACATAGCGTTCTTGTGCTTCATTGCACCAGATTTGCATCGGACTCATGCCAAGTGCTGCATTGTGTACGGCGCGCAGCTCAAGCGATGCACCACGGCCTGCATCATGCACCAATTCTGGCACAGCATTGGACAAACCGCCTGCGCCAATATCGTGAATAAATAGAATAGGGTTTGCATCACCCATTTGTACACAGCGATCCAATACTTCTTGGCAGCGCCGTTCCATCTCTGGGTTGCCCCGTTGTACCGAATCAAAATCCAGCGATTCGCTATTGCTGCCTGCATCCATGCTAGAGGCAGCACCGCCACCAAGGCCAATCAACATCGCAGGGCCACCGAGTTGAATGATAAGGCTGCCTGCTGCCACGTTCTTTTTATGCACATCACGGGCGTGGATATTGCCCATGCCACCCGCGATCATGATCGGTTTATGGTAACCACGAATCTCACGCCCGTCGGTTTGGGCATAACTGCGAAAGTACCCGCAAAGGTTAGGGCGGCCAAATTCATTGTTAAATGCCGCTGCACCGATCGGCCCTTGTAGCATGATGTTTAAAGCTGAGTCCAAGCGTGCAGGCTTACCAATGTCGTGCTCCCATGCTTGTTCAAAATCAGGAATATGCAGATTGGAAACGGTAAAACCACACAAGCCTGCCTTGGGCTTGCTGCCAATACCCGTCGCACCTTCATCACGAATCTCACCACCTGCCCCTGTTGCCGCACCAGCGAAAGGAGAAATGGCTGTGGGATGATTGTGGGTCTCTACTTTCATTAAAATATGCGTATCTTCCGTATGAATACGATAGCAAGTATCCGTAGCAGAGGGGTAAAAATGCGCTGCCTCGTTTCCTTTGATAACTGAAGAATTATCGCTGTAAGCCACGAGCGTGCCTTCAGGTTGCATTTGATGGGTATAACGAATCATGGCGAACAATGAGTGATCTTGTCTTTCGCCATCAATGACCCAATCAGCATTAAAAATTTTATGTCGGCAATGTTCTGAATTGGCTTGTGCAAACATCATTAATTCAGCATCAGTAGGATCACGTTGAATGCGCCTGTAATGATCAAACAAATAATCTTGTTCATCGGTGGACAAAGCAAGCCCCATGTTCCGATTGGCCAGCAGCAATGCTTCTTTTCCACGGCTTAGCAGCGGAATATGCACCAATGGAGCAGGACAAGTATGGGTGAACAGCAATGAAATATCAGCCCAATGGGATAACAGCGATTCTGTCATGCAATCAAACAGCAATGGTGAGGCTTGGATGCGTTGGCTATCGGTTAAGCCTTCAAGCTTCCACAGTATACCACGTTCAATACGCACAACGCTGGCTAGACCACACTGCCTGACAATATCCGTTGCTTTGCTTGACCATGGGCTGATCGTTCCTAGGCGAGGAAAGACCAAAAGCTGCGTCTGCGTTTCAAGTGTTTGCGTGGTTTCGCAGTATGTTGTTTGATCCCCTAAAATATGTTGTAGCTGTGATTTTTCATCATCGCAGATAGCGGTGGCTTCTGCTGCATACAACACAGTTGCAGCAATAGATGTTGGCCTGCAATCAATGCTTTGTAATTGCTTGCGTAGTTTATTCAAGCGAAAAGGTGATAAGGCTGAATGGCCAAGCAAAAAGAGAAGCTGGGTAACAGGAGGTGCAATCATGCCGCCATGCTAGGAGGCTGCCTGAGAATGAAAAGTCCACAAGTTAATAAACTTCCCCACTCTATCACACAGAAAAATTTACAGACTGTATGCAATCAGTTATTAATTGCGGTATGAATACAGATCAATCGGATGAATCCAACAATGAGATGCCAGATACGACGGCAAGCGAAGTCGAACCCTTGGTTGTGGATGAGTCGTTTCCCCGTGTCTTGCCCTTGTTCCCTATTTCTAACCGCCCGTTGCTGCCGGGAGCCATTGCACCTTTATTGTATGATGGCGAAGAATATACAAGTTTGATTCGTGATATGGTGAAAAATAAAGAACAATATATTGCACTCACCTTGGTATGCGATGACGAAGCAGAATCAACGCCCGACAACTTTTGTAGGGTGGGCGTATTGGCACGTTTGATTAAAGCCGCAGGCGATGAGCACGATCATTTGCAGTTATTGGTCGAATGTATACAGCGGGTACAGATTGTTGAATTCATGAATGATGCAGCACCTTTTCATGTGACCGTTGCATATGCGCCTGAGCCTGAGTGTCAAGACAACACTGAATTGCGCGCTTACAGTGTGGCGATGATCAATACCATCAAGGAGTTGTTGAAACACAATCCTTTGTACGAAGAAGAATTAAAGCGATTTTTAAACCGTTACCGCTCTGACAAACCAGGTATGCTGGCAGATTTTGCTGCCAATTTGACTTCTGCCGATGGGCAAGAGATGCAAGGAATTCTAGAGACATATTCTTTGTTTGACCGTGTGAAAAAAGTGCTTTCGCTGTTGGATAAAGAGGTCAATGTTAGCCGTTTGCAAAACCGTATTCGTAAAAATATTGATGAGCGGGTGGCAGAACAGCAGCGCAAGTATTTTTTGCGCGAGCAATTGGAAGAAATTCGCCGTGAGTTGGGTTTGAATGAAGACCCAACAGAAAAAGAAATAATACGCCTGCGAAAAAAAGCCAGCACTTGTGTGTTCAGTGATGAAGCCGCGACACGCTTTGAAGAAGAGATTAACAAGCTAGCAATGATTGACCCCAATGCATCAGAATATGGAATGTGCCGTTCGTATTTGGATTGTTTGTGTAGTTTGCCATGGGGCAAACATGCCAAAGATTCTTTTGCCATGAAGCGTGCATCGCGTGCGTTAAATCGTCATCATGCGGGTTTGCAAGACATTAAAGATCGCATCTTAGAATTTATTGCCGTGGGTGGTAGACGCAATGCGATTGGCGGTTCTATTATTTTATTTGTAGGTCCACCGGGGGTCGGGAAAACTTCCATTGGTCGTGCTATTGCCAGTGCTTTGAATCGTCCTTTTTTTCGTTTTTCTGTTGGTGGCATGCGCGATGAGGCAGAAATAAAAGGTCATCGCCGCACCTATATTGGCGCGATGCCAGGCAAGATTTTGCAAGCATTAAAACAAGTCGAGGTAGACAATCCCGTATTGATGATTGATGAACTGGATAAAATTGGCACAGATGCGCGTGGTGATCCTGCTTCAGCGTTGTTGGAGGTCTTGGACCCTGAACAAAGCTGTGATTTTTTGGATCATTATTTGGATGTTCGTTTTGATTTATCGCGGGTATTGTTTTTGTTGACGGCCAACGATTTGTGGCAAATTCCAGCAGCACTGCGCAATCGCGCCGAAGTAATTCATCTTCCCGGTTATTTAAATGAAGAGAAAAAACATATTGCATCCCGCCATTTGTGGCCAAAACTGTTGGATAAAAATGCGTTTTCACGCAAAGAGGTAAAGCTGACCCCTGCCACGTTAAATTATATTATTGACCGCTATGCGCGTGAGCCGGGGGTGCGCAGGTTGGAACAAAAGCTAGAGAAAATTTTACGCCGCACGGCGCGCAGGGTTGCCGAAGGGTCTGTTTCTTTGCCCATCCGTATTCAAAAGAAAGATGTGCAAGATTATTTGGGGCTGCCAAGGCGTAAAGATACGGTGCAAACGCTTGTTGGCACTGCGGTTGGTATGGCATGGACATCCATGGGTGGAACGCTCTTGAATGTTGAAGCGATCACCGTGCACCAAGAGCGACGCGAGTTAAAAACAACGGGGCGATTGGGCAAAGTGATGCAAGAGTCTTCGGATATTGCCTTTTCTTTTTTGATGGCCAACGCCGCATCTTATGGCGTAAGCGATACGTTTTTTAGCAAACGTTCCATTCACTTGCATGTTCCTGAGGGTGCTATCTCTAAAGATGGGCCATCAGCAGGCATTACGATGGCTACGGCATTGCTTTCGCTCGCTTTAAACCGCGCGCCACGCTTGGTTGCTATGACAGGGGAGCTAACCTTGACAGGCTGTGTGCTGGTGATTGGTGGGCTGCGAGAAAAATTGTTGGCAGCCAAACACATGCATATTCATGAAGCCATTGTGCCTGCTGGTAATCGGGTGGATGTGGAAGAGTTTCCTGACCATGTGTGCAAAGGCATGATTATTCATTATGTTGATGATTACAATCAAGTGAGAAAAATTTTGTTTCCAAGGTGATGTTTTGAGGTTCTCACTTAACGTGGGACAAAGCAAAACATACGGGCGTAAGAGATATTATTCCGTTCCATTGATTTAATGAGAAAAACACTCACGTAGGTGGATAAGCTTGCGTAGCTGAGACCCCAGTTTGCTGCAACATCAGAAGTCTATAAAAGGAGCTTGAACCATGCTTGATGGAAACAAAATTTGTGAGCTTCTTCGTGCCAATAAGGATGAGATGGTTCGTCAATACGGTGTCACTCGAATCGGGCTGTGTGGTAGCTATGCCACTCCGGAGTCCGGGTCAGAGTCCGGGTCAGTCAGAGTCCGGGTCAGTGTTGACAATTGGGTGTTTTAATGAGTTCAACAACTCTTTTCTGCTTGTTCTGCAACGCTTCATTGTCTCTCATGCGCTTTCTGAGTCTTCCTGCTGACTGACTAAGTGCCGAAACGTCTCTTCCCAACTCTTT